>CALKYH010000039.1 GCA_938003595.1 uncultured bacterium
CTGGCCGTTCGTCGCGCCGTGGCGCACGCCCGTGCCCTTGAGGTACGGCCGGATCATCGCCCAGTCCTCCTGCGGAGAGCCGGAGCAGCGGATCAGCGGCAGGCCCGCCTCCGCCAGCGTCTCGTCGATCATCTTGTCGCGTGCGAACGCCTTGGCGCTCTTCTCGCGCTCGATCTCCATCGCCACCACCGGCGACCACTCGGGCAGACGGCAGATGACAAAGTCCACCGCGCGCATCCGCACGCGCCGGCGCCAGTTGCGGAAGTCCTCCACCGGACGGCCGTCCGGGTGCATCGGCGTCAGGATGCTCTCGAGCCGCACCTGCGGGCACATCACGAACCCGCTCGGCAGCATCACCGACACCGCCCGCGCGTACGCGCGCTCGCGGTAGTTCATGATGCTCTTGCGCAGCCGGAACGGCGGCGTCGTCAGCACCATCGGCCCGTCCGGCGTCATCACCTTGCGCGCGCCCCAGCCGCGCCCGATGTGCGTGTCCGCCAGCAGCCAGTCCACCTCTTCGGGAGACCAGTCCAGCGGCCGGCGGATCGAGGTGTTCGGCTCCTCGTGCCCCGCGCCCGCGAGCCGGCCCATGCCCGCGATCTCGCTCGCCTCCGTCCCCGCCCAGTTCTCGCGCATCGGCAGACGCTGCGCATCCGCGCCGCTGCCGAGGTTCAGGATCGAGAACCGCCGCGCGGCGTCGCGCCGGCGCGAACTCGCCAGCGCCGAAGCCAACAGCCACAGCCCCGCGATCGCGAGGGTCCCGCCGCCGACGATGAGCATCCAAGGCGCCATGCCTGCCTCCCCGTCCGTGCCGGCGCCCCACACAAGGCCGCGCGTCTCGGACGCGAACCGATCCAATAAACCTAGCCCAGAAACCCCGCACAGGGCGCCCGGACCCGGGTTTTCATCGTCATTCTGTTCGGTCCCGGCGCCGCCGGGTTCCATTTTGGCTCATCGGGGCCCCGGCCGCCCCCCGCCGGACTCCCCTGGATGGGGATCCCGCGGCCTTCTCCGTGAGGCGCCTCGACGGGCCGACCTCAGCCGCCACTGCTACCCCTAGGGATCGCGCACCTTGGACATCTCGCAGGGGATCCCCAGCTCGCGCGCCAGTCGTCCGAACACCTTGGGGATCTGCCAGAAGCTGCTCCCGTTGGACTTGCCGACCGGAACGACGACCTCTTCGCCGCCCGCCTCTTGTGCGATGACAATCCAGACGCCTCTCCAGTTGTACCCGCGTGAGGTGCCGTGAGCGACGATCTCGAACCGCAGCAGGCGGTCGAAGGGGACCTCATCTTTCCCGCGGGCGCGCAGCGTGCGACGCCGCAGATCAATCTCAAGAACCGGGCCCTTCCGCCTCACTCGCGCCTGCTGCACGGTGCACCCGACATACATGAACACGATGAAGCCGATGCCGAGGGGCAACAGCGCGTCCCGGATCGATCGCAGCAGCGCAGCGTGCTCCTTCTCCTCCTGCAGAATCACGGTCAGAATGAACCAGGCCAATCCCACCCAGACGGTCATGAAGATGGGCGTGCCGATCAGGATGTGCAGCGCCGGCAGCCGACCGTGATCGACGCCGACGACATCGTCTCGCTGAAGCGCCCGCAGGTTCGGCCAGATCCATGGCAGCTCGGGGTGGGGATAGAAAGCGAACAGCGCAGACGAGATGCCCGTCGGCGACGACCGGCGCTCATGGCGTTCGATATGCTCGGCTGGATCGCTCATTCCGGGCTCATCCGCAGGCCCTTCGACCGCATCAAGTCCGCCAGATCGCCCGGGATAGGACTCCGGACGACCACGCGGTCGCCAGATGTCGGGTCCACGAAGGAAAGCAGGTGCGCATGCATCGCCAGCCGCGGCGCCAGGCGCCGGAACTCCGGCGGCGCGTAGAACCCGTCGCCCATCACCGGGCAGCCCACCGCCGCCATGTGCACGCGGATCTGGTGCAGCCGCCCCGTGCCGATGCGGCACTCCACCAGCGACGCGTTCCCGCGCGTGCCGAGCACGCGGTAAGCCGTGATCGCCGGCTTGCCCGCGCCGCTGATCTGCGCCTTCTTCTGCCGCTTCTCGTCCACCACCTCCGCGATGGGCTTGCGGATCAACCCCTGCTCCCGGGGCGGCTTCCCCGCGACAATCACCCAGTAGCGCTTGACGATCGAGCGATCCTCGAACTGCGCCCGCAGCGCGTCGTATGCGCGGGGGCGCAGCGCCACCAGCAGCAGCCCGCTCGTCTCGCGGTCGAGCCGGTGCAGCAGCCCGAAGTCGCGCTTCTCGCCCATGTTCTGCAGCAGGTTGCCGAAGCGCGCGAACAGCGCGTTCATCGCCGTGTTCTCGCGCTGGCCCTTGCCCGGCTCGCTGGCCATGCCGGCGGGCTTGTCCACGACGAGCGCCTCCTCGCCCTGCCAGACGATGGGCAGGTGGAGCCGAGGGTTCGGGGCGATGGAGTACTGGGCGGTCAGGGTGGCCTCCGTGGGTCGGCCGGATTGTGCCCGGTTCCGGCCTCGCCCGCCGATGGATCGGGTCCAGGGTTTGACGCTCCCGCGAGCCGTGACTATCCTTCGCCCATGATTGAGACTGAGTCTCATCTGAAGAGCCCCGGCCGCTGCCCCGTCGCACACGGTGCGGTTTCGCCCTCTCCCGAGAGCTCGGAGCCCGCCGCCCACCCGGACCGCTGCCCCGTGCCCCCGGCCGGGCGGCGCTGGATCGCGCGCCTCGGCGTGCTGGGGTTCGCCTTCTTCTTCATCAAGGGCATGGCCTGGCTGATCGTGCCGGCCGCGCTCGCCTGGATGGCGGCCCGCTGACGCGCGCCCGCGATCCCACAAGGACCAATTCCATGACGACCACGACCGCCTCCACCCTGATGGAGCGTCTCAAGCTCGAGACCGCGGCGATGCACGCCGACGCCGAGTCCCATGTCTTCCAGAAGAACCTCGCCAAAGGCGAACTGCCGCGCGACGCCTATGTCGCCTGGCTCGGGCAGATGCTCCTCATCCACAAGGCGCTCGAGTCGCGCCTGCGCGACCTGCGATCCTCCAACCCCGGCGCGGCCAAGGCCGTGAAGGACGCCCAGTTCCAGGAGCCCTACCTGCTCGAGGACCTGGCCTACTTCGGCGCCGACGCCGGCGAGATCGAGCCGCTCGGCGCCACCGCGCGCCTGATCAACACGATCGAGACGGCCTACCGCGCCGAGCCGCTGACGGCGCTGGGCTTCCACTATGTGCTCGAGGGCTCCAACAACGGCAACAAGTTCATCGCCCGCGCGATGCAGAAGTCCCTGGCGCTCACCCCCGGCGCGGGCCTGAAGTACCTGGACCCCTACGCCGACGACCAGCGCGCCCTCTGGACAGCCTTCAAGGACGACATGAACTCGGTGGAGTTCACCCCGGCCCAGCAGGACGCGATCGTCGGCGCCGCGAAGGCCATGTTCGCCGGCATCGGCGAGCTGTCCACCGACCTGAACAACGCGCTCCCCGCGCGGGACGCCTGCGCCCCGGCCTGCGGCTGCCCCCACGCCGCGGGGCGCTGAGTCCAACGAAAACGCCGCGCCCGCCTCTCGGCGAGCGCGGCGGGTCGTGTGGACCTGTCGACCGTCTCTCTCAGCAGGACTGGCCGTACGCCGAGAGCGCCTCGTTGAGGTCGGCGAAGTTGACCAGACCGTCGCCGTTGATGTCGCCCTCCATCACGCCCCCGCCCGTGGCGCCGAGGCCGTAGTTGGAAAGGATCATGTTGAGGTCGCCGAAGCCGACGACCCCGTCGCCGTCGACATCGGCCGGGCAGGGCGGCCCGCCGGCGCGGACTGAGATCCGATAGGACTGCATGCCCTCCTCGGGCCGAAACACCGACGCGGCGACGAGGAATCGCCCGTTGCCCATGCTCGCGACCGTCGGCGTGATCTCCGGCATCTCGT
>CALKYH010000040.1 GCA_938003595.1 uncultured bacterium
TGCACGCGGTTCTTCTCCGCCATCGCCCGCAGGCGCGCCAGCCCCTGCGTCTCGCCCAGCGGCGCGCCGTCGCACAGCCCCTTGAGCTTCAGGGGCGACTTCATCCGGATCGACGCCGGGATCGTGTCCGCGATCAGCGCATCGAGCGAGTCATACCCCAGCGTCCCCAGCATCGAGGCGATCTCCTCGTCGTTCGGCCCGATGTGCCGCTCAACGAACAGGTCCGTCGGCGACAGAACCGCGCGGACCTCCGCCGGGATCGGCGCCGAAGAGGCATCACAACCGGGCTCGACCGAAACAGGGCGGGCCGGGGACGACGAAGCGGTGGCTGGTGTCATGTGGATCGAATGCTCGGATCGACTGGGGCGGGTTCCGGGGGTCGCCGGGGCTTGCTCAGCGGGTCCGACACGGCCCGCGCCGCGCGGCGACACCCACAGTCTAGGAACCGCCGGACGCCCCCCGTGCGACCGCCGGCCCCGACGGCGGTACTGTGAAGACCCAGGCCGGCCGCCCGGCCGTCCCGGCCCCCGGAATCCCGGGCCCGCCCGACCAGCCCATTCCTTCCCAGTGGAAGACCCCAGCCGATGCCCAACGACCCCTCCATCCGTCGCCTCGCGCCCGCCGCCGCCCTCGCCCTCGCCGCGCTCCTCGCCGCCGGCTGCGCCGACTCGGCCGACCACCGCGTCTCCACCGGCGAGGTCTCCGGCGCCAGCGCCGCCGCCATCGACGCCGCCCGCTGGGACGAGTCCCCCGTGGCCGCCGCGCTGGACGCCATGGGCCCCGACACCGCGCGCTTCCACGCCCATGTCATGGCGCTGAGCAACGAGTTCTTCGAGGGCCGCGCCCCCGGCACCCACGGCAACCTCCTCGCCCAGGACTACATCCAGTTCTACTTCACCCGCGCCGGCCTCGAGCCCGCGTTCTCCATCGACGGCGAGCCCACCTTCCGCCAGCCCTTCAATGTCTCCGGCGATGTCATCGTCACCGACGCCGACTTCGCCTGGACCGCCGCCGGCGACTCCAGGCAGCTCGAAGCCGAGGAAGACTTCAATGTCCTGGGCATCTCCGGGACCGGGAACGCCGAGGGCGACCTCGTGTTCGTCGGCTACTCCATCGACGCCGGCCCCGACGACTACACCAACTACCCGCTCCACAGCGAGGACCTCAACGGCAAGATCGCACTCATCCTCCGCTTCGAGCCCATGGACGAGAACGGCAAGTCCAAGTGGCAGGATGTCAGCGGCTGGTCCAACAACGCCTCGCTCCTGCCCAAGATCCGCGCCGCCGTCGAGCGCGGCGCCGCGGGCGTCATCCTCGTCGGAACCCCCGGCGCCGACGACGACCGCGCCACCCGCCTGGAATCCGCCGCCCGCACCCGCTTCGGCACCGCCGTCGATGTCCCCGTCGTCATGATGAGCGTCGACGCCGCCGACACGATGCTCAAGAAGGCCGACGCCCAGGGCCGCAGCCTCAAGGACCTGCGCCTCCTCGCCGACGAGAAGGACACCGCCGGCCCCATCGCGCTCAACGCCAGGATCGCACTCACCACCGGCATCGAGATCGAGCAGATCCCCACCGCCAATGTCGGCGCCGTCCTCCGCGGCAAGGGCGCCCTCGCCAACGAATATGTCGTCATCGGCGCCCACTACGACCACCTGGGCTACGGCCAGTTCGGCTCCCGCGCCCGCGACGCCGAGGGCGTCATCCACCCCGGCGCCGACGACAACGCCTCCGGCACCTCCGGCGTCCTCATGCTCGCCGAAGACCTCCACAAGGCCTACGAGGCGCTCCCTGACAACGCCGACGCGCGCTCCATTCTCTTCCTGACCTTCAGTGCCGAAGAGAGCGGCCTCAACGGCTCCCGCTACTACACCGAGAACCCCTCCGTCGCCCTCTCGCAGATCAGCGCCATGATCAACATGGACATGATCGGCCGCCTCCGCGACAACAAGTTCGAGATCGGCGGCGTCGGCACCGCCGAGGGCTTCGAAGATTTCGTCAGGCCCATCTTCGACGCCTCCGGCATCGAGATCACCGCCACCAGGGGCGGACAGGGCCCCTCCGATCACGCCTCCTTCTACGCCAAGGACATCCCCGTCCTCTTCCTCTTCACCGGTCTCCACGAGGAGTACCACACGCCGCAGGATGTCGGCGCCACGGTGAACTTCGGCGGCGGCGCCCGCATCGCCGAGCTCGCCGGCGACCTGGCCATGGCCCTCGCCACGCGACAGGGCTCCTTCACCTTCACCAGCACCGGCACCACCTCCCGCCAGGGCGCGGTCCGCGGCGTCTCGGTCCGCCTGGGCATCGCCCCCGGCAACTACGCCGACGACATGCCCGGCGTCACCGTCGGCGAGGTCTACGAAGGCACCTCCGCCGCCGACGCCGGCATCCAGAAGGGCGACCGCATCATCCGCTGGGGCGGCGAAGAACTGCCCGATGTCGGCGCCATGATGGAACGCCTCGCCGCCCACAAGCCCGGCGATGTCGTCGAGATGGTCATCGTCCGCAACGGCGTCGAGCAAACCGTCGCCGTCACCATGAAGGCCCGCGCCGGCCGGCAGTGATGTTTCCCCCTCTCCCCTTGGGGGAGAGGGCCGGGGAGAGGGGTCGTCAGCGGGCGCCATGGTCTAGCCGTCCTCGGCTAGGCCATGACGGTTCACCAACGGCCGTGCCATCAACCGTGGCTCTGCACGGTTGATGACGCCCGCTGCGCGGAGCGCCTCTCTCCATAATGAACCGCGACCGTCAGGGAGCGGACCACCACCGATGCTCTCCTGCCCGGCGTGTTCGCTTCCGGCCTGCTCCGCCCCGGGTGGCCCGCTCCCTCACGGTCGCGGCTCCATGCGCCTCTCGTGAAGCGCCACCTGCGCGCGCACAAACCCGTCCCTCGAAATCCCAAAATCCGCGTGCGCTCAAGAAAATTTTCCCCGCTCCCCAGGCCGGATTCCGCGCACACCCCCGCCGCGCGCGACCGTCCTGTGCGCACAGACGCGCACCTCCGCCCAAGGGTGGAGGACCACCCACATGCAAGCGATCGAAGACCTCAAAGCATCTCTCTTCGCCCAGGCCCTGCAGGCGCTGCTCACCCTCGCCCAGACCACCGACAAGGACCACATCAAACTCCGCGCCCTCCTCGAGATCGCGCGCCTGTGCCGTCCTGCTCCTTCCTCCCCTCCGAATAGAACCCCGAGCGCAAGCGACGGGCCCCAAGCGCACCTTGCCCACCAGCGCCCCGCCTCACCCCAGCGCCCGGGGCTCGTCGCTCGCGCTCCGGGCTCTGACGATCCGAAACCCACCACCCTCAACCGCCGCCAGCGCCGCGCCCTCGCCCGCGTGCAGGCCAACGCCCGCAAACGCGCCCCCGTGCCCCCCCTCGCTACCCTTTCCCCATGAACCTCATCCTCTGCACCGTCGCGCTGGCGCTGACCGCGTGCGCCCTCGGCGCGTCCCATGAATCCTCCCCCGGCGCCGCGCCCGGACCCCACACCGTCCGCCCCGTCGCCACCTACTCCATCGTCGCCCGCGACGCGAAGACCGGCGAGATGGGCGTCGCCGTGCAATCCCACTGGTTCAGCGTCGGCCCCGTCGTCCCCTGGGCCGAGGCCGGCGTCGGCGCGGTCGCCACGCAGAGCCTCGTCGAAATCTCCTACGGCCCGCGCGGCCTCGAACTCATGCGCGACGGCGACCGCGCCGGCGATGTCCTCGACCACCTCATCCGCAAGGACGACGCCAGCGCCGTCCGGCAGGTGGCCATGGTGGACGCCCAGGGCGGCGTCGCCGTCCACACCGGCGAGCGCTGCATCGCGGAAGCGGGGCACACGCTCAACAAGCTCGAAGACGGCACGACCTACTCCTGCCAGGCCAACCTCATGCGCCGCAAGGGCGTGCCCGAGGCCATGGCCGC
>CALKYH010000041.1 GCA_938003595.1 uncultured bacterium
TGATGATCGTCGTGATCCGCGAAGAACACGCAGGTGTCCACCACGCGCTTCTGGATCCCCAGCCGCTCGTGCCAGGCCGATCGGCCGAAGAAGTCACGCGGGTAGGCCTCCAGCCGCGCGACCGTCTCGCCCCGCACCCGGCGCAGCTCGTCCAGGACCGAAGCCATCGGGCGTGCCTCGTGGTCCTGACCGGTCGTCCGGGCGTTGGTCATGTCCGCCGCGGGCAGCGCCGCATCGCCCCGCTCGTAGGCGTCGAGCCGCGCGTGCAGCAGGGCCTCGAGGTCCGCCAGGTGCGCCAGATGACGCTGCACCGACCAACCCCCTTCGGGGATTCGCGTCGCCTCGCCCGGCCCGAGCTCCGCCGCCAGCGCCGCGGCACGGGCCGGAGCGCCCCGCAGCCGCTCGATGACCGCCGGATGCAACTCGGCGGGGAACTCAAAGCGCCAGCGACGGTGCATCCACGGCGTAAGTATCTGCCCCTGCTGCATTGGACCTCCTCGGCGCCCGGGCTCTGCGCCCCGGGAAGCCGACGCTAGCCGGACCGCCGACCCCGCTCCACCCTGCGTATCGCCCTCCAGCCTTGCCCCGCACCGATCCGACCTTCCCGTGGCGCGATCTTGGCGCGGATCCCGCGTCCTGCTCATCGGAGGCGCCCCATGTCCAGCTGCCTGGCTCTGAACCCCAGCGTCCGCTCATCAGCAGTCCCGCCGCCGTTGGAGCCGGCGGTTGGTGATAAACTCAACCGCCGAGCCGAGTTCCGTTCGCCCGGCGGCGCCAAGCCAGGAGCCACAAGCATGAACGACGCGCCGGGTGATGTGACGCGGCTGCTCCGGGCCTCCAGCTCCGGCGACCCCGCCGACGCCGAGCGTCTCATGCTCGCGATCTACGACGACCTGAAGCGACTGGCCGCCAGCCAGCTCCGCAACGAGCGCCCCGGGCACACCCTGCACCCCACCGCCCTCGTCCACGAGGCCTACCTGCGCCTCGTCAACCAGCGGTCCGCAGAGTGGAACGACCGTCTCCACTTCTTCTCGATCGCCGCCCGCGTCATCCGTCGCGTCCTCCTCGACCACGCCCGCGAGCGCCAGGCCCTCAAGCGAGGCGGACACCGGCAGCGCATCAGCATCGACGACCAGGCCGTCGCGGCGCCGCAGAAGGACCTGGACCTCGTCGCCCTCGGCGAGGCGCTCGACGAACTCGCCCAGATCAACGAACGCCAGGCGCAGATCGTCGAGCTCCGGTTCTTCGGCGGTCTGAGCATCCCGGAGGTCGCCGCCGCCCTCTCGATCGGCGCCCGGAGTGTCGACCGCGACTGGCAGGTCGCCCGCGCCTGGCTGTTCCATCGCCTCTCGGAGGCCGACCCTCAGGAGACCGATGCCGTCGGAGATTGACCTCGCCCGCCGATCGCACGCGCTGCTCATGCGCGCCATGGACCACGCCCCCGATCGGCGGCGGGACTTCATCCGCGCCGAGTGCGCCGACGAGCCCGCGCTCCTGCAGCGCGCCATGGCGCTGGTCGACGCCGCCGACAAGGCCTCCACCTTCCTCGAGCGACCCGCGCTGGAGCGAGAAGCCGAGGACGCCCGCGCGATCCCGGACGCCGTCGGCAACTACCTGGTCATCGGCGTTCTGGGCGTCGGCGGCATGGCGACCGTGTACGAGGCGATCCAGGAGGACCCCCGCCGGCGCGTCGCGCTGAAGGTCCTGAACCAGACGGTGCGGAACTCCGACGCCTACATGCGATTCCGCTTCGAGACCGAGGCGCTCGCCCGCCTGCACCACCCCGGGATCGCGCAGATCTACGAGGCCGGCGCCGCCCAGCTCGAGCAGCCCTCCCCCGCGCCGTTCTTCGCGATGGAGCTCATCCCCGACGCCGCGCCGATCACCACCTACGCCGATCGCCACGGGCTCACCAAGCGCCAGCGGATCGAGCTGTTCCTCACCGTCTGCGACGCCGTCCACCACGGCCACCAGCACGGCGTGATCCACCGGGACCTCAAGCCCGCGAATGTCCTCGTCGACGGCGAGGGCCGCGCCAAGGTCATCGACTTCGGCGTCGCCCGCGCCACCGAGGCCCACGCGAACTCCCCCACCTCCCTCACCGGCGCCCACCAGATCGTCGGCACGCTCCACTACATGAGCCCCGAGCAGTGCGGCGTCTCGAGCGACATCGACATCCGCACCGACATCTACTCGCTCGGCGTCCTGCTCTACGAGCTGACCTGCGGCCGGCTCCCGCACGACCTGTCCCAGCGCCCGATCCCCGCGGCGCTGCACGCGATCATCCACGAGCCGCACATCCCCCCGACATTCCTCGACGGCCAGCCCGACCGCGACCTTGAGGCCATCATCAACAAGGCGATCGAGAAGGAACCCGGCCGCCGCTACGAGAGCGCCGCGGCGCTGGCCGCCGACCTGCGCCGCGCCCTGGCGCACCAGCCCATCGAGGCCCGTCCCCCCGGCGTGCTGGACCAACTCCGGCTCTTCGCGCGCCGGAACCCCGCGTTCGCCGGCGTCGCCGCGTCGATCGTGGCCAGCATCGTGCTCATCGCCGCGATCAGCGCCGCGTTCGCGCTCCGCCTCAACGCGGAGATGGACCGCCGCGGCGCCGCGGAAGCGGAGGCCGTCCGCGAGCGCGACCAGGCCCGCTGGCAGGCGTACACCGCCCAGATCGCAGGCGCGCTCTCCGCCATGAAGACCGGCGAGTTCGAGCAGATGCGCTCGCGCCTCCGGAGCGCCTCCCACCAGCCGCGCAACTGGGAATGGGGCTTCCTCGACCGGCTCTCCGAGCGCAGCGCCACCGTGGTCCAGGCCCACGACGACATGATCCTGGAGTTGGCGCCGAACCGCCGATGGACGCGATTCCTCACCATCGCCGGCGACGGCGTCGTCCGCGTCTGGAACGCCTCCAGCGGCGAAATGATCGCCACCGCGACGACCGAAGCGCCCGCCCGGGCGTGGACCGGCGTCTTCACCGTCGAGGGCGACGCGGTCGTCATCGGCGACCTCGACGGCGCGGTGCGTGTCCTCGACCCGACGACCCTTGAGGAACGCCGGGTCCTCGGCCGCATGCCGGCGCCCGTCCGCGCCGTCGCGGCCATGCCCGGTGGACGCATCGCCGCGGCCTGCGACATCGGCGAGGCCCGAATCTGGACGCTCGATCCACCCGCTGAGATCAACATTCCAAACGACCATCCCGGCGGCGCGCAGGGCCTCGCCGCCTCGCCCGATGGCTCGCTCCTGGCGACCTACAGCGACCGGGGCGACATCGAGGTCCGGCGGGCCGGTGATCTCTCGCTCGTCCGGCGCGTGGCATTCCCCGGCGCGCTGAACCAGGTGTGCTTCAGCGAAGACGCTCGGCAGCTCGCCGCCGTCGGCGGCGACAATCGGGTCTTCGTCTGGGCCCTGGACAGCGAAGCCCCGCCCCTCGAGCTGCAGGCCACCGAGGGTGTGAACACCGTGCGCTCCGTGGCCTTCTCGCACGATGGACGCCTGCTCGCCGCGGGCCTGGTGCACCGCGGCATCGTCCTGTTCTCGCTGCCCGATGGGGAGCGGATCGGCGACCTTGGCGGGCACACGAGCGCGATCGCTTCGCTGAGCTTCCGACCGGACGACCAGTTGCTCGTCTCCGCCTCGTGGGACCGAACCATCCGCACCTGGAAGGCCTCCGAGTTCACCTCGCCCGGCGGCGTCTCGACGCTCTCCGGGCACGGCGGCTATGTGATGTCGCTCGCGTTCACGCCAGACGGCTCGATGCTGGCGTCCGGCTCGCGCGACGGCGCAGTGATCCTCTGGGACCCTGACCTGACCGAACCGATCGCCCGGCTCGATCTCGGTCAAGGCGAGGTCCGCGCCCTGGCGATGTCGCCGGACGGCCGACGCATGGCCGCCGGCACGACCGCGCCGAGCGTGGTCACGATCGACACGAATACAGGCCGAGCGACCACGATTTTCAATGACCTGCCCTCACGGATCGCGTCTGTCGCTTTCGACGCCGCGGGCCAGCGCATCGCGGCCGGCGCGGAGGACGGCTCCGTCCGCATCTGGACGCTCGGCGCCGCGACCGAACCACTGACCATCCAGGCGCACGGCGCGCGCGTGAACTCGGTGTGCTTCAGCCCGGACGGATCGGTGGTGGCGACCGGCTCGCGCGACCGCGCCGTCCGCCTCTGGAACGCGAACACCGGCGCCGCGATCCGAAGTCTGGACGAGCATCAGTCCGATGTCTTCGCCGTCCTGTTCAGCCCCGACGGCGCCCGCCTGTACTCCGGCGCCCGTGACGAGACCGTCCGCGCCTGGGATGTCGCGACCGGCGACTGCGTGGCCACCATCGCCGGGCACGGGCAGATCGTCACCTGCCTGTCGATCAGCCCCGACGGCTCCCGCCTGGCCGCCGGCTCCTGGTTCGGCGAGATCGTGCTGTTCGACATCGAGACCCTCGACCTGATCGCCTCGTTCCGTGCGCACGACTCCGCCATCCGCGGCGTCGCCTTCAGCCCGGACGGCCGATGGCTCGCCTCGGGCTCCTTCGACTCCACCGTCCGGCTGTTCGACTCCGCCTCCCGCGCCCAGGCCGATGAGTCGCTCCGACGCAGCGTCGCCGCCCGCGACGCCGCGGTCTCGCGGGTCCATCCTGTTCTCGCGGCCGGTCCCTCCGACGCCGACGGCATCCGCGAGGCGCTGGCCGGGGCCGGCCTGGACCCCGAGCAGGACCCATGGGCCCGCAAAGCGCTGCTCTCCGCGTTCTATCCCCCCTCGACCAGCGCCGAATCCGGCGCGATGAGGCCGCCGTTCCCGCGTCCTCCCGTGTCACCCGCCCCCGGAGGACCATGATGCCCGTCCAGCGCCACCCGATCGCCCGTTCTCAGCGCCAGGATCCACTGGCGGGCCTGCCGATGGACCACGCCCTGATCGCCCGGCTTCGCGCGAGCTTCGAGCAGATCCGGATGCAGGGGCTCCGCCTGGGCGAGGTCTTCTACGCCAAGCTCTTCGCGGCGGCGCCGCACCTTCGCTCCATGTTCAAGACCGATCTTGCGACGCAGAGCGACAAGCTCATCGCCTCGCTGGACACGGTCGTCCGCAACCTCGAGCGACCGGAGCAGAACGCCGCCATGCTCGCGGCGCTGGGCGAGCGGCACGCCGGCTATGGCGCCCGGCCGGAGCACTACACCCTCGTGGTGAAGCTGCTCGTCGACTCCATGCGCGAGGTCCTCGGCCCCGCCGCCGACGAGAAGGGCCTTGAGGAATGGCGCACCGCGCTGCGGCTGATCTCCGATCAGATGATCGCCGCCTCGGCGCCGCGCGCGGGAGACACGCCAGCTCAGCGCTGAACCGTCACCCTCATGAAGGTGGCGGGGATCGAGGTCCCCTTGGCGCCCTTGTCGTTCTGGGATTCGGCAAGCTCCACCAGCTGGCGGTACAGCTCCTCTTCCTTGCCGTTCTTCTGCGCCGCCTCGAAGGCGTTCATCGTCGGTCCGTAGTAGCCGCGGAACGCGTCGATGAACTCCCTCGGCGACCGCTCGCTCGACATGAATCGGAAGGTGTCCTTCCGCATCGTGATCCGGTCCGGCGACACGCCCGCCGCGCCGAAGCGCTCCACGATGTGCTGTTCGACGCCCCAGGTCATCGGGCTGACGAACCCCTCCGGCGGGGGCGGCGTGAACGCCGAGCTGATCCGCAGCACCTGCGAGATGAAGCTCGGATCGCCGGGGATCCAGTTCCCCATCACGATCCGCCCGCCCGGCTTGGTGACCCGCGTCATCTCCTTGGCGACATCGAACGGGCGCGGCGCGAACATGGCGCCGAAGATCGAGATTGTCAGGTCGAAGGACGCATCCGGCACACCCTCGAGGTTCGAGGCGTCGCCCTCGCGGAACCGCAGCCGATCGAGCCCCGCCTCCTTGGCGCGCCGGTTCCCTGCCTCGACGAGGTTGCGCGCGATGTCGATGCCCGTGACATCGGCGCCCAGCTTCGCCAGCGGCAGCGCCGTGGTCCCGTCGCCGCAGCCCAGGTCCAGCGCCTTCACGCCGGCCCCCGCGCCCAGGCTCTTCGCGACCGCCTCGCCGGATTCCCGCATGTACGCGGCGATCCGCGTGAAGTCGCCCTTCTCCCACAACGCCTTGTTCGGATTCGTCATGATGCCTCCAGCTTCAGAGTTGCTCTCTCCTGCGGCGCCCCGCTACTTCGGCGCCGGCACATGCTGATCCACCAGGACCGGGTTCCCGTCCGGATCCACCACGACAAAGCTCGCCGGCCCGGTCGAACTCTCGTCCGCCTCCGTGACGATCGTCACGCCCTGAGCCCGCAGCTCGCGCTGCAGTTCGCGCACATCCTCGAAGCTCGGCAGCGTATTGCACTCGCGGTCCCAGCCCGGATTGAAGGTCAGGATGTTCTTGTCAAACATGCCCTGGAACAGCCCGATCGTCGCCGTCCGGTTCTGCATGATCAGGTAGTTCGTTCCGTTCCCGCCGACCGGGCGGAACCCCAGCTTCTCATAGAACGCCTTCGAGGCGCCCAGGTCTTTGACCGCGAGACTGACCGAGAAGTTGCCGAGCTGCATGGGGGACTCTCCTTGGGTCGAGGGGGCCGCCGCCGGGGTCGAGGCGCAGCCGCCCGCCAGCGGCGCGGCCAAGCCCGCCACGACCAACGCCGCGAGGCGGGCCCGCGGGCCGCGCCGACAAGAAACGAGCTGGGCGTGCATCCCCCCATCTTAATGGCTGTCTCCCCCTCGGGTGTTCGCAGCCGCACAACTCCTCGCCACGCCGTTAGAATCCGATATGCAAAGACGCGCCGCCGTCATCTGTGCCCTGCGCACCCCCATCGGCCGCTTCGGCGGCGCCCTTGCCGGCGTTCGACCGGACGACCTCGCGGCGCTGGTCATCCGATCCGTCGTCGCCCGCAGCGGCGTCGATCCGCAGCTCATCGACGATGTCTACTTCGGCGCCGCGAACCAGGCCGGCGAGGACAACCGCAATGTCGCCCGCATGGCCGCGCTGCTCGCGGGGCTGCCCGCCAGCGTGCCCGGCGCCACGGTGAACCGCCTCTGCGCCTCGGGCCTCGAGGCCATCAACACCGCCGCCCGCATGATCGAGGCGAATCACGGCGATGTCTTCATCGCCGGCGGCGTCGAGTCCATGAGCCGCGCCCCCTATGTCCTGAGCAAGGCCGACGCCGCCTACGGACGCGACCAGGAGATGCACGACACCTCCATCGGCTGGCGCTTCATCAACCCGCGCCTCTCGAAGCTGCACCACCCCTTCGCGATGGGCGAGACCGCCGAGAATGTCGCGCGCGAGCGAAACATCAGCCGCGAGGACCAGGACGCCTTCGCCCTCTCCAGCCAGCAGAAATGGGCCGCGGCCCACGGCAAGGGCCTCTTCAAGGACGAGATCGTCCCCGTCGAGATCCCCCAGCGCAAGGGCGAGCCGATCGTCTTCGACACCGACGAGCACCCCCGGCCGGGCACCACGCTCGCGCAACTCGCGGCGCTCCGCCCGGCCTTCGCCAAGGACGACAAGGGCACTGTCACCGCGGGCAACTCCTCCGGCATCAACGACGGCGCCGCCGCCCTTCTGCTCGTCGAGGAGCAACGCGCGAAGCAGCTTGGTCTGAAGCCGCTCGCCTTCGTCGGCCCCAGCGCCTCGGCCGGCGTGGACCCGGCGGTCATGGGTGTGGGCCCAGTCCCGGCCATCCGCAAGGCCCTCGACCGCGCGGGCCTGGCGGTGAAGGACATCGAGTTGCTCGAACTCAACGAGGCCTTCGCCGCGCAGTCGATCGCCTGCGTCCGCGAGCTGGACTTCCCCGTCGATCGCGTCAATGTCAACGGCGGCGCCATCGCCATCGGCCACCCCCTGGGCGCCAGCGGGGCCCGCATCGTCACGACGCTCGTCCACGAGATGCTGCGGCGCAACGCCAAGCGAGGCATGGCTTCGCTCTGCGTGGGCGTCGGCCAGGGCCTGGCGACTACATTCGTCCGCGAGTAGAGCCGTTCAGCCCCGCATCGGCAGCAGCGGCGCCCCGGTCTTGCCCTTGACCTCGTCGTACGACACGCCCGGCGCCAGCTCCACGAGCCGGAACCCGTCCTCGGTCACATCGATGACCGCCAGGTCCGTGTAGATCCGATCGATCACGCGCCGGCCCGTCAGCGGGTATGTGCACTCCTCGACGAGCTTGAACTCGCCCTCTTTCGTGCAGTGCTGCGTGATCACGAAGACCGACTTCACGCCCGCCACCAGGTCCATCGCGCCGCCGACCGCGGGGATCGCGTCCGGCTCGCCGGTGGACCAGTTCGCCAGGTCGCCGCGCTGCGACACCTGCATCGCGCCCAGCACGCACAGGTCGATGTGCCCGCCGCGGATCATCGCGAAGCTGTCCGCGTGGTGGAAATACGCCGCGCCCGGGATCGCCGTCACCTGGCGCTTGCCGGCGTTGATCAGCTCCGGATCGCCCGCGCCCTCCGCCGGAGAGGGCCCCATGCCCAGCAGGCCGTTTTCCGTGTGGTAGATCAGCGTGCGGCCCTCGGGCACGAACCGCGCCACCAGCTCCGGGATGCCGATGCCCAGGTTCACATACGACCCGCTCGGGATGTCCTGCGCCAGGCGCCGGGCCATCTCGTCGCGCGACCAGCCGCGTTGTTCCTTCGCTGCGCTCATGGATAGCTCGCCCCCGCCGCGACCAGCTCGGACTCGTGCGCCGGGTTCGCCACCTCCACCACGCGCCCCACGAAGATGCCCGGCGTCACCACCGTCTCCGGATCGATCTCGCCCGGCGCCACGACGCGGCTCGCCTGCACGATCGCCACCTTCGCCGCCATCGCCATCAGCGGCCCGAAGTTCCGCGCCGTCTTGCTGTACACCACATTGCCGTAGGTGTCCGCCACGCGCCCCTTGATGAGCGCGAAGTCCGCCGTCAGACCGCGCTCCATCACATATTCCTGCCCGTCGAACACCGCCGTCGGCTTGCCCTCCGCCAGCGGCGTGCCCACCGCCGCGGGCGTGTAGAACGCCGGGATCCCCGCCCCGCCCGCGCGGATGCGCTCGGCCAGCGTGCCCTGGGGCGTCAGCTCCAGCGTCGTGCGGCCGCTGCGGTACAGCTCCGGGAACACCGTCGAGTTCGCCGTCCTCGGGAACGAGCAGATGACCTTCGCCACCCGCCCCGCCTTGAACAGCGCCGCGAGCCCCACCTCGCCGCTGCCGGTGTTGTTGCTCACCACCGTCAGGTTCTTCGCCCCCTGATCGATGAGCGCGTGCAGCAGCTCGATCGGGCTGCCGGCCTCGCCGAAGCCGCCCACCATGACCGTGGCGCCGTCGAAGATGTCGGCGACGGCCTCCGCAGGGCTCGGGACCTGCTTGTTGATCATCGCGCGGCCGCGGCGGAAGCGGCGACGGCGGCGGCCGCCGGCGTCAGGCTCGGCTTCTTCACGCGCGCGTACTTGAACAGCCCCGCCTCGTCGAACAGCACGCGGTCCTCGTAGTCGCTGAACCACAGCGCCTTGGGGTTCCGCCCGACGATGCACACCTTGCCACGGTCCGCGGCGCCGCCGGCGTTCCGCAGGATCTTGAAGATCACCACGCCGTTCTCGCTGCCGGCCAGCCCGGGGATCGGCTGGTTCGTCACCGCCGCCACCTCGGTCTTGCCCTTGTAGTGCGTGATCGACAGGCGGGCGTGCGTCTCGGCGCCGGACAGGCCCTTCTGCGACTCGTTGAGGATGTTCCAGGCGCTCTCGATCGGGATGTTGAACGCCTTGTAGGCCACGATGTCCCGGCCGCAGAAGAAGTAGTGGTTCTCGGCGCCCACGCGCTTCATCTCACGCTGCATGATCCGCAGCGCGTCCGGGTCGTTGTTGATGTCGCGGATGATCGGCGTCTGGTTCTCGACCGTCAGCCACCCGCGCGACAACAGGCCCCGCATCGCGGCCTCCGTCTCCGGCACCCACTGCGGGATGCCGTGCCCATCGCGCACATACTCCCCGTCGTCGCCCTTCTGCAGGAACTCGTCCGGGTGCTCGAAGTGCACCATCATGTGCAGGCCGACCTGCGGGTAGGCCTCGTGGAACGCGTCCAGCATCTCCAGGAAGGTCCGGTCGAACCGCTGCGGGAAGAACGCCATCTCCTTGGTGCCGATGCGGATGGACTCCACGCCCACCTCCGCCAGCGCCGCCAGCCACGCCGCGATCTTGGAGTTGTTCAGCACCATCGGGTCGCCGCCGGAGAGCAGGATCTCGCGCAGCTTCTCGCGCCCGGATTCCGGGCACCGCCCGCCGTGGGCCGCGACCCGCGCGTTGAACGACTTGATGTAGTCCACGATGTCCGGGATCTGCGCCAGGCCCTTCTTGGCGACGGTGCCGTCCTGGCGGGCGATCTCCTTGCGGGCGATCAGCTCCTCGCGGTAGCAGAACCGGCAGTGGGCCGAGCAGGTGGAGACCACATACATCAGGCCCATCTCGTACTTGTGCAGCAGCCCCTCGACCGGGCTGTAGTCCATCTGGTTGCCGGGGTCCTCGGAGCCCGCCAGGTCGATCGTCTCGTCGGGGCTGGCCTTGACCAGCCGCTGGATCGCCGGGCTCTTCTTGGCCAGCTCGAAGAAGTGCCGCGTGATCTTCACCGGCATCCGCTTCTCGACATCGCGGGGGGTGCCCTTCAGGCCGCCCAGCTGCACCAGCTCGTCGGCGCTGTAGAAGCCGCGCATGTCCTCGGGCGTCTTGTCGCCGATGAACGGCGCCAGCCCGTTGATGATCTCCCGCTTGTACTGGACATCCTCGACACGGGCGAGAAAAGCCTTCTCCCGCTCCGTCTGCGTGTACTCCCGCTCCATGCGCTCAGCTCCGTTTCGAATCGATGCGCCCGGTTCCAGGTCGGACATAAGCCGCGAAATCGCAACGGTTCATACTAAACCGCCATCCGGGCGTCCGCCAGTTTCATCGAGCCAAAAGCCGCCTGCGCTCATCAACCCCCGGCCGGCCGCACGCGCCGGGCGCTCCAGCCCGTCGTATCGGACCCAACCCCCCTGCCGCCCGACCGAACCCGAGCCAAACGGGTTCTCCCTCAACAGTCGGAGTGGGCCGCCATGGTCCCAGACTCAGAGCATCTCGCCCTCCAACCGGCTCGCCTGCGCCACCCAATCGGCGAACTGCGCCTCGTCGAGCGCCTCGCCCTCCCGGATGTCCAAGTAGCGCACCTCCTTCTGCTTCGACGCGCCGGGCGGGATTGGCCGCAGCGAAGCGCCCCGGAAGAACGCAACCTTCACATACCCGGTGAAGCAGCGCACACTCATGAACCAGCCGCGGTCGGCGTCGCCGGCGCCGTACAGCGGCGAGTTCCACTTCACCGCCTTCCGAACATCGGGAACCGTGCGCACGATGATCTCGTCCAGCCGCCGCCCGACCGCTCGCTTCCAACCGGGCATGGCCGCGATGTACGCCCGCACCGGCGCATCGCCGTACCCCTTCGGGATCTGCGGGTTCCCGCCCGCGAGCAGCCGAGGCCCCGCGGCCTTCGCCGTCCCGCGCGCCTTCGAAGTCTTCGTCGCCGCTCTCTTCGCCATCACTCCGCCTCCTCGATCAGCCCTCGCCACCCCGCGCCGCAAGCTTCGCCTCCAGCCGATCGAGGTTCTGCTCGTTCGCCGTTCGACTCAGCGGCCGCATCCGCGCCGCCATCTCAGGACTCTCGAACTCCTGCGCCCAGTCGAGGTGCGTCCCCCCGCCCCGCGCCGTCAGCGTCACCGTCAGCCGGAACCACGGCTGCACGATGTGCTCGATCACGATCCGGCGCGCAGCCTCGATCTCCCGGAACACGCTCTCGTTCGCGTAGCTGGCGCCGTTCGGTCCGTGCATTGTGAACACCCACCGCCCGCCGGGACGGAACTCGAACGCCTCAAAGCTGTTCGTGAACCCCGCCGGCCCCCACCACTTCGACAACACCTCCGGCCGCGCGAACGCCTCAAACACCGCCCGTGGCGACGCGTCGATCACGCGTTCATTCCGAATCACGGCGCTCATCTCCGGCTCCTGCGTCATGCCCAGCATTCTCCCCTCGATCCGCTCGCCCCGCACGCCGGGCCGAAACTCTTACCATGCCGCCGCCCGTAAGCTGGCCACTGGAGCCGCGCCATGAGAAAGCTCAGGATCTTCGAACACATCTCCCTGGACGGCGTCATCGCCCCCACCTCCCAGGGCGAAGACACCGACTACGCCCACGGCGGATGGACCGCCCCCTACCGCAGCCCCGACGGCGCCGCCCTGATCGTCGAGGCGCAGGGCGACGGCTTCGACCTGCTCCTGGGCCGACGCACCTACGACCTCTGGGCCGGCTACTGGCCGACCGTCAAGAGCGGCCCCTTCGCCGACAACATCAACGGCGCGACCAAGTTCGTCGCCACGCACCGGCCGGACAGTCTCACCTGGGGCCCGGTCGCCGACCTCGGCCCCGACCTCGCCGCCGGCGTGCGCCGCGTGAAGTCGCAGGACGGCCCCGACCTCATTGTCTGGGGCAGCGCCTCGCTCACGCCGACGCTGCTCGAAGAGGGCCTCGTCGACGAGATCGTGCTGATCGTCTACCCCATCCTGCTGGGCCGCGGCAAGCGCTGCTTCTCCGACACCGCCCACCCGTGCGACTTCTCGCTGGCGAGCACGAAGACTAGTTCCGCCGGCGTGGTTGTGAACACCTATCGGAGCCGCAACCCGTAGGCATAGATGCAGGTGGTCTTGCCCTCATTCCTTCCTGGCCAGGCGCATGTCAAGAAGGAGCCGACGCGCGGCGCCATCGACGGACCAGACACGCTGGCGCAGTCGCTCATCGCGCGTGTGGTCCAATCGGACGGCGAACCGGGCCGGGCGATCGCCCTCGTGACCGCGCAGATCAACCTCGAGCGAGGAATCCTTGAGAACGGTCACGACGCCCTCGTACACCCCGCCCGAGGCCGAGAGCGCCAGACAGCGCAGCTCGTCGCTCCCGAGGTGGTGGTAGAGGTAGGCGTCCAGCACATGCTCGGCCTCATCGACGTCGGTCGCACGCTCCACGCGCAGCGCGACCACATCGAGATACTCCATCCACTCGAAGCTCGAGCGGAGCCGGCGCTCCTGATCTCCCTGACTCTCCCAATCACCCAGCAGCGGCACGAACGCTCCGATGTTCCTCGAGGGCGTCGGCGCCGCGCCCGGCGCGGGCGCAGGCCACAAGGTCAGCTCCATGGATCGCGCGTAGTCCCACTCGGCGAGCGGCGCCAGGCCGGCGCCGCTGTCCTCGAGGAGAACCTCGTGATAGTGATCCGGATCGGCGAAGGTCCATCGCGACGCCAGCGTTCGCCGGACCGGCGTCGGTCGACCGGGCTGCCGCAGCACAATGGAAGCCGCGGCGGTGTCTCCATCAAACTCGAAGACGCCCTCGCCAACGCCCCGACCGATGCCCGGAATATCGGGATGGAAACTGAGCAGGTGGATTTCCTTCCGGTCCGGTCGCCAGTAGTAGATGACCAGCTCACGCCACGGCTTTCCGTCCCCGCCGAACCCGTCCGTGTGCGACCGGATGGAGTGACGCCCCGGGCCCCAGGTCCACCGGTCGGCCTGCACCGTGCCGAGGCGCCACTCGCCCTGCGCCATGCGAGCGAACTCGCCCATCGGCTCCCGACCCGCCGCGGGCTCGCCGGAAGTCGCTGGAGGCTCGTCCACACCCTGCGCAGCGGCGCAGAACGCCCAAGCGCCCACAACTGAAATCGCGAGCACGACCAAGCGAAAGGAACCCCGGAATCGCCGGCCGCTGGCCGGTGTGGATGCAGGATGCATGGATCCTGCTACCGAAGGCGTGCGAGATCGCTGCGAACCCGACGATCAGGGAAGGTAAGTCGGTGGCCGCCGCGGCCCCTCCTCCACCAGCGCGGTCGTCTACACCCATCGGCGGCCCCGCCCAAAAGCGCCGATGGCCCCAGCGTTCGCCGGGGCCATCACAGGCGCCGAATCGGGGTGACAGGATTTGAACCTGCGACCTTTTGACCCCCAGTCAAACGCGCTAC
>CALKYH010000042.1 GCA_938003595.1 uncultured bacterium
GCGGGCACGGCCTCGTCGTCGCCGCTCAGGAGGAACAGGCGATCGAGGTTGTTGTGCAGGCCGCCGTCGGTGCTCTGCAGGGGATTCGCACGGACCACGGCGGCGCCGGAGTCGGTGAGGATCTTGGCGTTGATCTTCCAGATGAAGGTGCCGTTGAGGTTGTAGTGGGTGGTCAGCGTGAACCACTCGTTCAGGTTGACGCCCATCGCGGCGAGAGAGGTGCCGGAGTCAACCCAGATCGCGTCGTTGTTGATCGGGTCGATGGGATCCGGGGTGATGTACCAGAGGGTGCCGGTGCCGGCGGAGTAGAGGATCCAGGCGTTGGAGCGGAAGAGGCCGGGGATGAGGTCGGCTTCGGCGACCATCCAGGCGCGGGTGGTGAGGCCGTCCGTCATCTTGTAGCGGCCGCCGGCGGCGTAGCCACGGCTGCCGGAGACGGTCACGTTCGGGACCTGCGTCGAGGCCTGAGTGAAGAGGGTGAAGTCGCCCTGGACCTGAGTGGTGTCAACGAAGACATTCTCCATCTTCAGGACGAAGGACTTGGCGCCGAGGTCCACGACGGGCATGTTCGGAGCCGAAGCCCAGCGGAAGGCCGTCTGGGGATTGCCGTCGTCGTCGTTGGCGTCGATGGTGACGTTGAGGTTGGCCCACTGCAGGTTGTCCAGGTAGACAAGCGTCAGCGGGGGCAGGGTGACCAGGGGCAGCGAAGCGCAGGCGAGGGTCAGGTTGTCGCCGAAGTAGCTGTTGTTGTTGCCGTTGAGGGTGTTGCCGGACTCGTGACGGACCTCGTTCAGCGAGTGGACGAAGGCGTTGAGGGACACGCCCGAGCCGCCGCCGACGAGCGTCGTGGCGCCGTAGGTGACGGTCATCGCGTCGTTGTCAGCAACCTCGATGCAGAGGATGCGGGCGGAAGCGGCGGTGTTGCCGGCCGGGACCGCGACGCCGGTGTCGTAGTAGTCGAACGCCGGATCGCCGATGGTCGCGGCGCCGCCGGTGATGGGCACGCCGCCGTTGCCGTTCGGGCCGGGGAGGTACGGATCAACCGTGTCCTCGTCGTCGATCGGGTTGTAGTTGGGGTTGTGCTGGATGAAGACGCGGCCCTGGTAGGGGGGAACCGCGCTGGGATCGAAGTTGCCCAGCGTGACGCGGGTCACGAAGGAGTTGTCCAGGAAGGACACCAGCGCCAGAGCGCGGGGGGTGACGTTGCCGGAGGAGACGCGGGTCTCTTCGCAGAACGTCCAGGGGTTGCCGGGGGTCGCGGAGACCTCGGGCATCGTGCGGGTGAACTCCTCGCGGGTCTTGTCATCCGAGAACTGGTTCGTCTGACGGATGAACTTGTTGCCCGAGGAGACATCGACGTTGGCCTTGGAGGACAGCGCGTCGAACCAGAGGTCGCTCTGGTCCTTCAGCACGCCCGGGTTGAGCCACTGGATGTCGTCGCTGTAGCCCGAGGGGCCGCAGACCAGGTCGGTCGGGGGCACGGGCAGATTGATCTCAACGCCGGAGCCGGCGATGTTGTCAAAGTAAGCGGCGTCGTTGGCGACCTCGTAGGAGCCGTTGGCGCCCAGCGAGTCGAGCTTCGTGCCGGTGAGGAAGGTGTCCGAGTAGCACAGGTGGAAACCGGTGCTGTCGTTGTAGTCCATCGAGGACTCGACATTGCCGGCGGCGGTGATGTCGTGACGGACGCGGACCCAGGCGCCGGTCTGCATCGTGACATCGGTGTTCACAGCCTGGCCGGTGGGGGCGGAGCCGATCCACTGGCAGGTGCGGAAGATGCCCGTGAGGAACGAGTTGGGGTTGATGCCCAGGACGTAGACGCCCGGCATCGGGCCGGTGGGCAGACCGATGTCAGGGCAGCCCTCGACGCAGGTGCCGCCCCACAGGAGGCGGGACACGATGAAGCCCGAGGTCACATAGATGGGCTCGGAGGTCCAGAGAGTCGCGATCGAGCTGACATACATGTCGTGCTCGACGCGGGCCGGCTGGCCGACGTCCGCCTCGAAGCCGTAGCGGACGACCGGGGCGTCCGAACGACGGAACTCGTAGCGAAGGCCGAAGAAGAACTGGTCGGGCGCGATGGCCGTGGTGGCCATCAGACGAGCCTTCTTCGTGGCGTTGCCGGCGATCGGGTCATTGACCGCGAACGCGGTGCGGCCGGCGGTCGTCGTGCCGAGCCAGAAGTTCGTGGAGGTGATGCTGGCATCGGACCAGACGGCGTTGCCGAGCTGGTTGCGCAGAATCGCCGGGAACAGCTCCAGGTTCTCCAGGTCGTCGGTGAAGGTCACGAGCACGCCGCGCTCGCCGGCGAGGCCACGCTGCACCGTGACGCCCGTGCCGAGATCGATCGGGGCGTTCACGGGCAGAGAGCCCGAACCCATGCGATCCAGACGGGGATTGACGGGGAGGTCATCCGCCCCCATAGCGCGGAAATCCGCGAACTGCGGGGCGGCGAGGACGGCCGCGCTCAGGGCGAGGCCGGACACGCCAGCAAGAAGTCCGATCTTCATAAAAAAATCTCCTCACAGCGACGCCGTTGTGGCGGCGTTCGCACGCTTTGGTGCGACGACGCCGTCGCACACGACCGGGGACACCCGTTGGCCCACGCTTTGGCCTCACGGGACAGTTTGGTTCGTCCGCACGCACGGACGCTTTTTCTCTCACCTCTCGGGGCGACGCTCTGACACGCCGGTTCCCGATTCGACGCCCGATCAAGCCCGTGCCTGGTCGCCGCCGTCAATCGCGGAGGAGGCCTTCCGGCCGCCGTCCTCGTCATCCAAACCGCTTACGAGCCATTCTGAGCGTTGGTTGCCGCAATGACCCTCAAGAAGGTCCGAATACCCTCTTCTTGGGCCGCTCAGAACACACCGAACCAGGTTGGAATTCTCCCCAGCCTCGCTTGTCAGACCCTATGGCACTCTCTCTGAATCCTCGTTTTCACACAATGAACGAAATGCGAACACGGACCGCGCAGCCGCCCGTCAGCCGAGGGCATCGCGGCATCTCCATATATGCACCGAAACCGTGGCATTTTCAAGAGAAATCTTGCGCCTTCGCCCATGTTCCGGCGTCACAGCCAGACTCGGCGCTCCGATAACGCCGTCGAGCCCCCTGCAGGGGCGGTCCGGCGTTCGGCCTTGGCGGCGGGAAACCACGACCCTCTAAATAGCGAACCCCGGCCACCTTCGCAACCGGTCCAAATCGGGGGGCTTAGGAACGGCGAGGGGGGCCGCTGTGGAGCGGATCGCCGGGGGGATTCACCGGTCGGCGGCCGAGGCGAGCCGGGTCAGGCGGTCGGCCTGGTCCTCGCTGGTCGGCGGTCCGAGAACGCCCACGATCCCGTCGATCGCCCCGCGAAGGCCGGGGCGATCGCCCCATCTCTCTAGCGTCCGGAGCCACAGCTCATAGTCGCGCGAAAACTGCGCGGCCAGATCGGGGCAACCACTGCACAGCAGCGCCGCGGCGCGAAGCTCGCGCATTCGATCCGTCGGCGGGCCCGACCGATCGAGCGCCTCGAGCGTTCCCGGACCATCGCCCAGCGACAGGCGCGACTGCGCGGCCGAGAGCCAGATGCGCCCGGCCTCGGGGTGAGGCTCGGCGCCGGCGCGGCTCTCGAGCCACAGCGTCAGGAAGTCGTTGCGCTCCGCGGCGTCGGAGAAGAGCATCGAGGCCGCCTCGACATCGTTGGGGTCCAGCGCGCCGAGCACGCGCATCGTCGCCGGGTGCGACAGGCGCTGGCCCTCGGTGCAGCGCAGAAACGCCCAGAATCCAGCGGCCGACGCGCGGCGCACCCGGATCGCGCGAGCCAACGGATCCACCAGCGAGGGACGACCGCGCACCGCGGCCTCCGCCATCGCCAGGCCCGCGTCGGACGCGACCAGCGCCTCCATCGCGGCGTCCTGCGGAGCGCCTGTCGTGGTCGTCGCGAGTTCGACCAGCATCGTCAGGTCCGCGTCGCCGCTGCCCACGGCGCCGAGCAGCCGCACCAGCGGGGGCGTCCAGGCCGCCGGGCCCAGTCCCCGAAGTGCGGCGAGCGCCTGCTGCCGGTCGCGCGGATTCAACACGCCGGCGTTCGAGAGCGCGATGATCACCTCCGCCGCGCCCTCGCGCGCCGCGCCCGGTCGAGCGAGCCATCGAAGGGCCGGCTCCGCTGCCCCGGGCAACGGCTGGACGGCCAGGATGCGAAGCAGCGCCTGCGCGGCGCGGTCGTCGGTCTCGGTCTGCAGGGCGGCAAGCGCGGGCGCGGCCGCGGTGTCGGGCGCCAGATGCTCGAGCAGCCGGGCGGCGCCGGCGCGGATGTCGGGGGAGGGCCTGGTCAGGCACACCAGGGCGGCGTCCCGGACGGAATCCCCCAGCGGCTGGGCGTTGAGCAGGGCCCGGGAGGCCAGATCGATGCCGATTCGGGAGACCTCCGGGATCTCGTCGCGGATCAGCCCCGCGATCAGGTCGGAGCGTTCCTGGGCCGGCGTCAGGGCGTGCAGGCGGGGCAGGGCCTCGGTCAGGCGACGGAGGGCGGCGTCCCGCTGGGCTTGGAGCCGACCAGCTCGGGCAGACTGGGCCTCCGCGAGCCGTAGCCGCCAATCGCCCTCGGGCAGGAAGGAGGTCTCCTTCCACCACGCGGCCCAGGCCTGCGGGTTGGGGCCGAGATCGTCCCGGCCCGAGCGCGCCACGAGGGCGTCGAGTGTCGCCGCGCGAACCTCAGTCGGCAGATCGGTCCCCAGGAGGCGGACGAGCTGGCCGATGGCGTCCCGGTTCGGGTCGGCCTGGATCGCCCGGACCGCCTCGACGCGTGCGGCCGGCGTCGCTGAGGCGTCTGAGGCCGCGGCCTGCGCGGTGGGAGCGGCCGGACTGGCGGCGGGCTGGGCCGAGACCGGACCCGCGATCGCGAGGGCCAGCGCCGCGCCCATGAGCGCCGCAACGGCCCGTGTCCGAGCATCGCGGGATCGGGGTTGGCTCAGCCGGGGCCGCAACGGTTTTGTCTCCACAGGGTGTTTGTTCCGACCGACTATACTCCCAGCGTTCCTTGAGACTCGCGAGACGCGGAATAGGTCCCATGAGCGACTGGGTCGACGCCGAGCGACACATCGAACGCGCCCACGAGCTGTACGAGGCCGGGCGCTGGGACGAGGCGGAGTCCGAGCTTCGGGCCGCCCTGACTATCAATCCGCACCGGGCGGAGTGGCACTTCAATCTCGGCCTGACGCTCGAGGCGGCGGGAAAGTTTGACGGCGCGATGAGCGCCTTCCGCGAGGCCCACGCGCTGGACCCGGACGACCCGCAGGCGGCGCAGGCCCTGGGCGTGAACTGCCTGCGTCTGGACCGGCTCCGCGAAGCCGTGGACTGGTTCGAGATCGTCCAGCGCCAGGAGCCCTCGAATGTCGAGTGCTACCTCCACCGGATCGAGGCCTTCGGCCGGCTCGGCGAGCATGAGCAGGCCGAGACCATGTTCTTCGTGGCGCGCCAGTACGAGCAGTCGCCGACGCAGGAGGCCACCGGCTACGCGAACCTCGCCGAATCGCTGATGACGCGCGGCCTGTTCGACAAGGCCATCTGGTGCCTGCGCGAGGCCAGCCATCTGGATCCCTCGCTGCAGCGTGTGCACGCGCGCCTCGCGGCCGCGCACGCCGCGACGGGCCGGCACGACCGGGCCCGCCAGCTCTACCTGCGCGAACTCCGCGAGCACCCCGGCTGCATCGACACGCTGCTGGACCTGGGCTGCCTGCTGCTGGACATGAACCGTCTGGCGGAGGCCGGCGAGAAGTTCCGGCGCGTGCTGGAGATCGAGAGCGACCACCCCGAGGCGCACTTCCACCTCGCGGAGCTGGCGGCGCGACAGGGCCGCGAGCGCGAGGCCATCGCCACGCTGCGCGTGACGCTGCGCCTGGACCCCGAGCACCCCGAGGCGCGTCGGCGGCTGGCGGAGCTGTACCTGGGCGAGGGCGAGACGGCGCCGGCGCTGGAGTTGCTCCGCGTCGAGTACGCGCGCTTCCGGCACGAGAAGGCCGAGTTCGACGACGA
>CALKYH010000043.1 GCA_938003595.1 uncultured bacterium
GCTCGGGCGTTTCGCGGCAGGCGAAGCCGAACATCATGCCCTGGTCGCCGGCGCCGTCGGTGTCCACGCCCATGGCGATGTCGGGGGACTGCTTCTTGATGGCCTGGAGCACGGCCATGGAGTCGGCGTCGAAGGCCATGGCGGGGTCTGTGTAGCCGATCTCGCGGACGGTCTGGCGGACGAGGTCGTCGATGTCCACCCAGCCGTTGACGGTGATCTCGCCGGAGACGACGGCCATGCCGGTGGAGACGAGGGTCTCGCAGGCGACGCGGGCCTTGGGGTCCTCGCGGAGCATGGCGTCAAGGATGGCGTCGGAGATCTGGTCGGCGACCTTGTCGGGGTGGCCCATGGAGACGGATTCGGAGGTGAAGAGGCGGCGTGGCATGGCGAGGGGTCTCCTGAGACTGCCCGGATGGCGGCGAGAACGCGAGGGTACGCCAGCGCCGGGGCGTCGGCAACGATGCTCGCGGCGGCGTGTACGGAGGGGCAAAAAGACAAGAGCCCCGGACCGGCTTGGGGCCAGTCCGGGGCGCTGTCGGGTGGATCATTCGCCGCGATTCCGGGCGGGCATCTCGTCGGGGCACATGCCGGCGAGGCGCCAGGATGCCGATCTCTGCGTGGCGTTGGAGGCGGGCGTCTCTCAACGGCGACCCTGTGCGTCGCGGTCTCGAGGCCCGGATCTGTTCGCCGACGCCGGGGTCGGTGTGAGGCAGAAGCGGCGACGAGGCGGGTGGGGCGCTCGTGGCCGCGTGATGCTGCTAGGAGATTCGCAGCAAACGGGTGGTCGGTTCCGTCGTCGGGGTTCGGGGGGCGAGGAAGGACGATCTGCCCAGTTGATCGTCCAAGCGCTCACCCGCCGAACCTCGCCGACGGATTCCGGAGAGGTCCGGAAGGGTCTCTCTCTCTCCTCCCCAGGGGCGGGTTTCTCCAGGGCGCGCCTGTGCGGCGCCGTGGACCCGTTGGGGTCTCTCTCGAATCGGACTCGGCGGTGTTATCCGCCGTGCCCGGCTTGGCGCCCCTCCCCTCAGAGCGGCGCCTGCTTTCTCCCCCCCGGACAGTCGCCCCCGGCTGTTTCCCAAGTTGCCCTGGGTTCTCCCTCGGACGGCCCCGGTCGGGCGTCTTTCGGTCGCGTCGGCGTGTGCCTCGGCGAGAAGAGGTATTACAACCGGCGTGCCAAAGCCGTTTTCGGGCCATAATCGCGGTTTCTTGGTCAAGACGACCCGGAACGGGTCATATTCAACGATAATTGGTAGTTGAAATAACGATATTCAGCAGTTGCGTCTGTCACAACGATGGGGCATAGTTGATGCCATGGGACGAGCTATTGAGGCTGCCGATGTGGCGGCGGGGTTGATCGGGCTGGACGCCGAGTGGCGCGTGCTGTGGGCGAATGCCGGGGCCGCGGACCGGCTGGGGCAGCGGGCGGAGCAGCTGCCGGGGCTGTCGGCGGCGCTGCTGTTCGAGGGTGGGGAGGAACTGGTCGACCGGCTGCGCGAGGGGCTGGGCGAGGGCGGCGGGCGGGCGCAGGCGAGCGATGTGCGGGCGCGCCGGGACGACCTGGAGATGTGGCTGGATGTCTGGGCGGTGGCGCAACGCGGGGGCGTGGCGCTGACGCTGGTGGATGTGACGGCGCGGAGCGCGCTGCGGGCGGAGTTGGCGCGGCTGGAGGATCGGCTGGGCGAGAGCGAGCGCGAGCGGGAGAAGATGACGGCGGTGCAGGCGGAGCTGACGGAGGCGGGCGCCGCGGCGCCGAAGATGATCGGGGGCTCGGAGGGCATGCGCCGCGTGCTGGCGCAGGCGGAGCGCGTGGCGCCGACGAACGCGACGGTCTTGATCCACGGCGAGACGGGCTCGGGCAAGGACCTGGTGGCGCGGACGATCCACGCGAAGAGCCCGCGGGCGGACGCGGCGTTCATCGCGGTGAACTGCGCGGCGCTGCCGGAGTCGCTCATCGAGAGCGAGCTGTTCGGCCACGAGCGCGGGGCGTTCACCGGCGCCGAGCGGCAGCGGCTGGGCAAGTTCGAGCTGGCCGACGGCGGGACGCTGTTCCTGGACGAGGTGGCGGAGCTGTCGCCCCAGGCGCAGGCGAAGCTGCTGCGCGTGCTGCAGAACGGCGCCTTCGAGCGCGTGGGCGGGGCGGAGACGATCACGGTGGATGTGCGCCTGGTGGCGGCGACGCACCGCGAGCTGGCGCGCCAGGTGGAGCGCGGGCGGTTCCGCGAGGACCTGTTCTACCGGCTGAATGTGTTCCGCATCGATGTGCCGCCGCTGCGCGAGCGGCGGGAGGATTTGAGGGCGCTGATCGAGTTTCTCCAGGAGCGGCACGCGCGGCGGATGGGCAAGCCCGTGTTGCCGCTGAGCGAGCGGAGCATGCGCCGGGCGCTGGCCTATCGCTGGCCGGGGAACATCCGGGAACTGGAGAACGCGGTGGAGCGGGCCGTGCTGCTGAGCGAGGGGCCGGACTTGGAGATCGAACTGCCCGAGAGCCCGACGCCCGTGATGCCCGGGTCGCCGGGCTCCCCCGGAAGCCCCGGCTCCGCCGGAGGGACTGCCGGCGGTGCGGGCGCCGGCGGATCGGGGGCGGGCGCGACGAGCGCGCGGGATGTGCTGCTGGACCTGACGGCGGAGCAGTTGCAGCGGATGCAGATGATGCACGCGCTGGAGGCGTGCGGCTACAAGGTGTTCGGGGACGACGGCGCCGCGGCGAGGTTGAAGCTGAAGCCGCAGACGATGCTGAGCCGGATGGACAAGTTCGGGATCCCGCGGCCTCGGGTGATGCGGGGGATCGGGCGGGGGGAGTAGAGATTCGCGGCGGGGCCTTGCTTGTGGGATGATGGCGGCATGCTCCGCCGCTACCGCTTCATCGCGCCGTTCGCCCTCGCCTACATGGCGGTCGGGCTGGGGATCTCGCTGAGCCAGGGGAACAAGGAGTTCCTGTTCTACGGCGCGGTGATGGGCGTGTTGATCGCGTTCGTGGTGGCGGTCGATGCGCGGGTGCGGTTCCCGGCGTATGTGCTGTGGCTGCTGGCGATCTGGGGGATGATGCACATGTTCGGCGGCACGCTGCCGATTCCTGCGGGCGTGACGGAGCCGGGCAAGGGGAGCGTGCTGTACAACCTGCGTCTGGCGCCGTGGCTGCCGAAGTACGACCAGGTCACACACGCCTTTGGCTTTTTCAGCGCGACGGTGGCGAGCTGGTACGCGTTGCAGAGGGCCGCGGGCGGGGCGCTGCGACCCCGGTTCGGCCCGCTGATGGGCGCGGCGCTGATGGGGATGGGGCTGGGCGCGGCGAACGAGGTGGTGGAGTTCGCTGCGGTGCTGCTGATCCCGGAGACGAATGTCGGCGGCTATGTGAACACCGGCTGGGACCTGGTGTCGAACATGGTGGGGGCGGTGTGCGGAGCGATCTTCCTGAAGCTCGTGGCGCCGCGCTCGGTGTAGGCGCGGCTAGACCGGCGCCGCGTCGCGGTCCAGGTACCAGCGCAGTTCTCCGCCCAGCGGCCTGATCCCGAGGATCGGCTGTTCCTCCGCGGCGTTGGCGCGGGCGGTGTCGTCGGCGAGGTTGGTCTTGGCCGCTGTGGCCGCGAGGCGGGAGAGGGTGTCGCGTTTGCCGGCGCCGGTGACGAGGACGGCGAGGAAGCGGGAGGCGTTGAGGAGGGGATAGGTCATGGTCACGCGGTCGGGGGGCGTGACGGCGGGGCCGGCGTTGATGCGGACGAGGCGGCGCTGTTCCTTCAGTGCGGGCGAGCGCGGGAAGAGGGACGCGGTGTGGGCGTCGGCGCCCATGCCCAGGAGGACGAAGTCGAGGCGGTCCTTGCCCTGGCCGCGCATGCCCAGGACCTCGACCAGTTCACGCTCGTAGCGTGTGTCGGCGTCGTCCAGGTCGGCGTGCATGGGGTGGACATGCGACTCGGGGATGTCGGAGTGATCGACGATGAGGTCGCGGATGTGGCCGAAGTTGGAGCGCTCGTCGTCGAAGGGGACGCGCCGCTCGTCCACGATCCACAGGTGCGTGCGGCTCCAGGGGAGGTGGCGGTAGTTGGGGTCGGTCATCAGGCGCCGGTACAGCGGCATGGGGGTGGAGCCGCCGCTGAGCGCGATGTGGAAGGCGTCGAAGGTGGCGACGCAGTTGATGGCGTGGACGACGATGTCCGCGGCGAGGGCGTCGAGCGTCTCGTCGGCGGTGTCGCGGACGATGGTGTCGCCGGGGAGTGTTGGTGGGGTGGGCATCGATTCGGCGGGCGCGGGTCAGTCCATCGTTTCGAGGGGCGCGGGCTGGCGGTCGAAGCGGCGCCAGCGGGGGCCGACCAGGCCCCGGCGGAAGGGGGGCTTGTCCTGCGTGGCGGCGCGGACGGCGTCGACGAAGGCCAGCGCGCCGGGGAGCGTGGCGACGGCCTCCGCCTCGGCGATGCGGTCGGTGATGAGGCCGCCGGTCCGGTAGACGACGCGGAAGACTTCCTTGATCTGGGCGCGGTCTTCGGCGGAGTACTTGCCCGAGCGCCGGATGCCGACGCGGTTGATGCCGGCGACGGCGTTCACGGCGTGGATCATGACGAAGGGGGGCACATGCATGGAGATGCCCGCGGCGCCGCGGATCATGACCAGGGAGCCGACGCGGCAGAACTGGTGGACATGCGCGAAGCCGGAGAGGTTGGCGCTCTCCCCGATGTGGCAGTGCCCGGCGATGGCGGCGCCGTTGGTGAGGACGACATTGTCCTCGACGACGGTGTTGTGGCCGACATGGGAGTAGGCCATGAAGAAGCAGCCGTTGCCGATGCGGGTGGGATGGCCGACGCCGTGGCCGTACTCGGCGGAGCGACCGATGGTGACATACTCGCGGAAGATGTTGCGGTCGCCGACGATGAGCACGCCGGGGTTGTCGGGCTTGTAGCCCTTGTCCTGCGGGTCTCCGCCGATGACGCAGTAGGGATAGAGCGTGTTGTCGGCGCCGAGCGTGGTGTCCTGCACGACCTGGGCGCCGCGCTGGATCACGGTGCGCGGGCCGATGCGGCAGCGCGGTCCGACGAACGCGCCGGCCTCGACGACGGCGTCGTCGGCCAGTTCGGAGGAGGGATCAACAAACGCGGTTGGATGGATGGTGGGCACGGGGGCCGGATTATACCGGCGGCCCCGGAAGGGCCCGAACGGTTTTCGCGGCCTCAGGCGGCGTGGCGGCCGAGGGTGCGCCCGGGGTGCGGCGCCTGCGCGGCGACGCGGCGCGGGGTGATCGCCAGCGCCGTCAGGTCGTCGTGCTGGTGCAGCGAGCCGATCTGGGCGTCGAGCGCGCGCCCGAGGTCGTCGATCGCGCCCCGCAGCGCGGCGCCCTCTCGGACGCGCGCGGCCAGGTCGGTGAAGTGGCGGATGTAGTGCGTGGTCGGCAGGCGGCGGCCGTACTGATCGGCGCCGGGCTCGGGGAAGGCGGTCTCGAAGCCGTCGGAGTGGAGGATCAGCGTCTCGCCGTGGTGGAGGGTGAAGCTGATCTCGGGGTAGCGCTCGCCGGGGAAGACGCCGAGCAGGCCGCCGTCGGTCTCGATCTTCTCGATGTCGCCGTCGGTCATGCGCAGGGGCCAGGGGTGGCCGGCGGAGGCGATGGTGACGGTGCGCGTGGAGTTGTCGATGACGCCGTAGATCGCGGAGGCGAAGCGCGGGCTCTCGCCCTGGCGGCGGATGAGCTCTTCGTTGAGTCGGAACAGCGCCTCGCCGGGGGGGACGATGCGGGTCTGGTCGCCGGTCGTCTCCTTCATGGTGAGGGAGCGGGCGATGACCATGGTCATGAGCGCCGCGGGCACGCCGTGGCCGATGGCGTCGGCGATGAAGAAGCCGACATGGTTGTGGTCGAGAGGGACGATGTCGTAGATGTCTCCGGAGACATAGCCGCAGGGCCGGAACAGGACGCCGAAGTCCAGCGAGGGGATGGTGGGCAGCTCCTTGGGGAGGAAGTCGCGCTGGACGAGCGCCGCGAGCTGGAGTTCCTCGTGGACGCGGTCCATCTCGCCCCGGATGCCGGACTGGTAGCGGCGCGCGAAGCGGACTTCCTGGAGCATGGCGTCGAACGCGGGCTGTCGCTGGGCGAGGGTGGCGAGCACGGCGCCGGCGACGCGCGGCTCGGCGTTGCGGGGCAGGAGCATGACGGCGTCGGAGGCGAGTTCGTCGAGCGAGTGATCGTCGGCCTCGGGCAGGAGGAAGAGCGCCGGCATGCCGCGCTGGTAGAGGGCGTCGGCGAAGCTGTGCAGGGCGCGCCGGTCGAGGTCGTCGATGACGAGGGCGACGGCGGCGCCGGCGATGCGCGCTGGCTCGCGCTCGGCGGCTTCGTAGGTCATGAGCTGGAGGGTGGGGGGGACGCCTCGGATCGGCCAGTGGTCGGCGACGGCCCGCCACCAGGTGGCCTGCCAGCGCTCGGGCGCGTCGGCGACGAGCGTGATGGTGGGGCTGGGCATCCCTCGTCCTCCGCGCGATTATGGGGCCCGGGAGACGGTGCGCCTTCCGTGGTCCGCGGCGGGGTTGGGATCGGCCTATCGCGCGCGGGCCTTGAGGCCCTGCACATCGAACTTGACCAGGTCGCCCTCCCCCAGACCGATTTCCCGGAGCCGCCCGCCCGCGACCTCGACGACGAACTGCGCGGGGAAGCGGCTGTCGTAGCGCTGCAGGCGCATGTTGTAGTCGTAGTCCGATTCGCCGGGCTTCTGCGGGTCCTCCGGGACCATCTCGTGGATGCGGACGACGCGCCCTGCTGGGTCGAGGTACGCGATGTCGATGGGGATGGGGCAGTCACGCATCACGAAGGACTGGCGTGCGGCGTAGGGGAACACGAAGAGCATGCCGCCGTCTTTCGCGATCTCCTTGCGGCCTCCCAGGCCGAGGAAGCGCGTGGCGTCGTCGAGCGCGGGCTCGAGGTGGAAGGTCTCGCCGTTGAGCACGACCTTGACCGTTTCCTTTTCGGGGGTGTCGGCGACGACCGTCGTGGTCTGCGGCGGGGGATCGGCCGCGTCGCACGCGCTCATCGGCAGCGCGCCGGCGACGAGCAGCATCGTGGTGCGGGTCAGGGGGCGGCGTCGCGCAGGAGCCATGCGTGGTCCTCGGGGGTGCAGGTGACGGGGTCGCGGGGGATGCTAGCGGGATCGAGGCGTGCGGCGAAGTCGGTCGCGGAGAGGGCCTCGCCGGGGTTCGGCACGCCGCACCAGCGGGCGATGAGGGCGACGATGCGCTCCGGCGCGACGCCGGCGGCGCGGAAGGCGTCGATGCGGGTGTCGCCGTGGCGCTTGGCCAGGCGCCGGCCGTCGGGGCCGACGACCAGGGGCAGGTGCAGGTACGCGGGCTCGGGGGCGAAGCCGAGCGCACGGTAGAGCAGCAGTTGGCGCGCGGCGGAGTCCAGCAGGTCGTCGCCCCGCACGATGTGCGTGACGCCCTGGCGGTGGTCGTCCACGACGACGGCGAGCTGATATGCGGGCTGGGCGCGCTTCGTCCAGACGACGAAATCGCCGATGGTGTCGGCGGGCGAGCGGCGCTGCGGGCCGGCGAACAGGTCGGTGAACTCGACGGCGCCGGGGGGCGTGGCGAAGCGCCAGTTGGTGTCGGGGTGGTCGAAGGCGCGGGGGGCGAGCGCGGGGCGCAGCTCGATGGGGAAGCGGGACTCGCGCCCGGGCGCGGCGTCGGCGTCCTGCGCGGGTGATTCGTGCGGCGCGCTCATCGCGGCGTCGATCTGCGCGCGGGTGAGCTCGCAGGGATAGGCCAGGCCCTGCGCGGCGAGGGCGCGCATCGCGCTCGTGTAGGGCGCGAGGTCGTGGGACTGGACGATGGGGCCCTCGTCCCAGTCCATGCCGAGCCAGCGCAGGGTGTCGGCGACGCCGGCGAGCGCCTCGGGCTTAACGCGCGGGCCGTCGAGGTCCTCGAGGCGGAGGATGATGCGCCAGCCGCTCCGCCGCGCGAGGGCCCAGTTCACGAGGAACGACCGCGCGTTGCCCAGGTGGAGGGCGCCGGTGGGCGAGGGGGCGAGGCGTGTGACGGGCGGGTGCATTCGCGGGGGATTGTGGGGCAATGCGCCGCCTGGCGCCTCGGAAGTGGGGCTGTGGGCGTGAGAATGGGCAAATCTCGACGGTCATCGAACCGTGTCGCTACCCTGTGCGGAGAGATGGACGGACGCCTGTTCGGGCGCCCCTTTCGAGGGCGCCGCGGGGTCCGGGGGCGATTCACGCCGCGGAGACACGGATGACGACGAAGCTGGACAAACTCACCCCCGCGCAGATCGAGGCGGGGCTCACCAAGCTCGACGAGTGGTCGCTCCTGAACGACGCGATCCAGCGGACCTACCTGTTCAAGGATTTCGCGGCGTCGATCGCGTTCGTGAACAAGGTCGCGGCGTTCGCCGAGGAGGCTGACCATCACCCGGACATCCTGATCCGCTACAACAAGGTCACGCTGACGCTGAGCACGCACGACGCGGGCGGGGTGACGGAGAAGGACTTTGCGCTGGCGGCGAAGGCGGATGGGGCGGCGTGAGGGGGAGCTGAGATTCTTCAGAACCCGGAGCGCGAGCGACGGGCCTTGGGCGTTGGAGAGTAACACTGCGCTGGGATAAGTAGTGCGCGTTGCGCCACGGCTGTTCGCAGAGCCGAACAACCGCGCCACCCGACGCTGGTTCGGCGCGGCATGGTGGTCCGCTCCCTGACGGTCGCGGTTCACCGGACGCTCGATTGGTTGTCCTCTCAGCCCTCGTGCTTGCCGATGACCAGGGTCACATTGTGGCCGCCGAAGCCGAA
>CALKYH010000044.1 GCA_938003595.1 uncultured bacterium
CCCTGCCGTTCGAGGACGCATCCTTTGATGTGGTCTCGATCGCCTTCGGCATCCGCAATGTCGCCGAGCCCGCGCGGGCGATCCGCGAGTTCCGCCGCGTCCTCCGCCCCGGCGGCCGGCTCGCGGTGCTGGAGTTCAGCCGCCCGCGCTTCGCGCCCCTGGCGTGGTTCAACGACTTCTACTGCGGCCAGATCATGCCCCGGACCGCCACGCTGATCTCGGGCGATCGGTCGGGCGCCTACCGGTACCTGCCCCGGTCGGTCGGCACCTTCCTCAGCCGCGAGGCCATGGCCGCGATGATCGAAGGCGCGGGTTTTGGACCGGTCCGGACCCGGGTGATGACCTTGGGCGTGTGTGTCTGCTACTGCGCTGACACCAGATAATGCGCTCTCCGGCCGATGCCTAGGGGGTATACCCACACCCGAACGGGGGCGTCTGGAAGTGTTATCGGACGCATAAATGGGGGTTCATTCAAGATCCTGCGCACAGGGGTGCAAGTTTCACGGGTGTTCCGCGCAGAACTCGATACCTCCACCGCAGACGCGAGTGGGCGTCTGCCCGACGCGGTGGGCCGAGCCAGGACCGGGGGGTCTCGGTGGCGTCGGAGAGGATCAGAACCGTGCACCCAGGGACGGGGCCGGGCGGAGCCAAGGCGCTGTTCCGAGCAACAAACTCGGAGCTTGCAGTGACCAACGAGATCTTCATGGAGCGTCTGTTCGAGGCCTTGATCACCGGCGACCGTCCGGCGTCGAGGCGAGTGGTGGAGGAGGCGACCGGGCGTGGGGCGACGCCGGAGCAGATCGTCTCCGAGATCTTCTGGCCCACCTACGAGGTGATCCAGAAGGCCCATCGCGACGACCGCCTTTCCACGCTGGCCCATCACCTCGCGACGCGGCTCCTCCGCGTCCTCGTGGACCAGTCCGCCGCCAACTTCAGCGTCCGGCCGACCAACGCGAAGACCATCTTCGCGGTCTGCGGCCCGACCGACGCCGACGAGCTCGCCGCCCAGATGGCCGTCGATCTGCTCGAGGCCGAGGGCTACGCGGTCGCCTTCGCCGGCGGCGGCATCGCCCGCGACGAGATCCTCGAGCAGGTGCAGGAACGCCGACCCGATGTGCTCCTGCTCTTCGCCTCCGCCCCCTGCGACCTTCCGAACATCCGCGCCCTCGTGGACACCATGCACGAGATCGGCGCCTGCCGCGAGACCCAGATCGCCGTCGGCGGCGGCGTCTTCAACCGGGCCGACGGCCTGGCGGAAGAGATCGGCGCCGATGTCTGGGCCACGAGCCCGAACGAACTGGTGGACGCGCTGCAGACCAACCCGGAGCGCCGGGCGCGCGCCGACCAGCGCACCGTCGGCCGCAAGCGCCGGCGCGAAGCCGCGTAAACCCCGTCGGAGCGGGCTTTCTGTGACGATCGGGCGCCTCTCCCGCGCGGAGGGGCGCCCTTTTTCGTGCGCCGCCGTGACTCGCCTTGCCCGGAGTGATAACTTGGTGGCGCGATGGAGCGCGCCGACACGATGCATGCTGCGACGAACAACGCCGGCCTGCGCGTCGGCGTGCGCGTGCTCGCCAGCGGCTCGCGCGGCAACTGCTCCGTCCTCCGCATCCAGTGCGCCGGCGAGACGCTCACCGCCCTGATCGACGCCGGCCTCTCGCCGCGAAGGACCCGCGCCGCCATGGCCGCCTGCGGCCTGTCGCTCGATGAGGTCGATGTCGCGCTGCTCACGCACCTGGACACCGACCACTTCTACAGCGGCTGGGTGAGCAAACTCCCGCTGGACGCGCCGTTCGTCATGCACCGCCGCCACCGCGGGCGCGCCGAGCGTCAGGGCGCGCTGCGCCGGCGCACGACGCTCGTGGACGGGCCCTTCGACCTCTGCGAATCGCTGCCCCCGGCCCGGACCGGCGCCCGGGCGCTGCCGCCGTGCATCATCCGCGTCACCCCGACCCTGATGAGCCACGACGACCTGGGTGTGGCCGCGTTCCGGTTCGACATCGAGAGCGGCGCCGAGCGCGCCTCGGTGGGCTGGGCGACCGACCTCGGTCGCGTGACCGACCGGCTGATCGGCGCGATGGAGGGTGTGGGGCTGCTGGCGATCGAATCCAACTACTGCCCGCACCTGCAGCGCGCCAGCTCGCGTCCGGCGTACCTGAAGCAGCGGATCATGGGGGGCTCCGGCCACCTAAGCAACGGCGAGTCCGCGGAAGCGGTGGGGCTCATCCGTCCGCGCGACGCCGTGGCGCTGCTGCACCTCTCGCAGGAGTGCAACACCCCCGAGCGCGCCCTCGAGGCGCACGCGGCGCACCGCATGGCGGTGTCCGTCACCTCGCAGGACGAGCCCAGCGGCTGGATCATGGCGACGACCCGCGCCGCGGTGACCATCCCCGCGCGGGAAGGTCAGGGCGCGCTGTTCGGCTGACCCGCGCGCGCCGCGTCCAGCGCCGCGCCGGCGTCGTGCAGCAACGCGCCCAGCTCCGGGTGCAGTTCCGACGCATTCCCGACGGACCACAGCGCCAGCAGATCGCGCCGGGCGTTCTCGATGAGCACATCCGCCCGCGCGACTCCCAGCGCGGCCTCCGCCGCCGGCAGGCCGGACACCTCCGACAGGGCGAAGGTCACCGCCTGGAGAGTGATGATCGGGGCCACCGCCCGGCGCCAGCGGTCCCCCTCGGGGGTGGGGGGCAGGGCGACCGAGGAGCGGGCGAACTCCATCCAGCGGCCCAGGAGGGCAGCCCAGGTCAGGTCGGGAATGGGGGCGTGGGCGTCGGGCATGGGCTGGGGGGGGGTGAAAATCGGGTTCGGAGGGCGGATGTTCGGGGTTTGATGCAACCCCGGGGGAGCGGGGGAGGTAGACTTCATCGCATGCTACGGTCGGACGAACGGATCTTGATCGAGCGGGCCGCGGCGGGTGACCGCGACGCGGCCGAGCAGCTGGTCCGGGGCCATCAGGACTCGGTGTACGCCTACATCCTCCGACTCTCCGGCCGACCCGATGTGGCTGAGGATGTCGTGCAGGAGGCGTTTGTCCGGGTGTTCACGCACCTGGACCGATTCGATCCGAGGTTCCGGTTCTCGACCTGGATCTTCACGATTGCGCGCCGGCTGTATGTGAACGCCTGCCAGAAGCACCGTCCGGTGTACGACTCCGACATGGTCGGGCGGGCGTCCAACGATCACTCCGGCGCCATGGTCGGCGGCGACGCGATGGAGGTCGAGGTCCGCGCCAACGCGCGCGAGGCCCTGGCCGACGCGCTCAACGGCCTGACCGACGAGCAGCGCGAGGCGCTGATCCTGTTCCACCAGCACGGCTGGCCGATCTCCCTGATCGCCGAGCACATGGGCATGCCCGAGGGCACGATCAAGAGCCACCTGCACCGCTCGCGCCGCAAGATGCGCGCGGCGCTGGAGGCCGAGCCCAAGAGCCAGTCGAGCGTCGAGGAGGTCTGGTCATGAGCGCCGACCATCTCGATCCGCTGCGTTCCGCGGGGGATGATCCGCTCCTGATCCCGGACGAGTTGATCGACGCCTTCTTCGACGGCGAACTCGACGAGCAGGGCAAGCGTCGCCTGTTCGACGGTCTGGCCCGCGACCCGGTCGCGGCCGAGAAGTTCGCCCGCACGATGTTCCTCGTCGAGGCCATGCGTCGCCCGGTCGAGACCGAGTGCAGCGCCTCGACGCCGGACTTCGCCGGACTGGTGCTGACCGAGGTCGATCGACGCCGGCGCTGGCTGGCGCCCGGCGCTCGCCGGCTGGTGAGCTACGGTCGGCTCGCGGCGGCGGCGTCGCTGCTCGTGTTGCTCGGCGGCGCGCTGGCGCTGCGACGGGCCAACCCCGACGCGGTCATGCTCGCCGACCGGCCCGCCCCCCTGACCACGCTCGTCGAGACCAGCCGCATCGAGGCGACCCAGAATGTCCGCGGCATGGCCTCGGCGTTTGAGCCGATCCGCGGCGTGGTGGCCAACCTGTCGTCGGCCCGCGCCTGCGAGCCGGCCGCGAAGGCCCCGTGCGAGCTGCAGCTGCAGGTCGCCCGCTTCGTGGCCCCGACGGAGCTGCCCGCCGAGACGCCCTGGCGCTCGCGCTTCAACGGCGCCGAGGCGACGCCCGCGTCCTGGACGACGGCCCGCCCGGCGGTGAACGCCCACGGCGCCGCGTGGATGCGCGCCACCGTGACGACGACCAGCGGCCCCGAGCCGATCCGCGTGATTGTGATTCCGGGCGGCTGAGCAAGTGAAGACGACGATGATCAGTTGGCTACGCCCCATGCTGCTGTGGTGTTGGCTTGTCGGCGCGGCGTTCGCCGGCGGCGACGGCGCGCGGGTGTTCGACGCGGCGCGGCTGGCGCCGGCCGACATCGACCTGCTCGTGTGCGTGCAGGACGCGTCCGAGCTGCGCAAGGGCGAGATGGGGCCTGCGGCGACGGCGATGGCGCTGCACATCCTGGGCGAGGGCGAGGCCACCCGCGCCTGGTCGGCGCTGGCCGAGCGGCTGGGCTGGACCGGGGAGGAAGCGTTCGACCGGCTGCTGGGCTCGCGTGTGACGCTGCTGCGCCGCGGCGGCGATTCGCCCAAGGGGGCGACTTGGGCGCTGCTGAGCGAGGTCTCGCTGGACACCGAAAAGCGCCTGCGCGAGAAGCTGGATGTTGCGCCCCGCGCCATCGTGGCGGGGCACACCGTGCTGTCGGTGGAGCGCGGCGCGTACGAGCTGAGCGCCGAGCGCCGGGCCAAGTACGCGACGCTGATCCTCGCCCCGGCGGACGGCAACGGGCTGTTCGACGAACTGCTGCCGCTGCTGGCGAACGGGCCGGCCGAGCCGCTGTCGGCGACGCCGACCTTCGCGGAGGTGCGGGCGCTGGGCGGCGGGCAGCTGCTGGTCTTCGCGCGGATGCCGGAGGGCAAGGGCGCGTGGACCGGGCTGGTGGCGCGGCGCGAGGGCATGCGCGTGGTCGCGGGCCTGGTCGCCGGGCCTCGGCCGGACGACGGGGCGATCTGCGAGGTGGAGCCGTGGGACCGAGGCCCCGCGACCGCGGCGGGGGACCAGGCGTTGTTCTGGTCCATCGAGCGCTCGCTGCCGGACGCCTTCGAGATGAACAGCGTCTCCGCGGCGCTGGCGGAGATCCCGATCCTGCGCCTGCGCGAGCGGGCGGCGGACCTGCTCGGGGACTTCCTCGGCGTCTGGGTGACGCCCTCCGAGAACGGGCTGCCGGCGATCGCCGCGGCGCTGGAGGTGCAGGACATCGAGCGGGCGCCGGCGCCGGCCGACGCGATGATGGCCGAGCTGCTGGGCGCGGTGGGGCTGGAGCGTGTGGACTTCGGCGGCGTGGCGCCGGCGGCCGTGCGCGTGGTGGACCTGGGCGCCTCGGCGGTGATCCGCGAGAGCGGTCTGTGGGCCGAGGGCCCGACGGCGCGCTGGCGGTTCGCGGACGGCGCGGAGGGCGGACCGGCGAAGGCGTGGTGGATCATGGGCGTCGGCGAGGGGGCGTTCGATCTGGCGGGCATGGCGCTGGGGGAGGGTCGGCATCCGGTGGCGGCTCCGGGTGACGAGCGGTCGTGGGTGGAGTTGGGCGGCGCGAAGCCGGCCGCGGCGCTGGAGGCGCTGCGCAGCGCGGGGCAGCAGCCCGCGGGGCCGATGCTCGCGGCGTCGCTGGTGGGGGATGTGCGCTGGGCCATCGAGGTGGCGCCGGGCCCGACGGGCAAGGCGGAGGACCCGCGGCTGCGGGGCTCGATCGAGGCGCTGATGGTGTGCCCAAAGGCGGGCAAGGCCGCCCCGGGGACTCGCTAGGAACGAGCGAGGCGGGCTCGGCGGGAGTCGGGCGATTGGGCGGGGTATACTTCCCTCCGCGTTCCGCTCCGGGGTCACCCCTTTTCTCGGCCGCGCCACGGCCGTCACGAGCCATTCATGTCCGACCTTTCGCTCCGCAATGTCGCCATCATTGCGCATGTTGACCACGGCAAGACCACCCTCGTTGACCAGCTGCTGAAGCAGTCGGGCATGTTCCGTGTCGGCGAGCTGGACAAGCTGGCCGGGGGGCAGCACGGGCTGATCATGGACTCCAACCCGCTGGAGCGGGAGCGCGGGATCACCATCCTGTCCAAGAACTGCGCCGTGACCTACACGCGTCCGGACGGGACGCACTTCCGGATCAACATCATCGACACGCCGGGCCACGCCGACTTCGGCGGCGAGGTGGAGCGGGTGCTGCGGATGGCGGACGGGTGCCTGCTGCTGGTGGACGCGTTCGACGGGCCCATGCCGCAGACCAAGTTCGTGCTGCGCAAGGCGCTGGAGGCGAACCTCAAGCCGGTGGTGGTGGTGAACAAGTGCGACCGTGACGGGGCGCGTCCGGAAGCGGTGGTGAACGAGGTGTTCGACCTGCTGGTGGAGCTGGGGGCGGACGACATCGCGCTGGACTTCCCGGTGGTGTACGCGTCGGGGCGGGACGGCTGGGCGAAGCGCGAGATGAGCGAGACGGCGACGGACATGCGGGCGGTGTTCGAGGCGATCGTCGAGGCGGTGCCGCCGGCGCAGGGCGAGCCGGACGAGCCGCTGCAGATGCTGGTGAACACGCTGGACTACAGCGAGTATGTGGGTCGCATCGCGATCGGGCGCGTGTTCCGCGGGACGATCCGCAGCGGGCAGATGGTGGCGGTGCTGGACCACGAGGGCTCGCGCCGGAACGTGAAGATCGTGAAGCTGCTGCGGTTCTCGGGGCTGGGGCGGACCGAGACGGAGTCGGTGGAGGCGGGCGACCTGTGCGCCGTGGTGGGCATCGAGAATGTCGAGATCGGCGAGACGATCGCGGACTTCGACAAGCCCGAGCAGCTGCCGGTGGTGCGCGTGGACGAGCCGACGATCCGCATGACCTTCCGCATCAACGATTCTCCGTTCGCCGGGCAGGACGGGGAGTATGTGACAAGCCGGCAGATCCGCGACCGGCTGATGCGCGAGCTGGAGCACAACGTGGCGCTGAGGGTCGAGCCGGGGCGGACGGGCGAGGAGTTCGCCGTGTCCGGGCGCGGCCTGCTGCACCTGGGCATCCTGCTGGAGACGATGCGCCGCGAGGGGTACGAGCTGAGCGTGGGCAAGCCGGTGGTCATCAAGAAGGAGATCGACGGCGTGGTGTGCGAGCCGATCGAGCGGCTGGTGGTCGATTGCCCGACGGCGGTGGTGGGCTCGGTCATGGAGCTGGTGGGGCAGCGCAAGGGCGAGCTGAAGCACATGGAGAACCGCGGGTCGAGCTCGAGCCACCTGGTGTTCGAGGCGCCGGCGCGCGGGCTCATCGGGCTGCGGTCGCGCCTGCTGACGGCGACGCAGGGCGAGGCGATCATGCACCACACCTTCGAGCGGTACGCGCCGGCCAGCGGCGAGACGCCGCACCGGCAGGCGGGCGTGCTCATCGCGAACGAGAGCGGGCAGGTGACGGCGCACGCGGTGGAGGGCCTGGCGGACCGGGGCGTGATGTTCGTGGAGCCGGGCGAGAAGGTGTACACGGGGCAGATCGTGGGCGAGCACAACCGCGACAACGACCTGACGGTGAACGCGGTGCGCCTGAAGCAGCTGACGAACATGCGCGTGGCGAGCAAGGAGGCGACGGTGACGCTCAAGGGCGCCCGGAAGCTGTCGCTCGAGGCGGCGCTGGAGTACATCGAGGACGACGAGCTGGTGGAGATCACGCCCAAGTCGGTGCGTCTGCGGAAGCGGATGCTCAACGAGGCGGACCGTCGGAAGGCGGAGCGGCAGAGCCGGGCGCTGGCGGAGGCGTGAGGCTCACCGGCGCGACGCCACCGTGAGGGAGCGAGTTTGTCGATTCTTGCGGTGCAACACGCCCTGCTACGGTCGGGCCTCGGCCCATGGGCGTCCCACACTCGCTCAGGCGCGTGATTCGAGCAGGGCGGCGGGGCGGACGCCGTGGGCGGCGGCCATTTCGGGCTGGAGATAGGGCTCCATCTCGGCGGGGAGGGCCTTGATGCCGCGGCGGGTGGCTTTGCTGATCGCGTAGCGCATGGAGAGGTAGACGCGTCGTTCGACGGCGGGTGTGATGTTGAGGTCGCGGCGGCGCATCTCTTCGAGGGCCCACTGCCATGCCATGTGCTCCTCGAGGCAGCGGGGCTTGTAGCGGTGGAAGCCGATGGCGTGGTGGCCGATCTCGTGGAGGAAGACGGCGGCGGACATGGGGCCTCGGGGGCGCGGGGCCTCGATGAGTCGGGTGGTGCGGCCGTCTTCGTAGTAGACCTCCCAGGCGACGCCGGTCATGGACGAGCGCCACTTGCGAACGCGGACGCCGTAGGCGGCCAACAGCTCGCGCGTCATGGAGTCGTAGCGTTCCTGCATCGTGACGGCGCGGGCGCCGGCCGCGGGGGCGACGCCGGGGACGGGATCAGCGAGCACCGTATCAGGGCGGCGCGTGGGCTGCTTCCGCTTTATCGGCGCAGGCTTGGCGCGCGGCGCTTTTTCGCGCGGCTTGGCGCGCTTGCCGGTGAGCAGATCCCAGAGCGTCCATTGCTTCATGGTGACTGCGGGGGCGACTGCGGAGGAGGCGTGATCTCGGTGGTCAGGATACTGCCGGGCTGCGGGCGGCGGCCTCGCGCGAAGTCGGGCCAGGGCATGGGCTTCTTGCCGGCGGGCTGGACCTCGAGGAGTTGGAGCATGGTGGAGCGGCCGCACGCGACGAGGCCGCGCTCGGGGTCGATGAGTTCGCCGACCGAAAAGGGCCGGCGGCGGGGGAACTGCTCCCCAGATGAACCGCCGGCCGCACCCGGTGGTTGTTCGGACTGGGGGTCGAGGGATTGCGCGCGGAGGAGTTTGAGGGTGATTTCCCCGAGTTTCGCGCTGATCCCGGGCCAGGGGGTGAGGCCGTGGAGGCGCTGGCGGACCTTGTCAGCGGGCTGGGCGAAATCCAGCCAGGCGTCGGCGCGGGAGAGCTTGGAGGCGAGGGTGACGAGGGACTCGTCCTGCGTCTGCGGGGCGAGGCGCTCGGCGGCGTGGTCGGCGAGGACCTGCTGGATGAGCGCGGGGCCGTCGGCGGCGAGCAGGTCGTGCAGCTCGCCGGCGGTGAGCAGGGGCTCGACCGCGCGGCGCGACTGGGCGAGGACCAGGCCCGCGTCCATGCGGTCGGCGAGGGTGATGACGGAGTTGCCGGTGACGGCGTCGCCGGCGAGGACGGCGTGATTGATCGGCGCGGCGCCGCGCCAGCGGGGCAGGAGCGAGGCGTGGAGGTTGATGGCGAAGATGTCCTGCAGGAGGGGCCGGCTGAGCTTCTGGCCGTAGGCGATGACGACCCACGCGGCGGCGGGGAAGGCGCGGACCTGGGCGATGACCTCGGGCGTGTTGATGCGCTCGGGCTTGAGGAGCGGGGTTTGCGGGAGATGCTCGGCGGCCCAGGCGCCGATGGGCGTGGGGGTGGGCTGCATGCTGCGCCCGGCGGGTTTGTCGGGCTGCGTGACGACGGCGGCGATGGTGTGCTCGCGGGCGAGCGCCTGCAGCGTCGGGAGCCCGAAGGCGCCGGAGCCGAGGAAGACGAGGTTCACCGCAGGCCCGCCGACTTTTCCAGGTCGCGGATCGCGGAGCGCGACTTGAGGCGGGACATCTGCGTCATGCGGTCGATGATGAGCACGCCGTCGAGGTGGTCGAACTCGTGCTGCACGCAGCGGGCCAGGAGCCCGGCGCAGCGGAGGGTGAAGGGCTTGCCGTGCTGGTCGAGGGCGCTGACGGTGATGGTCGGGGGGCGGAGGACATCGCCACGGATGTCGGGGAGGGAGAGGCAGCCCTCCTCGAAGGGCTCGGGCGGGCCTTCGGGGGCGGAGAGGACGGGGTTGATGAAGACGCGGGGCCCGGCGGTGG
>CALKYH010000045.1 GCA_938003595.1 uncultured bacterium
GCCGCCCAGGATCATCTTCCATGCGTACAGGTACCGTGTGGAGTGCATGTCCCAGCCGCGCGTGGGGAACGGCGCCGCCTTGCCCAGCACCTTCAGCCACATCGGCGCGATCAGGTCAATGTGCGTCGCCTCGATGTCCAGCCGGTCCGCGCAGTGATGCTTCAGCGCCCGGGCGACCGATTTGAAGCCCAGGATGTTCCCGTGGATGAACAGCGCCCGCACCGGCCGGTCCGCCGGGGACGAGCCATCCGCCGGCGGCAGCTTGTCCGGCGTGACGGCGTTCAGATTGGTGGAGATGAGCTGGTTCATGCCGAGGGCCTCCCCCGCCGAGGAGCGGAGTTTATAGTCGGCCGAGCGACGCCATGACCGCGAACCAAACACCCGAGAATCCGACAACCCCGGACAAGCCCCGCCGGAAAGTCCCCAGAACGCGACTGGGCCGCATCGTCCACCGGGCGCTGTGGTGCGCCTCGTGGCTGGCCGCGCTGGCGCTGGTCCCGCTCTGCGCCGCCTGGCTGTTCGCCGGCGCGGGCTTCGAGGTGGACCTGGCCGCGAACCTCACGGCGCAGAGCGCCCTGGCCGCGCTGCTGCTCGCCCTGTGGTGGCTTGTGCGACGGCGCTGGGCGCGCCTGGGCGTCGCCGCCGCGTGCGCGGCGCTGGCGATGGCGGGCGTGGTCGCCGCGCCCCGGGCGGCGCGGGCCGGCGCGCCGGCCGACACCGCGCGCATCGTCCGCGTGCTGACGATGAACGCCTACGCCTGGAACCGCGATCCCGCGGGGCTGATGGCGCTGCTGGACACCACCGACGCCGATGTCGTGACGATCCTCGAGCCGCCGACCGAGCTGCTCCAGGGCATGCGCGCCTCGGCGTCGCTGCAGGCGAAGTACCCCTACCGCCAGCTCCCCGAGCACGCCGAGGCCGGCGCCCGCATCATGCTCAGCCGCTGGCCGGTCGAGCGCCTGCGCCGGCGCGAGGTCCCCGGCGAGCCGAACGAACCGGACTGGCGCTACCACGGGCGCTCGTGGCGCGTCGATGGCCCCGCGCCGTTCGTCCTGAGCATGATCCACCCCGAGAGCCCGCGCAACCGGCTGCGCTGGAAGCAGGGCAACGAGGACATCGAGATGATCGACCACGCCATGGCGAACATGGTCGAGCCGCTCGGCCTGCCTGTCGTCGTCGCGGGAGACTTCAACGCCACGCCCACCGGCTGGCGCTCGCGCCAGATCACCCGCACCACCGGCCTCCGGCGCGCCAAGCCCTGGTCCGCGCCCGTCGGCACCTGGCCCGCGTGGAGCTTCTGGCCCGCGCGCATCGCCATCGACGATGTCATGGTCAGCGAGGGCGTCCGGGTGATCCGCTGGAAGACCCAGACCCCGCCCCCCGACGGCAAGCGCGGCGTGCTGAACTCCGACCACATCCCGGTGAGGATCGATCTCCTGATCCCGCAGTGAGCCCGCCGGCCGAGCCGGCGACCCTAGCCGGGGCGGTCCGAGTCCGCCGTCTGCTCTTCCGCCGCCTGCGCCTCCGCCGCGATGCGCTGCTCCTCGAGCATGCGCTTGCGCTCGCCCTTCTTGCGCTTCTTCACCGGGGCCACATCCGGCACATACTTCCCCAGCCCGACCCGGCGCATCACCGGCCCGAACATGGCGATGATCCGCAGGCGCTCGCTCTTTTCGAACACGATGAAGAACGCCAGCGGCGCCCACAGCATGCCCAGCCCGGCGCAGCACGCGAACAGCGTGAGCAAGTCCCACTTCTGGACATTCAGCACGAGCGTCGCGCCGATCGCCAGCACGGGGATCAGCGGCAGCGAGGGCCGCAGGAAGGTCTGCACGAACTGCTGGCGCAGCGGGATGCCCATGAGCCTGCGGATCAGCAGCGGGAAGTACACGCCGAACAGCGCGATCTGGCACAGCACCGTGGCGACGGCCATGGCGCGGGCGTCGCGCCAGATGAACATGGCGGCGGTCGCCAGGCCGATCTTGATCGCGGCGCCGCCCATCAGCGCCGGGGCGGTCTTCTTCTCGTGGCCCATGCCGTAGAGGATGTTCCCCGCCGCGACATTCGTTTCGGCCAGCACCACGCCGGGGATCATGATGGCGAAGAACTGCCAGGCGAAGACGAAGGCGTGCTGCGTGGTCATGCCCACGGCGGCCAGCTGCGCCTGGTTCTGCGCCGTCATGAGGCGCTTGCCGATCCAGACCTCCATGATCGGTCCGGCGAAGCAGCCCATGATGACCGCGAAGAACGCCGTGACGCCGAAGGCCACGCGCATGACGGTCAGGAGCAGCGCCTGGTTCGTGGCGGCGCGGCCCTTTTCGTGCAGGTCCGCCGCGACGCTCTCGACGCCGAAGGCCAGGTTGCCGCCGAACATCCGCGTGAACCCGCGCAGCTGGTTGATGACCTGGTAGATGCCGTTGTAGACGGGGCCGAAGAACAGGTTGAGCAGGATCGGGTCCGACGAGTAGAAGCCCAGGCGCGCCGTCTGGTTGCCCATGGCCAGGCCGCCCGTGGAGGCGAGCGACTTCAGGACCGACCGGCTGACCAGGGAGCGCCGGAAGCGGGCGTGGGGCTCGAGGTGGCGGATCTCGAACGCCTTGGCCACGCCGTGGAACGACCGCAGCAGCACGCGCAGGATCACGAACGCCGCGAAGACATTGACCGTGACGACCATCGGCAGCAGGTAGATCGCGAGCACGGCCGCGGTCAGGTCCATGATGCGGTCCACGGTGCGGTGCAGGTTCTCCTGCAGGTGGCGGTGGCTGGCGATGTAGAGGTTCTTGTAGGGGAACAGCGCCAGGACCTCGACGATGAGCACGGCCTCGCAGGCGAGCGCCAGGCGCAGCAGGTTCGTCGAGCCCGGGGGGTGCTTGAGGAACAGCGGCCCGGTGATCACCAGCGCGGCCGCGACGGTCGCCGCGATGCACGAGGCGATCGCCGCGAGCACGATGCCGTTGCTGAAGACCGTGGAGATGCGTTTGCCGTCGCCGGAGGACAGGGCGCCGGTCAGCTCGCGGGTGAGGGTCTTGCCCACGGCGGCGCGCATGGGGTTGTTGGCCCCCATCGTCACCGTGACCAGCGACAGGATGCCGAACATGGCCAGGCCCAGGTGCTGGATGAGCATCGGGGCGAGGATGATCGTGACGACGATGTTCAGGACGATCCGCAGCCACGACGACGCGGCGATCAGCAGCAGCTTGCTGGAGGTCCGCTGAGGCCGGGTGTGCATCGCGGCGGAGAGTTTGCGGCGCATGAGGCGGGTCTCTCGCTTCCGGGCGATGCGCCGGGATCAGGCGTGCGCGGGCTCGGCGTAGCCGTCCGCCGCCTCGTACTCGGGCTCGTCCTCGAGCTGGTAGGCCGCGGACCCGTCGTCCTCGACGCGCCCCAGGCCCACCGCGCCCAGCAGCCTGGCGATGATCAGCAGCGAGACATAGGCGCCCAGCACGGCGGCGACATAGTTCGCGGCGAACACCGAGGTGTCGCCTCGCGGCATGCCCACCACCTGACCCATCGCCGAGCCGATCGGCAGGACGATGTACGGGTTGTTCGGTTTCAATCGCACCAGCTCGTCGAAGAAGCGGATGAACAGGCCGGCGACAACGCCGTAGACGAGCAGCGCGTACCAGCCGCCCTCGGCCGCGGCGTGTCCGACGATGCCGGGGCCGATCTTCAGATCATCCTGGCGCACGCCCTGGATGCTCGCCTTGGAGGCGATCTCCGTGGACAGCGGCTCGGGCTTGGTGTGCCAGATCATGCGGGGGATCGGCAGCATGACGAAGTACTTGATCGTCATGAGGTGGCGGTACTCGAACCGCTCGGGGTAGTTGTCGATGAGCCACATGCTCGTCGGGGCGCAGTTCTGGCCGCTGAGCAGGTCCAGGAAGCCGGCCTCGAGGTTGGTGCTGCTGGTCATCTGCGCCACGCGCTTGCCCAGCGCCTCTCGCTGCTGGGACTCGCGGACCGAGGTGAACGCCGCGAGCAGGATCGCCGGCGGCAACGCCATCAGCGCCAGGCGCGGCGCCAGCTGCGTGAACTTCAGGTGGCGCCAGTGCGAGTAGTACATGCCCCAGAGCATGGCGGCGCCGATCGCGACCAGCGACCGGCGTCCGAAGGTCTCGGACAGCACCAGCGCCAGGTTCACCATGACGATGCCGGAGCAGAAGATGGCGACGATCGGGTTGAGCAGTCGCGGCGCCCAGATCCAGCCCGCCATGCCGCAGGCCATCGCGGAGAACGCGAGCGCCACCTTGCCCATGATCGCCGAGACGGTGCCGATGGGGATGGCCACGCCCACGCGCCCGACGATGGCGACCACGGTGAGGGCGATCGCCAGGATGAACAGCAGCGGCTCGGAGGGATAGACCTTGGTCGTGGGCACCAGGCGCGCCGCCTGCCTCGCCCCGACGCCCCAGCGATAGAAGCCGTAGAACAGCGCCAGGAAGATGGTCACCATCACGGTGAACTGGAAGCCCGCGGCGGGCCAGTCCTGGAGGCTGTAGCGGTTGTTGCGCTCGGTCAGGATCGGGGGGATCGCGCTGGTCAGCTGGAACACGATCATGCCCAGCAGGAAGAAGTTGCGGATCGACAGCAGCTCCACGCGGTGGCGCGAGAACTGCACGATCATCATGATCATGATGCCCAGCGAGAAGCACGAGAGGTAGATGGCCAGCAGTGTCGGCATGGGTCCTTATCTTCGGCTGATCGGGCCTTCGGGCCGGGCAATCGGGCCATCCGGAGAGCCATCTTTGGCGCGGAACTTGCGCCGGACCTCGTCCAGGTCCCAAACCGGGCCGCTCAGGCCCATGATCCGGCCCAGGCGCTCGCATTCCGGGGCCAGCTCGTCCAGCAGCCGGTCCACCGTCTCGGGCCGGGGCGGGGCCGGTCGGGGCGGGGCCTTGGGCAGCAGGGTCCGCTGGGCCCAGCGCCGGGCGCCCTCGGGGGCCAGGCCGCGCACGACCTTCTTATAGACGGGGCTGCGGAAGAACTTGGTCAGGCCCCGCGGCACGGGCTTGCCCTCGCCCTTGTTGGCGATCGACGCGTCCGAGACGACCTCGGGCCTCTCCTCGATGCCCAGGTGCCGGTGCAGCAGTGCGGCGTGCCCGCGCCGGTCCTGGATGAAGGACTCGAACCGCACGATGAGCACGGGCTCGCGCCCGTAGCCGTTGATCCACGGCTCGATCTGCGTCGCGTAGCGCGTGTAGTCCACCAGGCGCGGGTCCTTCGCCAGCGTGTCCTCGATCACGGGGCCGGTGCGCCCGTTGGAGAACAGGTGGTAATGGTGGCTGATGATCCGGGAGATGGGCTCGCGCACGATGTAGATGAGGCGCAGGTCCGGGGTGAGGACCTGCTGCGCCCGCTCGACCGAGCCGGTGCGGGTCGGGAGCTTGGTGTAGCCGGTGGACGCCTCGCCGCATTTCTGATCGGGGCGGGCGGGCTCGAAGAGCGCGGCGTACTCGCGCCGGCCAGCGTCGGTGAGGACCCGGTCGTCGCAGAGGTTGTGCGGCTCCTTGTCGTCGGGCATGAAGACCCGGGGGTGGGCGCACAGATCCTTGAAGAGCGTCGTGGTGCCGCACTTCATGGCGCCGACGAGGAGGAAGTCCGGCAGCCTCACGCGGGGACCCTCACGGGCGCGGCGTCGTTGGAGCAGGTCTGCACCCAGGAGCGGTCCGGCGCGTAGCCGGAGTCGATGAGCGCGGCGCCGCAGTGTCGATCGAAGATCTCCGCGGCTTCCTTGGTGAAGTGGTTGGTCCAGTCGCCGGCCTTGCCCTTGCGGAGGAAGGTGGTGCGGTCCTCGGCGCCGGCCTTGCGCCCGGACTGGCGGGCGAAGGCGAACTTCTCGACGGCCCACTGGGCGCGCTCGGGGTCGATCTCGTCGGCGCCGGTGACGGCGCGCATCGCGGCGCTGAGCGTGCCGACGCCGTCGGCGAGCAGGTCCTCGTAGCGGATCAGCGCCACCTGCGGGTTCTTGTTGTCGAGCCAGGTGCGGACATGGTCGCCCCAGTTCACGCGCGCGGCGAAGGGCTTGCGCATCTGGCGGTCGATGAACGCCGCGAAGTGCTTGCGCGGGTTCTCGAGCAGGTCCGTCCCGCCGCCGAACCACTGGCGGCGGAGCTTGGCGCCGGCGGCGCCTTCGGGGACGCGACGGGCCATGTGGAAGTAGAGCGAGGCCATGGTGTCGCGCCCGTCGCGCAGGACATAGACGCCCTTGCGGTAGGACTTCCAGACGGTCTCGTGCCCGTGCACCACGGCGGGGCAGCCGACGGGGAGGATGGAGCCCTTGGGGAAGGGCAGCTGCAGGTAGTCGGCGACGACCTGGCAGACCCATGTCGTGCCGGACTTGGGGTAGCCGACGACGAAGACCAGCGGCACCGCGTCGGGCAGGCGCGTGCCGAGCCAGAAAGTGGTGAAGTGCGAGCAGGCCCGCAGCGTCACTGATTTGCGCAATCTCCGGCCGATCGTCGGCATCGACTAGTGGCTCCCTCGCGTCGCGGCGGCCTGCTCGTACATGGCGACATATTCGCCGACAACGCGCCCGGGGTCGAGCCGGGTCAGGACCCAGGTTCTCGCCCTCTCACCCATCGCCCTTCTTCGCTGCGGGTCGGCCAGGAGTTCGCCCAGCGCCGCGACGAGGGGCTCGGGCTGGGGGTCCACGATCGCGGCGCCGCCGGATTCCTCCAGTTCGGGCCAGATATCGACCCCCCTGGTGGTGACGGCGACCGTGCCGCTGGCCATGGCCTCGATGGGGGCGAAGCCGAAGTTCTCCTGGCTGGTGGGCAGGACGAACAGGTCCGCGGCCTGGAAGAGCGAGACCTTGGTCGGGCCGGTGACCAGGCCGAGGAACTGCGTGGTGTCCTCGACGCCCTGCTCGCGGACGAGCGCCTTGAGCGACTCGGTGTACGCGGCGTCGCCCGTGCCGGCGATCAGCAGCGCGGCGGGGGTTCCGGCTTTCTTCAGGATGCCGGCGGCGCGGATGAGGTGGGGCAGGCCCTTCTTCTCGTGGACGCGGCTTAGGAACAGGAGCTTGGGCAGATCGGACGCGGCGAGCGGGTAGGCGCTGCGCGCGGCGTCGGGGCCGGGGAGGCTGCGGAAGGGCTCGAGGTCGAACAGCAGCGGCGCGACGACGGCCTTGCCGCGCGGATACCACTTGATGGACTGGCGGCGCTCGAACTCGGCGGTGGAGTGGACCAGCGCCGCGGACTCGAGGTACCTGCGGCCGCCGAGGGCGAGGTACACCTTCTTCTTAAGGGTGCGCTGGGACATGGACCAGTCATCCAGCATGCCGTGGATGGTGACGATGTAGGGCACGCGCGCGGCGCGGGCGGCTTTGGCGATCTGGAGGTTGGAGGGGATCCACACGGCGTGGATGTGGGCGACATCGGCGCCGGCGATGGCGGGGTTGATCTGCGCGAGCGCGGCGTTGTCGAAGCGGCCGCCGGACTTGCCGGGGCGCGGCGCGACGACGACGCGCGGGCCGGCGCTGTCGGTGGTCCACGCCGCCTCGGCGCTGACGCGGGGCCAGTCGGCGGGGACATCGAGGTCGTCGAAGGTGAGGAGGACGACCTCGTGCCCGGCCTGGGCGAGGGCGGTGCAGAAGTCGAGGACGGCGCGCACGACGCCGCCTTCTTCGAGCCGCATCGTCTTGAGGTAGTGGAGGATCTTCATCGCGGGGCGGGAGAGACTACATCGGCGAGACGGCGGGCGTGGCGCCGCCTCGGCGTGAGGTTCTCAGGGCTCGCGAGGGTCCGATAGCGCCCCTGAACGGGCGTTATTTCGGGAACAGGAAGGTCACCACGAAGCGGAGGCCCCACTCGGGGCCGCCGGCGGGGCTTTCGGCGTAGTAGCGGTAGCCGACCTGGAACTGCACGGGCTGGCGGCCGAACTTCACGACCTGGGCGAGCATGACATTCACCGGCACGGTCCACTGGTCGTTCTCCCAGTCGTAGGTGGTCTCGGTGTTGACCGTGATCGAGGTGGCGCTGGGGAAGGTGTAAGAGAGGAAGGGCTGGATGAAGGTGCTGCTGACATCCTGTCGGTCGTCGTCGCCGGCGTAGGACCAGATGTGGTTGGCGAGCACGCCCCAGGTGAAGCCGTGGTCCTGCCGGAGCGCGACGATCGTGGGCCCGGCGCCCCACTTGCCCGTGCCGAGGACATCGTTGGTGGCGGTGGGATAGAGCATGGCGGGGCCGAAGCCCAGGATCCATCCGCCGACGGGCTGGACGGGGGAGAGGAAGAAGGACTGCGTGGTGTCGCCGAGGCCGAAGGTGTCTTCACCCTGCGGGCCGGGGCCGGGGTTGGGACCGTCCTGATAGATGAGGGGGAGGATGGTGCGGATGATGAGGTTCCAGTCGTCGTTGAGCGTCACAGGGACGACGGGCTGGATGTTGAGCGTGAACTTGCCGGCGTCGTTGGAGCCGATGCCGAAGTCGTAGTTGTTCTGGAAGGGGACGCTGATGAGGTTGGCGACGGGGTTGGACAGCTGCTTGGCGAGGTCGGCGCTGTTGTCGTTGGGCGCCGCGGCGGTGGGGTCGGGCGTGGTCGGGTCGCCGGGGGCGGGCGCGGGGGGCTGGACCAGGAGCGAATCGAAGCGCAGGTCGGTGTCGAGATTGAGCTCGGTCGCGGCGAGGGCGGAAGGCGCCAGGCAGGCGGCGAAGAGGATCGTGCGGAGCATGGCGGTGACTCCTTTGTTCAATGATCAGTTGTTGAACGGATAGATCGTCTTCCAGTCGTTCTTCATGTCGACGAGGATCCAGCCCTCCTTCGGGGCGGCGTCGAGGCCCTTGCTCAGCGTGCCGATCTTGCTGTCGCGGTCGTAGGCCCACTCGCGCTCGGCGTCGGTGTGGTGGATGTAGGCGCCGAGGCGCGGGCCGGATCCGGCGGTGGTCCACTGGAGCATGGCGAAGTCGCCGTCGGAGTTGCCGAAGGCGATGACGGGGCGGCGGCCGATCTTGCGGTGGATGGCGACGGCCTTGCCGTCCTTGTCGTCGATGAAATCGATGCCGGGGCGCTTGATGAGCTGGGGGACGCCGTCGGTCACGACATACTCGACCTTGCCGAGGGAGCCGACGACATTCTCCGGCTGCACGCCGTAGACCTGCTGCGCGAAGGCGCGGAGGAAGTCCACACCGCCGCCGGAGACGATGTACACGCTGTAGCCGCGGTTGCGGAGGTGGGTCATGAGCTCGAGCATGGGCTGGAAGATCATCTCGGTGTAGAGCTTGCCGGTGCGGGGGTGGCGCGCGGTGCGGACCCAGTCGCGGACGATCTGGTCGAACTGCTCGGTGGTCATGCCGGAGTGCGTGGCGTCGATGACCTCCATGAGGGAGGTCTTGCTGGCGAGCGCCTTCATCATGTCGCCCTCGAGGAGGCTCTTGTAGGGCTCGGTCGTGCGCCACTCGGGGTGTTCGGGGGCGAGGGCCCTCACGCGGTCGGCGGCGAAGACGAACTGGAAGTAGATGGGCTGCTCGGACCAGAGGGTGCCGTCGTTGTCGATGACGGCGATGCGGTCCTCGGGGCGGTAGGCCTCGGGGCCCATGGTGGTGCGGTCCACGAAGGCGAGGATCTGGCGCTTGTGGGCGGTGTCGTTCCAGGAGGGCAGCGGGTCGCCGGCGCGGGCCGCGGCGGTGTTGGGCGAGCTCGAGCAGGCGGAGAGGAACAGGACGAGGAGCGCGAGGGGCGCGGCGAGGATGCGTCGCATGGCGGTGGTCTCCGGATTCTGGAAAAAACGGCCCGGGCGCGTCGGCGCCCGGGCCGCGGCGTTGTGCGGGGAACGATCAGTTCGCGCCGGCGGGCGGCGCCTGGAGCTTCTCCATGACCTGATCAAGACTGAAGGACGCGGCCTTCTGGCGCGGCGGGTACTCCTCGAAGGTCTCGAGGAACCTGCCGACATAGGCCTGCGCGGGGACGAGCATGTAGGCGCGGTCGAGCATCCAGTCGTAGTAGGTGTTGGAGGTGATCTGGGCGCGCTCGTAGGGATCGCGCCGGAGGTTGAAGATCAGCGGCACGCGCAGGGGGGTGAAGGGCTCGGCCCAGACGCGCAGGGTGCCGGGGGCGCGCTGCTCCATGAAGATGAGCTTCCAGTCCTTGAAGCGCAGGGCGGTGAGGTCGCCGTCGTCGGAGAAGTAGAAGATCTCCTCGCGGGGCGAGGTATCGGCCTGGCCGGTGAGGAAGGGCAGGGCGTTGTAGCCGTCGAGGTGGACCTTGTAGGTCTTGCCGCCGGCGCTCATGCCCTTGAGCAGCTTGTTCTTGACATCGGCGTCGCCCGCGGCGGCGAGGAAGGTGGGCATCCAGTCCATATGGTGCATGATGCCGTTGGAGACCGAGCCGGCCTCGATGCGGCCGGGCCAGCGGACCATCGCCGGGACGCGCCAGCCGCCCTCCCAGTTGGAGTTCTTCTCGTTGCGGAAGGGGGTCATGGCGGCGTCGGGCCATGAGTTCATGTGGGGGCCGTTGTCGGTGGAATAGAGGACGATGGTGTCGTCGCCGATGCCGAGCTCGTCGACGAGGTCGAGGAGCTTGCCGACATGCATGTCGTGCTCGACCATGCCGTCGGCGTACTCGTCCTGGCCGGAAATGCCGCGGAGCTCATCCTTGACATGCGTCCGGAAGTGCATGCGGGTGCCGTTCCACCAGACGAAGAAGGGCTTGCCGGCCTGGACGGATTCACGGATGAAGCCCATGGCGCGGTTGACGGTCTCGTCGTCGATGGTCTCCATGCGCTTCTTGGTGAGGGCGCCGGTGTCCTCGATGCGCTGGGTTCCGTCGCCGTTGGCCCAGGAGTGGATGACGCCGCGGGGGCCGAACTTCTTGCGGAACTCGGGGTTCTTGGGGTAGTCCTCGTTCTCGGGCTCCTCCTCGGCGTTGAGGTGGTAGAGGTTGCCGAAGAACTCGTCGAACCCGTGCATGGTGGGCAGGTGCTCGTCCTTGTCGCCGAGGTGGTTCTTGCCGAACTGTCCGGTGGCGTAGCCCCGGGCCTTGAGCAGCGTGGCGATGGTGGGGTCTTCGGCGCTGCTGCCCAGGTCGGCGCCGGGCATGCCGACCTTGCTCAGGCCGGAGCGGAAGACGCTCTGCCCGAGGATGAACGAGGCGCGGCCTGCGGTGCAGGACTGCTCCGCGTAGTAGTCGGTGAAGATCATGCCTTCCTTGGCGACGCGGTCGATGTTGGGCGTGCGGTAGCCCATCAGGCCCATGGTGTAGGCGCTGATGTTGGACTGGCCGATGTCGTCGCCCCAGATGACGAGGATGTTGGGCGTCTTGGCGGGCGCGCTCGGCTGGGCCAGCAGCGCGGCGCCGGGCGCGAGGAGCGCCGCGGCGGCGGTGAGGAGAGTGGACCATCGTCGAAACATGGGATGCCGATCCTTCTGTAAGAGTGAGCGGGGGCCGCGCCCCGCGCCGATGTGCGAGCGATTATTTGTCAGCGGGATTCAAGGCGCGGAAGGCGAGCGCCGCGGCGGCGGCGCCGGCGAAGTTCGCGACGAGGAAGATCCAGAGGTTGCTCCACGCGGAGATCCCCAGGACCGAGATGCCGACGGCGACGGCGGGGTTGAAGGCGCCGCCGGAGATGTCGCCGACGGCGTAGGCGCCGACGAGCACGATGAAGCCGATCGCCAGCCCGTAGAACGAGTTGCCGGCGTTGCCCTTGGCCGTCGCCGTGTTCAGGACGGTGTAGGCCAGCGCGAAGGTGAAGAGGAACTCCGCGACGAGCGCGCGGGGGACATCCGGCGTCATGGCGGTGATCGCGCTCGCGGCCTCGGGACGCAGGTACCGCACGACCAGGGCCGCGAGCGCGGCGCCGATGATCTGGGCGCCGATGTACGGCGCGGCGTCGGCGGCCTTGCACTTGCCGCGCATGACGACGGCGAGCGTGACCGCGGGGTTCAGGTGTCCGCCGGAGATGTGGCCCGTGGCGTAGACCATCGCCATCAGGGCCGAGCCGATCGCCAGCGGCGCGAAGGCGCCGATCGGCGCGGCCAGGACGACGCAGCCGATGGCGAGCACGAAGAGGAATGTTCCGATCAGTTCCGCGAGATACCGGTTCATCCAACCTCCTTCAAGTGAGCGGGGCGACGATCGAACGATGAGGGGAGCCGACGGCGCGGCGTCAGGGCGCCGGGTCGTCCTTGACGCAGCGGAAGCCGACATGGACGGCCGCGGAATCGGGCGTGGTGGCCATGCGGGCGCTGGGTCGGTAGCTGGCGCAGTAGGAGTCGTGGCAGAGGAACGAGCCCCCGCGCTGGACGCGGCTCTCGGGGGCGTAGGGGTTGCGGGGGTCGAGGCTCCTGGCGGGGCCCTGAGGGTTCATGTCGACGCCGTCGCGCCCGAGGACCATGACGCTGCGCGCGTAGGTGTCGGGGCGGAAGAGGTCGGAGCACCATTCCCAGACATTGCCGGACATGTCGTAGAGGCCGTAGCCGTTGGGCGGGAAGGACTTCACGGGCGCGGCGCCGACGAAGCCGTCTTCGCCGGTGTTGGTCATGGGGAAGCGGCCCTGCCAGGTGTTGGCGCGCTTGGCGTCGATGGGCTCGTCGCCCCAGGCGTTGACCTTGCGCTCGAGGCCGCCTCGCGCGGCGAACTCCCACTCGGCCTCGGTGGGCAGGCGCTTGCCGGCCCAGGCGCAGTAGGCCAGCGCGTCCTCGAAGGCGATGTGCACGGCGGGGTAGTCGTCCATGCCGTCGATGGAGCTGTCGGGGCCCTGGGGGTGTCGCCAGTTGGCGCCGGTGACCCAGCGCCACCAGGCGCTGGCGTCGCTCGTGTCCACCTCGTGGTCGGGCGGCGTGAAGACGAGCGAGCCCGGAGCGAGCATCTCGTCGGGCGGCTTGGGCGTGCCCTCGGGGACCTGCTTCTTGAGTTCCTCCCAGTCCACGGCGCGCTCGGCGACGGTGATGTAGCCCGTGGCGTCGGTGAAGGCGCGGAACTGGGCGTTGGTGACCTCGGTGGCGTCGATCCAGAAGCCGTCGACATGGACGGTGCGGAGGGGCGATTCGTCGGGGCGGGCGAGGGGATCGACGCTGCCCATGGTGAACTCGCCGCCGTGGATCCAGACCATGCCCTCGGGGGCGGGGGCAGTGGTGGAGGCGGGCGCGTTGTCGGGTGCGCCGTGCGTAGCGGCGCCGAGCGACATCGCCGCTGAGAGAAGGCATATGACCGCCCGATTGTCCCCGCGCTTCATGTCGATGCCTCCCAGGGTCGCCCCGGCGCCGCGTGTGCGGCACGGCGCCGCGACGAGGATACCGGCCCCTGAATGGGGGCGTCAATGGGAGACATGCCCTGAGGGAATGAACGACTCAGCAGGCGTTGTTGAAGGCCGAGACCACGACATTGAGGTCCGCGAAGTCGACATCGCCGTCGCTGTCGAAGTCGGCGCCGGGGTTGTAGTTGGGGTCGGCGGCGACGGCGTTGTAGGCGGTGAGGACCGTGTTGAGGTCCGTGAAGTCGACGACGCCGTCGCCGTTGGTGTCGCCGGGGCAGAATGGGGACGCGGCGCAGGCGGTGATGCGGGCCACGCGCTCTGAGGCCTCGCCGCCGATCGTCGTGAAGTTGCCGCCGATCCAGAGGGATGTCTGATCGCCGATGGTGTGGGGGAAGATGGCGAAGACGGGGCCATTGATGCTGGGGCCGCCGCCGCGCCACGAGGCGCCGTCCCAGGACGCAAGGCGCGATGCGGGAGAGTTGCCCGCGAACGAGAACTGCCCGCCGACCCAGAGGCGCTCGCCCGAGCCGTCGTCCCAGACGGCGAGGGAGTAGGCGAGATTGTTGAGGCCGTCGCCCAGGGCCGACCACGCTCCGTTGGCGAAGCGCGCGATGCGCTTCGCGGCGACGGCGTCCACCGTCTGGAAGTCGCCGCAGACATAGATGGCCGGGCCCGTTCCGTCGTCCCACGAGGCGAGATCGCGGGCCTCGCCGTCGAGCGTTCCGAGCGTGGTCCAGTCGCCGGTGACAGGATCGCGTCGATCGACCGAGCTCGTGGCCCCGAGGTCTCGGGCGATGTAGAGCGCGAGTCCATCCGGCTCCTGGACGGCGATGATGGCCTCGATGCCGCCGGAGACGCCGGCGGATTCCCACGCGGCGCCGGTCCAGCGGTGGAGCCCGGCGCCGCCGATGTAGAGGGTCTCTACGCCGTTCTCCTCGATGACGAGCATCGACTTCACCGCGCCGACAACGAACTCGAGGTAGGTCTCGCTGCCCAGGCCAGTCCAGGCGGTAGAGTTCCAGACCGCGAGGTTCCGCACCTCGGTGGCGCCGGCGCGGATGAACGAGCCGCCCGCGGCGAGCGTGCCCTGGTGCTGGGCGATCGCGCTGCAGTACTGCGAGCCGAAGCTCCAGACGAGCCCGCCGCCCAGCGCGCCGAACTGCGAGCCGTTCCAAGCGGCGATGGAGTGGGCGTTCAGGCCGTGGGCCTGGTCGAAGCTGCCGCCCGCGTGCAGCACGCCGTTGAACTCGCCGAAGGTGCGGACCTGCTTATCGAAGCCGCTGGCGAAGAGCCGCCACTGCGGGTCGCAGGCGCCGGCGTGCGCGGCGGCCGCGGCGAACGACGAGAGCGCGACGCCGGCGGCGACGATCGAGAGTCGGAAGGGATGCGGCATGCTGGTTCTCCTTCGAGAGAGCCCGGGCTGCCGCGGCGCGCGCGGCGTCGGCTCGGGGGCCTTCTCAAAGATAACCCCGGCTTGCATGGCACGGAAGAGGGCATCCGGGCGAAATCTGCGAAAGTCCTGGCCGGGGCCGCGCCCTGGCGCAATAAAACGCCCCTGTCCAACCGGACGGGGGCGTCTGTAAAGGTTCGGATCCGGCTCGGGGCCGGGTTTACTGCACGAAGAGCTTCTCGGCCTTCGCGGCCTTGATCAGCACATCGGCGACCTCGGGGCGGCTGAACTCGACGGGGGGGCGCTCGCCCTTGAAGAGCAGCTCGCGCACCGCGGTGCCGGAGAGGTTGATGATGTCGCCCTCGATCTT
>CALKYH010000046.1 GCA_938003595.1 uncultured bacterium
TCGTTCTTCTTGAACATCGCCTTGGCGACGGGCTCGAGGCGCATCGCCAGTTCGGGGTCGTGCTCGACGATGGCGCCGAAGAGGGCTTTGAAGATGCTCATGGCCAGGCCTTCGGCGAGCTTGAGCATGATGTTGCCGACGAATCCGTCGCTGACGATGACATCGGCGGCGCCCTCGAGGAAGTCGCGTCCTTCGAGGTAGCCGATGTAGTTCAGGCCGGGGGTCTGGCGGAGCAGGTCGCGGACCTGGCGGGTGAGGTCGTTGCCCTTGGAGTCCTCGGAGCCGATGTTGATCTGGGCGACGCGCGGGTTGGCCACGCCCAGCACATGGCGGGCGTAGGTCTCGGCCATGACGGCGTACTGCGCGAGGTGGTTGGGCCGGGGCTCGGGGTTGGCGCCGACATCGCACATGACCATGGGGCCCGTGAAGGACGGGATGGTGACGGCGATGCCGGGGCGGTGGGCGCCGGGCAGGCGGCGCATGTGCATGGTGGCGGCCGAGACGCAGGCGCCGGTGTTGCCGGCGGAGATGACGACATCGGCCCTGGGCACGCCGAGCTTCTCGGCCTTGCTGGAGCCCATCATGGCCATGCGGACGATGGTGGAGTCCCGCTTGGACTTCACCGCCTCGACCGGCGACTCGTGCATCTCGATGACATCGGAGGCGTGATCGATGACGATGCGGTCGTCCTTGACGCGGCGTTCGCGCAGGACATCCTCGATCACATCCCGGGGGCCGATCAGAACAAGGGTGTCATCGGCCGCGAGGGACGGGAGGGCGTCGATCGCCCCTTTGAGGATCTCGTCGGGCGCGTGGTCGCCGCCCATGACATCCACGGCCAATCGCATGAGGGATCAGTTCCTGTCGCCGCCGATGCCCAGCTTGGGAACGCTGATCACCAGGCCGGGCCGGACATAGCCGGACTCCTTGCAGGCGCGGTGGTGCATCTTCGGCATGCCCGAGAGCGGGCAGATGGTCGGGGTCTTCGCCTCGATGGCGTGGTGGGCGCGGCGACGAGCGGTGCGGCCCGGGGAGACTCTATGAGTAGGTTGCATGTTCGGTGACCTCGGGCGGGAAGGCGGATGCGGGGAGCGTCGGACCCCCCGGGCACGGCCGCGGCCGGGAGGGCTCCCGGGGCGGATCGAGCCCAGAAAGGTAGTCCCCGAGGGGGCGTGGTGTCAAAGGAGGCGCCCTCGGCCGGGTGTCGGGCTCGCACGGGCCCGGGACGCCGGGTATACTGGCCCCTTGCTCGGGCCGCCTTCCAAAGGCCGGTCCAGGCCTCCCTAGCTCAGTTGGTAGAGCAGCTGACTCTTAATCAGCGGGTCGAAGGTTCGAGTCCTTCGGGGGGCATTTTTCTGCGCGG
>CALKYH010000047.1 GCA_938003595.1 uncultured bacterium
GTCGCCGCAGACGGCGGCGAGCATCGCGTTCCACGCCCACACGGCGACGGGGAAGTTGAAGGCGGTGATGACGCCGATCGTGCCCAGAGGCCGCCACTGCTCGAACATGCGGTGGTTCGGGCGCTCGGAGGGCATGGTCAGGCCGTAGAGCTGGCGGGACAGGCCGACGGCGAAGTCGGCGATGTCGACGCACTCCTGCACCTCGCCCTTGCCCTCGGGGAGGATCTTGCCCATCTCGAGGGTGACCAGGGCGCCGAGGTCGTCCTTGTGCTCGCGGAACTTCAGGCCCATGAGGCGGACGATCTCGCCGCGCAGCGGCGCGGGGCAGAGCGCCCATTCCTTCTGCACCAGCATGGCGCGCTGGATCGTCGCCTCGTAGTCGGCCTTGGACTGGAGCTTCACGGCGGCCAGGGGCTCGCCGGTGGCGGGGTTGTCGGTGACGACGGCGCCCGCGCCGGCGCTCGAGGCGGCGACGACGCGCGGGTCGTCGAGCAGGCCGAGGCGCTGGAGGACAGGGTGCGACTTGGAGGGAGCGGAAGCGGTGGCGGGGGTCATGGCGGGAGGATAGCCCATTCGCGCCGGAGATCGAGCGCGGCGGCGGCGGCCGCGTGATGGATCAAAGAAAAGAGCCCCGGCGGCGGGCCGGGGCTCTCGAATGGAATCGGGTCGCGGCGTGAGGCTCAGTCGTACGAGGCGCCGTAGTTGCCGAGCAGGAGGTTCAGGTCGGCGAAGTCCACATCGCCGTCGCCGTCGATGTCGCCGGGCAGGCCGGCGCCGTTCGCGCCGTAGTCGTCGAGCAGGAGGTTGAGGTCGGTGAAGGCGACGACGCCGTTGTCGTCGATGTCGCCCACGAGGGGCAGGCGGAAGACGTTGTTCTGCACTTCCACCGCGCCGGTGTTCTCGCGGATGACGCCGGAGAGGCGCCGGCTCGAGAGCCAGCTCATGTCGAGGCCGGCGGAGGCGAGCACGCCCGGCAGGTCGGCGTCGGTCTCGTACCAGAAGCGGTCGCCGTCGCGCAGGCGGGTGAACTGATCGATGAGAACCACGCGGATGAGTTCGCCGACGCTCGAGCCGGGGACATGGTCCTCGGCGATGGCGCCGATGAACGGATCGATATCGGAGGTGTCGGGGTAGCCCGCCGCGAGCCCCGCCTGGATGTCGGGGTCGCTGGTGATGTCGGCGAAGGTGGCCTTGGGAGCAAGGCCGAACTCGGCCCGCATGGAGTTGTAGTCGGGCAGGCCGTGGTCGCGGCCGCGCTGGACATTCAGGGCGACCAGGTCGAGGTGGAACGGCGGCGTGTTGATGAAGAGGAAGTTGCGGACATCGTCGATGACGCGGGCGTCGATCTCCTGCATGAGGGGATAGGCCAGGCCGCGCATGATCGGGTCGATGCCCTCGGACACGATCATCGTGCCGTCGTGGAAGGACAGGCGCAGCGGGATGTTGCCGCTGGGCATGACCTCGAAGTTCTCATCAAGGCGAAGCAGGAACGGCGAGAGCATGGTGTGGCCGAAGCGGAAGGCCACGGTGGAGAACTCCTGCGAGATGCCGGCGTTCACCGCGGGGTTGTAGCCGGTGTAGGCCGGCAGCGGATTGGCGCCGAGCAGCGCGGGGAGCCAGTCGTGATAGGTGATCGCCTGGATCTCGGCGCCGACGATGCGCCGGGCGCGCTGGTAGATGTCCTCGTCGCTCATGCCGGGGTTGTTCGCGGCGATGAGGTCCGCGACGCGATTGTGCTCGCGGTGCAGCAGCGTGTGCGTCGCGGTGAGCGCCGCCTGCTCGTTGGAGCGGTTGTCGCCGGCCACGAAGAAGCCGGTCGCGTTGCCGACAAAGGAGTTGCTCTGCGAGCCGTCGTTCATCGGCAGGAGGTCGCCGACGGCGGTGGAGGTCACCTGCAGCCGGCCGCCGACGCCGGTGCGGAGCCACGCCGCGCGATCGGCGGTGGAGCCGTACACGACGGAGCCGTCGAGGTACGCGGTCAGCGTGTTCGTCTGGTTGCGGGGATTCTTCGGGTCGGTGCCGGTGTCGAAATCGAAGTTGGAGCGGCGGAAGGGGATGACCTGACCGCCGAGGCTGTCGGGGTCGAAGATCGGGTCGCCCAGGGGCACTTCGATGAACGCGGCGGAGGACTGGGAGTTGGTCAGGCCGAAGTCATGATCCAGGAACTGGCCCCACTGCCAGACCCAGTCGGTCAGGCCCCGGTTGTTGAAGACCACCTCGGGCTGGTCGGTGACGGCGGTGGAGATGAATCGCGCATTCGCACGGTTGTCGCCGCCCATCGCCGAGACGCCGTCCGCGTACGCCGCGGGGCAGATGCGGACCAGCTGGCCGTCGGTCTGGCCCCAGGTCGGGTTGGCGAGGTTGTTGTCGGAGCCATCGATAGTGCGCCACTCGATGCCGCCGGCCCACGCCGCGCCGGAGCAGAGTGCGATAGCCGCCGCGATTGAAATCCGCCGTTCCATTTGCGCTCCTCTATTGATCGTTCTGGTTCGTCGGTCCGGGCGTCGGCGCGGGGCGCGGGGTGGCGCCTCCGGACCTGGGTCCGGCTTCGATACTGGATGCAAAGGTCAACATAACGCCGTTTCGGCTCGGGACAAGGCCTCTTTCGCGTCCCCGGGCCGGAGCCTCGGCGTCGGGGCGTACCCCGAATGTAAGCCGGGCCGGGGGGTCACGCAATAGAAACGCCCCTTGATTCTGACGCCGCAGGGCAGATTGAAGGGCATGTCCGGGAAGATCGCCGCATCGGCGCGGGCTCTGCCGAACTGGCAGGCCTCTGGGTGGCTGGCGGGGTCAGATCGCCGTTGGTTGCCCCTGGCGGCCCCTGACGGCGCCCAGGACCCCGGGTCTGGCGGTTGTGGATTGGCCCGGAGGTTGCAAACAGGAGGGGAGAGCCCGAAGTCGGGTCGCCGGGCGGGCCGGCGTCGGCGGCGGCGGGCCTACCACTGAGCATTCCCCCCACCGCCTCTGGAAGGCAGGTTTCAACACATGTCCAAGATCATCGGCATCGACCTCGGCACGACCAACTCCGTGGTGGCCGTCCTGGAAGGGACGACCCCCAAGGTCATCACCAACTCCTACGGCTCGCGGCTGACGCCGTCGGTCGTCGGCTTCACCGAGAAGGGCGAGCGGCTCATCGGCCAGCCCGCCCGTCACCAGCAGGTGACGAACCCCAAGAACACGGTCTACTCCATCAAGCGGTTCATGGGTCGCCGTCACGGCGAAGTGGCCGCGGAGGAGAAGAATGTTCCCTACGAGGTCGTCGGCGGCGCCGACGAGCCCGTGAAGGTGAATATCCGCGGCAAGAACTACACCCCGCCCGAGATCAGCGCGATGCTTCTGCAGTCGCTGAAGAAGACGGCGGAGGACTACCTCGGCGAGACGGTGACCCGCGCGGTCATCACGGTGCCGGCGTACTTCAACGACGCGCAGCGCCAGGCGACCAAGGAGGCCGGCGAGATCGCGGGTCTGAAGGTCGACCGGATCATCAACGAGCCGACGGCGGCGGCGCTGGCCTATGGCCTCGAGCGCAAGAAGAACGAGAAGATCGCGGTCTTCGACTTCGGCGGCGGCACCTTCGACGTGTCGATCCTCGATGTCGGCGACGGCGTGTTCGAGGTGCTCTCGACCAACGGCGACACGCACCTGGGCGGCGACGATGTGGACCAGGTCCTCATCGACTACATCGCGGAGGAGTTCCGCAAGGCCGAGGGCATCGATGTCCGCAAGGACGCGATGGCGCTCCAGCGCCTGAAGGAGGCGGCGGAGAAGGCCAAGTGCGAGCTGTCCACGGTGCAGGAGACGACCGTCAACCTGCCGTTCATCACGGCGGACCAGAGCGGCCCGAAGCACCTGCAGGTGTCGATCACGCGCTCGAAGTTCGAGTCGCTCATCGCCCCGCTGCTCGAGCGGCTCAAGACCCCGTGCCTGGCGGCGCTGAAGGACGCGAAGCTGGACGCCTCTCGTCTTGACGAGGTCATCCTCGTCGGCGGCTCGACGCGCATCCCGGCGGTGCAGAAGCTCTGCAAGGAGCTGTTCGGCAAGGAGCCCAACAAGAGCGTCAACCCGGACGAGGCGGTGGCCATCGGCGCCGCGATCCAGGCGGGCGTGCTCGCGGGCGATGTGAAGGACATCCTCCTGCTCGATGTCACGCCGCTGTCACTGGGCGTGGAGACGCTCGGCGGCGTGATGACGAAACTGATCGACAAGAACACGACGATCCCGACCTCGAAGAAGGAGGTCTTCTCGACGGCGGCGGACAACCAGACGAGCGTGCAGATCCATGTGCTGCAGGGCGAGCGTCAGTTCGCGAAGGACAACCGGACGCTGGGGACCTTCGAGCTGACGGG
>CALKYH010000048.1 GCA_938003595.1 uncultured bacterium
ACAATCGCCGCCATCGCCAGCGGCGGCACGATGGAGGCGAACGCGGCCCGCAGGCCGGAGACCCTCTGCCGTTCGCACAACATCAGAGCGCCGCTGATCGCGGGCCAGACCCACGACACGGCGGAGGCATAGAAGCCCAGGCATGGAATCGCGGCGAGCACATTCGCGCCGGACGCGTAGCACAGGCACTCGCCCGTGTCGCCCATGCCGCCCGCCACGGGCCCGGTCAGGCGGAGAATGGCGTGCGTCGCCATGGTCCACAGGCCGAGCAGGATGATCAGCGCGATCGCCGTGGCGAGCAGCCCGCTGAGGATGCCGATCAGCATGCCGACAATCATGCCCACGCCCATTCCGGCCCCGGCGCGACCGCCCGCCGCGGCGCCCATCCCCAGCCCCATCGCCAGGCCCATGAACGCGAGCGAGCTGGTGCCAACCAGCGAGTAGGTGAGGTTGCTGCGGATCGCAAACCAGATGGCGGCGCCGCCTCGTCCGCGCGGCGTGCCGCGCATCAGCTCGGTGGGCCGGGTCAGCGTCATGCCGACGGTCTTCATCCAGCGGGAGAAGCGCCCCATCTTGCGCGGGTCGAGCCACGGATTGCCGCGCTGGGCGATCTCGTCGGACAGGCCCGCCGCGGGTTCGAGGACCATCTCGTCCATGTGGATGTGCGCGTTGCAGCGCACGCAGTCGAACTCGCGTGGCGTGAGCAGGCCGTTCGGATCGGTGCCGTAGTACTCCTGCGTGCAGTGCGGGCAGCGGAAGCGGACCGAGTTAGGCTCGAAGAGATGCTCGGAGGGCTTGAACGGCGTTCCGCACTCGGGGCAGGTGCGGGTGGTGAGGCGCCAGAGCGCGTAGTTGCAGTTTTTGCAGCGCATCGATCAGCGGCCCTCGGAAGGGGAGATGGGGGACCAACCGGCGATTTCCAGCTTGACGGCGCTGCGCTTGAGCCACAGGAGCAGGAACACCGGCAGCGCCGCCGACCAGGCCGCGGAGAGGACGAAGGTCACCACCGCCATCGCGCTGGCCATGCCGGCGAAGGGCGAGCCGGCGCCGCCCGAGGCATTCAGATCGTTGCGCATGGCTTCCGCCTGCACCATCGCCGCGACCCCCGCCACCGCAATGCCGATCACGATCTTGAGGATGGACCATGCTTTGGTCGCGCCGATGGACCAGCGCCGGCGGCGCACCATGCCGACGCCCGCGAGGCCGCAGAAGACGCCGAGCGCGAGAGTGATCGCGGACAGCAGATGCTGCCATGCGCCGAGGTAGGCGATCGCCTCCTGCATCTCCTCCATCTCGGCCATCGCGGGCAGGAGCGCAGTCATGACCCAGGCGCCGATGAACCCCCAGAGCCCGGAGAGCGCCCCGCCCGCGCCGACGATGATCAGGATGATCCCGATGACCGTGGGCCAGACGACGGGGCGTCGCTCAGCGATCCCCGGCGAGGTCGGCGGCGCAGCGCGCTGGGGCGGCGCCTGCGGTGGTGACGACGACTGCGGCTCTTCTGTCATGCCCGCTCCCCGAGTCTGGCGCGCCACGCGATGACCGGTCCCGACGACGGGGCCAAGATAGCGAACGGCGGGGTCGGGATCGAGGGGAAACCCGCTCAGTCGTGACGCAGCGCGACGATGGGGTCCTGCTTGGCGGCGACGGTCGCGGGGTAGATGCCGAAGATCAGCCCGGTCGCCGCGGCGACGCCGAAGGACAGGAACATCGACCACGGCGAGAGCTGGGTCGGCAGCTCCACGCCCTCGGGGAACATGCCGCCGATCGCGGGGAGCTTGGGCAGGTAGGGGATGGCGACGCCGATCGCCAGCGACGCGGCGATGCCCAGCCCCACGCCCACGAGCCCGCCCAGGGCGCTCAGGACGCTCGTCTCGACGAGGAACTGCCAGATGATGTGCTTGCGGGTGGCGCCCAGCGCTCGCCGGATGCCGATCTCGCGGGTGCGCTCGGTGACGGAGGCGAGCATGATGTTCATGATGCCGATGCCGCCGACCAGCAGCGCGATGCCGGCGATGAAGCCGAGCACGAGCGTCCAGGTGAGCGCGGTCTTGCGGGCGGATTCGAGCAGCTCGTAGGGGACGATCAGGGAGATGTCGGTGAGGTTGGGGTGCCGGGTCTCCATGAGCCGGCGGAGGCGGGCGGCGTCGACCAGGACGGACTCGCGCGTGGCCGAGGAGAGGTAGACCTCCTCGATCTGGACCTCGTTGGCCTGGAAGGAGCCCGAGGAGCGGCGCATGACCAGATCGCCGAAGGAAGTCTCGGCGGTGGTCATGGGGATGTGGACATCGAGGTTCAGGTCGCGCCCGACCAGCGCCGCGCCCGCGCCGCCGGAGAGGCCGACGGGCGCGAGGATGCCGACGACGGTGACGACCTTCTCATCGATGCGGAAGGTGGAGCCGAGGGCGTCGTCGAAGGGGAAGAGCGTCTTGGCGACCTCCTGCCCGATGACGGCGACCATGGCTCGATCGGCCATGTCTTCGGGCGTGATGTAGCGCCCGCGCGCCAGGCGGAGGTTGGCGAGGGTCTTGAGGTCCGGCGTGGTGCCGAAGGACTGGCTCTGCAGGCGCCGGTCGTCGCGCAGGACCTGGCTGCCGACGGACTTGAGCGGGACGATGGTCTCGACATCGTCGAAGTTCTCGCGGATGGAGCGGAGGTCGTCGCGGGTGAGGCCGAAGCGCATGGAGAACGAGCGCTGCTGGCCGCCGGCCTGCTGGCTCTCGGGGGGCTTCTGCGAGCGGACGATGATGTTGCGGGCGCCGAGGGCCTCGATCTGGTCGAGCGCCTGCTGCTTGGAGCCCTCGCCGATCGAGACCATGGTGATCACGGCGGAGACGCCGAGGATGATGCCCAGCGCCGTGAGGAACGAGCGCAGCAGGTGCAGGCGCAGGTTCTTCAGGCCAAGGCGGGCGGTCTCGAGGAAGAATCGCATGCGGGCGGGCTCGGTGGGAAGGGGCTGGGCCGGCTCGTCGGGCCCCGGGTACCGTGAGGGTGATGGCCGATCCTACACCCGACCAGCCCAGACCTCTTACCGGCTCGGCGCCGAAGCGGATGCCGCGCACGAAGATCGTCTCCGAGGCCGAGCACGGGCGCGGCTGGCTGTTCGTAGCGGAGATCGACCCGGATGCCGCCGGCGGGTCGCCCCGACGGCGGGAAGTCACGCTGTCCTGGGCGGACCACGAGCGCTGGTGCGGCGGCGCGAAGCCCCCGTCGGACATCGCGGAGCGCGTGCTGCGGTTCGCGCTGAGCAGGGGGCTGCTGGAGCGGCTGGGGGAGCGGTTCGACGCGTCCACGGTCCGGCGCATGGCGCCGGACATGGAGGCGTTCCTGACCGACGGGGATCAGGACCCCGGGTCTTCCTGAGAAAGCTCCTCGGCCTCGTTGCCCTCCTCGATCGCCTCTTCCTGATCCTGCTTCGTCTCACGGACGCCCAGCGGCGTGAGCTTGTAGCGGGCCTTGAGGGCCTCGAAGGAGTAGGGCCAGTCTTCCATGCCCTGGATCGCCTCGCGGGCCGCGACCTGCTCGATGAGCGCGACATTGTCGCGGAACTTCTCGCGGGTCAGGGGGCGGCGCCCGTCGATCTCGACAATGGCGACGGTGAGGCCGTCGTCCACCGGGACGACGACGAGCCGCTCGCTCAGCGGCACCTCGTCGATGGGGCGGGTGGGGTCGATGGAGCGGGCCGCCTGCATGACCGCCTCGCGGAACCCCTCGGTGTTGAGGCTGTTGGGCAGGGACCGCATCTCCTGCTCGGTGACGATGCCGGTCATGACCTCGCCGCCCAGGTCGTCGGCGACGACCTGCAGGCCCTCGGCGAGCGCACGCTGGCGGAGCGCGTCGGTCTGCTGCTTGAGCATCTCGTAGGCGCGCAGGCGCTTGAGGTCGTTGACGACGGTCTCGCGGACCTCGTCCACCGAGCGGGGCGGGCCTTCCTTGCGGGCGTCGGTGATGCGGTAGTAGTACTGGTTGCCGATCTGGTCGCGGGCGAA
>CALKYH010000049.1 GCA_938003595.1 uncultured bacterium
CCGCGTCGCTCAAGATCTGCGTCCTGCTCCGCAAGGAGCGCCGGCGCGACGCCGAGATCGACGCCGACTATGTCGGCTTCGACATCCCGGACACCTTCGTCGTCGGCTACGGCCTGGACTTCGATGGGCTCTACCGCAACCTCCCCGAGATCCTCTCCCTGGAGGAGGCCTCGGGATGACCAGCGCCCCAGGGCCCGGCGCGACGGTGGCCCCACCGGCCGCGGCCGGCGAGGCGCTGCTCTACGACGGCGAGATCGTGCTGCTGCGCATCAAGCCGCATGTGGCGTGGGTGGTCTTGGGCGCGCTGGGTCAACTCGTGGCGCTGAGCGTGCTCATCGGCATCGCGTGGTGGGCGGCGTCGATCGCGCTGCTGCCGGTCGAGACGCGCGTGGTGGCGACGGCGGGGGCGGGCATCCTCGCGGCGCGGCTGTTCTGGCAGACGCTGGACTGGATCAACCGCGAGTACATCCTGACGGATCGTCGCGTGATCTCGTACCAGGGCGTGCTGCGCCGCTACGCCTTCACGGCGCCGCTGCGGACGATCCAGCACACGGAGGTCTACCGCTCGGTCCCGGAACGCCTGCTCGGTCTGGGCAGCGTGGGCTTCGCGACGGCGGGCACGGGCGTGACGGAGACTTGGTGGCTGACGCTCGCCCGGCCGCACGAGGCGGCGAAGGCGGTGCGGGACGCGATCGAGCGATACGGCCGCGCCGGCTGATCTACTTGCCGTAGCGCGCCCGGATGTTCGGGATCAGGTACTCCGCAAACGCCCTCTCCAGGTCGTGCTCCGGCTTGTAGCCCCAGTCGCGGCGAGCCTTCGTGTCGTCCACATCCGCCGGCCACGAATCGACGATGCCTTGGCGCGCCTCGTCCACTTTGAAGGTGATGTCCGCCTTGGGGAACGCGCGCTTGACGATCTCGACCACCTCGCCGGCGCTGGGGCTGAAGGCGCCGACATTGTAAACCCGTGTCGTCAGGGACTTTGCGGGCGCGTCCGCCAGCGTCAGCAGGGCCTGCACCGCGTCCGGCATGGTCATGAAGGGGATGCGGGTGTCGGGGCGGACGAAGCAGGTGTAGGGGTTGCCGGCCGCCGCGGCGTGGAGCATCTCGGGGGCGAAGTCGCTCGTGCCGCCGCTGGGCAGCGTGAAGGCGCTGATGATGCCGGGGAAGCGCACGCAGCGGAAGTCCACGCGCCCGGTGGGCTTGTCCTGCGTCAGGCGCCGGTAGTGGTCGGCGTAGTAGCGGCCCAGGTGCTCGCACTCGAGCTTGTTCACGCCGTACATGGTGATGGGCAGCAGGAACTGGTCCTCGCGGACCTTGCCGGCGTCGGTCTTCGCGGGCACGCTGGGCATGCCGTAGACCGCGATCGAGGACGGGAACACGAAGGTCACATGCCGCCCGTGCGAGCGGGCCTGCTCGCCGGCCAAGCGGAGCAGGTTGAGCGTGCCCTGCACATTCACCTGGTGGGCGGCCTCGGGGTTGTACTCGCCCCGCGTGCTCAGCAGCGCCGCGAGGTGGTAGATGGTGTCGATCTCGTACATCGCCAGCAGGCGCTCGATCATCGCGGGGTCGGTGATGTCGCCGGTGAACGAGTCGCGGCACTTGGCCTTGAGCTCCGGCTCCAGCTCGCGCAGGTCGCAGGCGACGATGTCCACGCCGCCCCGGGCGTGCAGCGCCTCGATCAGGCCGTGCCCGATCTCGCCGCCGGCGCCGGTGATGAGCACGGCGTGGGCGCGGCGCGCGCCGGTGGAGGTGGGGTGCGGGGCTGAACCGTCGGTCATGGAGGGCTCCGGGCAAGTCGGCGAGGCGTGCTGGGGTGGAAGCGAACGGGGCGGGATCCTAATCACCCCGCGCCCGGGCCGTCGATGGCCGCTCGGACCCTCTGCCTAGCCCCCGCGCCGCCCGCGCCGGCCGCCGGTTTCGGGCTCCTTGGCCGGGGCCTGCTCCAGCGTGAAGTCCTGCGGCGTCGTGCTCGGCTCGTCGGTCACGGTCCACAGGGCGCCGTCCCGCATGTAGAGCCGCTGCATCTCCTCGAGGTTCAGGGGCCTGGCCCCCAGCCGCCCGAAGACCGCGACCTGATTGCCGCTCTCGTCCACGGCGCGGTCGCGGTCCAGCCCCTCGCTCACCGCCAGCGCCGGGCCGTGCGTCTGGTGCGTGGCGATGAGCCGGGGCGACAGCGGCGGCGAGAAGCCGCGGAACTGCGCCGTGGAGTGCGGGCCCATCAGCTCGATCACGCGCAGCCCGTGCTCGCCGTCGGCGACATACGCGAACAGCGAGGCGTACGACATGCCGACCTTCACATCCCGCGCATCGTCGATGGCGCCGTCGGCCGTGAACAACTGCTCCAGCGCCGGGCGCTCCGGGTTCGTGATGTCCACGATCGCCAGCCCCTGCCGCCCCGCGGCGACATAGACCCGCGTCCGCGACACATACAGCCGGCGGGCGTCGTCCAGCGGGACCGTCGCCCCGGGCACGACCATCGGGCGCTCTGGATCGGTGATGTCGATCGTCTTGAGGCCTTCGGCGTCCGTCACGAAGGCGTACCGGAACTGCACGCCGACGCTCCGGGGGGAGATGATCGTGTCGCTGCCGACCACCGCCGCGATGCGCGGCGACAGCGGCGTGTCGATGTCGATCACCACCAGCCCCGCGTCGCTGGTCGCGAAGATGTGTCGGCCCGCGACGGTGAGGTGTGTGAGCCCGGTCAGCAGCCCATCGGGGTTGAAGGCAGTCGAGCCGTCGTCGAGCGTGGCCCGCTCCATGAAGTTGTTCTGCGGGTCGCCGTCCAGCAGCGTCGCGGCGTTGGTCAAGATCAGTCCCTCGTCGCGATCGCCGATGTAGAGGTAGGCGTACAGCGGGTGGACCGGCTGTTCCTGGTTCACATGCCAGGCCTCGGCCGGGTCTGTGATGGGCGTGTACGGCTTCGAAGGGTCGTCGCTGAAGCGCACGCGCCCGGGGTCCACCGCCACCGTCGCGGGGCTCGCGACCGCCACCGCGTGCGAGGTCTTGAAGCCCAGGCGCTGACCCAACGGCGAGACGGGCGCCGTGACGATGCGCTCGCTGAAGCCCTTGTTGTCGATGTTGGCGATGTCGTAGGCGTAGAAGCCCCCGTCGCCCCGCGCCGTGTAGAGGTACTCGCCCCGGGCCTGGAGATCGAGAATCTCCGCTCCGAACCCCGCGCCGTGGTGGTGCGCCTCGCGCAGTTGTCGCTGGCCCTTGCCGACGAACGCCTCGTGCTGGTCGGGGTAGGCGACCGCGTGCAGCTCGGACCCGTACACCGCCTGCGGCTCGTCGTGCTCGGTGACGGCGACGGCCTCCAGCCCGTCCTCGCCGGTCGCGACATAGACATAGCGCCCGAGGAAGTTGACGAAGTTTGTGCCCTGCAGCGTGAGCTGGGCCATCCAGGCGTTGTTGTCGTTGTCGGCGGAGGCGTGGCAGTCGGTGCAGCGCTTGGTCGTGCCGCGCCCGCCGGTGGCGTGCGGGAAGTGGGGGTTGAACGCCTGCCCGGAGTAGCCCTCGGCGCTGACCGTCTGCTGCTGGTGGTAGATCCACTCGCGGTTGGCGTTCTGGCTGCTGACGACCACCGCCGACGAGGACCGCACCGGCACGATCCGGCCGCCCTTGACCGTGCCGTCGCGCCCGAGCATGAACACATCGTCGCGGAGCACCTGGTAGTTGTACTGCGTGTAGTTCCGCGCGTAGAGGCTCTCGTTGTGCAGCATCGGCGTGCGCCGATTGGCCTGCATCGGCAGGTGGCAGCCGAAGCACGAGGTCATCCACGAGGTGTGGCAGG
>CALKYH010000050.1 GCA_938003595.1 uncultured bacterium
GGTCCAGGCCCCACTTGACCGGGTACTCGAACTTCTCGCCGGACTTCTCGAGCATCGCCACCGCGTCGGTGTAGGTCATGCGCTCGAAGGGGGTCTCGATGAGGTGGGTGATGGTCTCGAGGATCGTCTTGTCGATGTGCTCGTTGAAGAACGCCATGTCGTCGGGGCGTTCTTCGAGGACGGCGCGGAAGAGGTACTTGAGGAAGGCCTCGGCCAGGTCGGCGTCGCCGGCGAGGTCGCAGAAGGCGATCTCGGGCTCGATCATCCAGAACTCGGCGAGGTGGCGGCTGGTGTTGCTGTTCTCGGCGCGGAAGGTGGGGCCGAAGGTGTAGACCTTGGACAGCGCCGCGCAGTAGGTCTCGACATTGAGCTGGCCGGAGACGGTGAGGTGGGTTTCCTTGCCGAAGAAGTCCTGGGAGAAGTCGACGGCGCCGTCTTTGGTGCGGGGCATGTTGGCCAGGTCCAGCGTGCTGACGCGGAACATCTGGCCGGCGCCCTCGCAGTCGCTGCCGGTGATGATGGGGGTGTGGATCCAGAAGAAGCCGCGCTCGTGGAAGAAGCGGTGCACGGCCATGGCCAGGGTGTGGCGGACGCGTGCGACGGCGCCGACGGTGTTGGTCCGCGGCCGCAGGTGCGCGACTTCGCGCAGGTACTCGAAGGTGTGGCGCTTCTGGGCGATGGGGTAGGTGTCGGGGTCGTCGACCCAGCCGATTACGCGCAGGGCGTCGGCCTTGAGCTCGACGCTCTGGCCCTTGCCCTGGCTGGCGACCATCTCGCCGTCGGCCTCGATGGCGCAGCCGGCGGTGAGCTTCAGGACCTCGTCGGTGTAGTTGGCCAGATCAGCGGGCGCGACGACCTGCAGGGCGCCGAAGCAGGAGCCGTCGCTGAGGTTGATGAAGGACAGGCCGGCCTTGGAGTCGCGCCGGGTGCGGACCCAGCCCTTGACGGTGGCTCGTGAACCGGGCGCGGCGTGCAACGCATCTTTCACCGACAGCGATGGCATCGTTCGAGGCTCCTCCGAGGGGGCGTTGGGCGACTGGAAGCGGACATCGTACTCGCTCCAACGGCCGAATATCGGACCGGGCGGGCGCGTCCGCCGGGCCCCCCAATCTCGCAGAAAATCGTTGCATCGATCGCCGGGGTGGGGCTAATCTGCCCTTCTGGGCCCGGGCCGCTCTGCGCACAGGGTTGGAATGACCGGACCACGGATGACTATTTGTTCCCGCCATCGTGGGAAGCGAGGGTCCGATGTCGAATGCTTCTTGTTGTGCCCGGGGCGCACGCGTCCTGGCGTCCTGCGCCGGGCTGGCGCTGGCGGCTTCCATGGCGAGCGCGGGGACGGTCTTCACCTGGGGCGGCGCCGCGTCCGGCAACTGGTCTGTCGACACGAACTGGAGCCCCCTGGGCCCGCCCAACGGCGCGACCCACAGCGCGGTCATCGACGCGACGGGGGCGCCTTACTCGGTGGCGCTCAACATCAACGCCGAGCTGTTCGACCTGACGCTGGACTCCTCCGACGCGACGCTCGCGATGAACCTTGGGCGCGATTTCATCATCGGCGGCCTGGCGTGGCTCAAGAACGGGACGCTGACGATGAACTCGTCGATGATCACGGGCGCGGGATCACTGCGCAACGACGCGGCGATGGAAGTCAGGAGTTCATCGCAGATCGGCGTCGCGTTCGAGCAGAACGGCGATCTGGCGATCCGGGGCACCGGGGGCTCGAACGGCACGCTGACGGTCACGCCGTCGTTCACCAACAACGGGCTGATCGACATGTCGTCGATCGGCGCCGCGACGACGTCGAATCTGCGCGTGGACGGGACATTCACCAACGCCGCGGCTGGCGAGCTGCGGGTCGGCGTGGGTTCGGGCGGCGGTCGCAGCCTGCAGATGGTCGCGATGCAGAACAACGGCACGGTGCAGATCGACCAGTCGGTGACGCTGAACGCCGCGGGCGGCGTGGGCGGCGCGTACACGAACTCGAGCTCCTGGAATATCGCCTCGGGCGCGACGACGACGATGAACGGCGCGAGCCTGTCGTTCACGCAGGCCGCGGGCAACCTGGATGTGCAGGGCTCGTTCGAGGTGACGAGCGGGACCTTCAACTTCGACGGCGGGACGGTGACCGGCGGAGCGCCGTTGCTGACGAACGCGACGCTGAACATCGGCGCGGGTTCGGCGGGCGCGGGGTCGTTCATGATGCGGGGCACGGGCGGCGACCTCAGCGGGGACCTCGCGGCGGCGCAGTCGCTGACCATCCGGAGCGATGGGGGCAACAACAGCGCCGTGACGGCCGCGGCGTCGTTCATGAGCGCGGGGCTGATCGAGTTGACCTCCATCGGCGCGGCGACGAGCGCTTCGCTGCAGGCCGACGGCGGCTTTGTGAACAGCGGGGAGCTCCGCGTCAGCCAGGGCGCCGGGGGCGCACGAACGCTGCGGGCCTCGACGATGGTCAACGACGGCGTCGTCAACGTGAACTGGGGCCTCGCTTTGACGCCCTTCGGAGGCGGCGGCGCGTTCACCAACAACGGTCAATGGACCATCGCGTCGGGCCAGACGATGACAATGAACGGCGCGAGCCTGTCGTTCACGCAGGCCGCGGGCGATCTGGATGTGCTCGGGGCGTTCGAGGTGACGAACGGGGCGTTCAACTTCGACGGCGGGACGGTGACCGGCGGGGCGCCGCTGCTGACGAACGCGGCCCTGAACATCGGCGCGGGCTCGTCGGGCGCGGGGTCGTTCGTGATGCGGGGCACGGGCGGCGCCCTCAGCGGCGATCTCGCGGCGGGTCAGACGCTGACGATCCGGGGCGACTCGAGCAACAACAGCGCCGTGACAGCCGCGGGCTCGTTCACGAACGCTGGACTGATTGAGCTGACCTCCATCGGCGCCGGCACCAGCGCGGCGCTGCAGGCCGACGGCGGCCTTGTGAACAGCGGCGAGCTCCGCGTCAGCCAGGGCGCCGGCGGCGTGCGGACGCTGCGGGCGTCGACGATGGTCAACGACGGGGTGGTCAATGTGAACTCCGGCCTTACACTGACGCCCTTTGGAGTTGGCGGCGTGTTCACCAACAACGGGCAGTGGACCATCGCGTCGGGCCAGACGATGACGATGAACGGCGCGAGCCTGTCGTTCACGCAGGCCGCGGGCGATCTGGACGTGCAGGGCGCGTTCGAGGTGACGCTCGGAACCTTCAACTTCGACGGCGGGACGGTGACCGGCGGGGCGCCGCTGCTGACGAACGCGACGCTAAACATCGGCGCGGGCTCGTCGGATGCGGGGTCGCTTGTGATGCGCGGCCTGGGCGGCGCCCTCAGCGGCGATCTCGCGGCGGGTCAGTCGCTGACGATCCGTGGCGATTCGAGCAACAACAGCGCCGTGACGGCCGCGGCGTCGTTCACGAGCGCGGGGCTGATCCAGCTGACCGCCATCGGCGCCGGGACGAGCGCGGCGCTGCAGGCCGACGGCGGCCTTGTGAACACCGGCGAGATCCTCGTCACCCAGGGCGCAGGCGGCGTGCGGACGCTGCGGGCGTCGACGATGGTCAACGATGGGGTGGTCAATGTGAACTGGGGCCTCGGCCTGACGCCTTCCGGAGGCGGCGGCGCGTTCACCAACAACGGGCAGTGGACGATCGCGTCGGGCCAGACGATGACGATGGCCAGCGCGAGCGAGTCCTTCACGCAGGCCGCGGGCAATCTGGATGTGCAGGGCGCCTTCGAGCTGACGAGCGGGACCTTCAACTTCGACGGCGGGACGGTGACCGGCGGGGCGCCGCTGCTGACGAACG
>CALKYH010000051.1 GCA_938003595.1 uncultured bacterium
ACGGCAGGACGGGGTGGAGCGCGCCGGAGACGCCGCGGGGCAGGAGGTCGGGGGTCTCGGCGATGGGGAGCGACTGTCGGTCGAAGTCGCTCTCGACATTGGAGTGCGGGAAGGCGAGCCGGTCGAGCAGGTGGACGCGCGGGGGCGTGGCGACGCCGAGGTCGCGGTGGACGAACATGTCGAAGATGACGCGTTCGACGGGGGTGTTGAGCAGCACCATGAAGCCGGCGGTGTTGGGCTCGTCGGAGTAGCGGTCGTAGAGGGTGCGCAGGCGGGTGCCGAAGACGACGGTGGTGAGGCCTTCGTTGCCGACGGGGCCGGTGGCGAGTTCGAAGCGCTTGTAGCCGGGCGTGCGGACCACATCGATTGTGGGCGTGGTGGGGGAGCAGTAGGCCTTCATGAGCTGGGCCTGTCCCTCGGTGGCGCCGGCGGGGTCGAGCGGCTCTTTGGTGAAGGACACGGGCGCGCCCCCGGCGTCGTGCACGGCCTCGTGGTAGAGCGGCCAGGGGCGCGGGCTGAGTCGGCGGAATCCGACGAAGCCGGAGACATGGCCGGCGTCGAGCTTGTCGGGGTTGCCGGGCGAGGGGAAGACGAAGACGGTGACGAAGCGGGTCTGGGCCTGGGCGCCCCAGACGCCGCAGGCGCCTTCGAAGAGTTTGCGTCGCGCCTTGTCGGTCTCGGTGCGCGGCGTGGCCTCGCCCCGGTTGGCCATGAGCATGGCGAGGGTCTTGCGGTCGCCGCTGCAGGCGCTGAGGGCTTTCTCGAAGTCGTCGAGGCGGTCGGAGGCGGCGTGGATGGCGGTGTCGGGGGCGCCGCGTTCGCGGCAGGCCTCGAAGAACTTCCCCATGCTCGCGCTGCCGGGGACCTCGGCGACGACGAGGGAGGGGTCCGACTCTCGGATCATGCGGGTGAGGCGCCAGGTGAGGCCCCGGCTGATGCCGAGCTCACGGGCGGATTCACGGGTTTTGGTTGGGTCCAGTCCGGCGAGGGCGAAGAGGGTCGCGACCTCGGCGCGGGCCTGATGGAAGGCGGAGATGACATCGTCCAGGGTGGCGCCCGGGGGAGGGCCGCCCCGCCTGGGGATTGTCACGCGGAGTTCTTCGGTCGAGGTGGGGGGCATTCTGGTCCTTGAGATCGTCTCTGAGGATGAATCTACGACAGTTTCGTCGAATGATCAAATCAAATGTCCATAAAAATGTCACATGGGACACTTGACAGGACGGCTTGAGGGGTTATCTTCCTGCCTGTCGCGGCCCGGTCATGTGATCGGGGGCTGACGGAAGACAAGGCTCCGGGAACGAAGGAGAGACCGACGATGACGAACAAGACTCTTGCCGCTCTGGTCGCTGGCCTGGCGGGCGCCTCCGCGGCGTTTGGCGCGATCAATGTTGTGCAGACCGCCGCCCCTGCCCCGACCTACGGCACTGTCCTGGACTTCGATGCGCCGGGCAGCCCCACGGGCCAGAATGTCCCGGCGAACTCCTGGGCGGGCCTGGGCCTGTCCAGCATCGTCTCGGGCGAGGGCTCGAACTTCGTCGGCAACCTCTCGGGCACCCCCGGCTTCGACTGGCTGCCGAACAACAATGTGTTCTACGGCCCCTTCGGCGTGTTCATGCAGTTCGACTCGGCGCTGTCGGAGCTGTCGCTGCAGTTCTGGGACAGCTCGGGCCCGTCGGCCGGCTTCGGCGGCGGCGCCGCGGTCGCGGTGGGCCTGGGTGGTCAGGAGCTCGAGTTCTACTTCGTGCAGAATCCCGCCTACGCGGGCCTGGGCGACTCGTGGTTCAACATCACGGCGACGGAAGGGATGTCGTTCGACTCCGTGACGGTGCTGGGCTTCGGCTTCTTCCCCGAGTCCTATGTGGACAACATCTCCTGGAACAAGGTGCCGGCGCCCGGGACTGCGTCGCTCGCGCTGCTGGGCCTGATGGTCGGCGGCCGTCGTCGGCGCTGATTCGATTGACTTTCCCTCCGGTGATCCGCGCGGCGTGCGTTGTCAACCCAGATGTTGCCGCCCGCCGCGCGGATCGCTTTTTTCCGGCCTCGAGATTCCTCGGCACGAACCACCCGCCTACCCGCTTCGAAGGATCCTGACGATGCGCATCGCACTTGTTCTGGCGTCCGGTCTGCTCCTTTCGGTCGGCGCCCTGGGCGCTCCCACGATGGAGGTCCTGCCGGCGGGCTACATCGTCACGGACATCTCCGCGGACGGTTCGGTGATGGTGGGGAACGCGGTTTCGGACGGGTCGTACGAGACCTTCCGATGGACCGCGGCGACGGGCATCGTGCGGCTGGGCGGGGACACGGTGATCCCGATCGGCGTCGGCGGCGGGACGCCGGACGTGTCCTACGACGGGACGCGGATCAGCGCGACGATTCTCAGCAACGACAACCTCGCGACGCAGGGCGTGTGGACGCTGGGCAGCGGCTGGATGGTGACGCTGTCGCCGCCGCTGCCGCCGGACGGCGCGGCGCTGGATTCCTCGTACGGCTCGGCGTGGGGCCTGTCGGGCGACGGCTCGACGCTGACGGGTTTCTACTGGGGCCTGGGCGCGGGGAGCGCGCGGCCGAACACCTGGTCGGCGTCGACGGGCGTGGTGTCTCTGCCTCACGACGCTGGCCGGAGCTGCCGCGTGAACGCGGCGGACTTTGACGGCGATGTGGTGGTGGGCTGGGAGGAGCGCTTCGACGGCGCGTGGCAGCCGACGGTGTGGCGGAGCGGCGCGAAGACGCGGCTGTTCGAGAGCGAGGCGTTCGCCGAGGCGTACGGCGTGAACGGCGCGGGCACGATCATCGTGGGCGACGCGTACAACCCGCTGCACGCGAAGACCGAGGCGGCGATCTGGCGCTGGAACGGCGCCGGTTACGACATGGAGTTCGCCGGCGCGCTGGTCGGCACGGCGGCGAACATGGGCGGGGCGTGGCTCGACAGCGTGTCGGACGACGGGCAGCTGATGGCGGGCGGCAACCGCTACGGCCAGAGCCCCGGCGGGCTGATGGACGGGATCATCTGGACGCCGGAGACGGGCCTGGTCAAGGACACGGTGTGGCTGACGAGCCTCGGGCTCGTCGTGCCGAGCGACTGGGACATCCGCAGCTTCACGGCGGTGTCGGCGGACGGGCGGACCGTGACGGCGGCCGTGGTGATCCACGGTGTGGACTACGCGACGGTGGTGATCCGGCTCGGGAGCTGCCCGGCGGACATCGACGGGGACGGCGTGGTGGGGTTCGCCGACCTGAATCTTCTGCTGGGCAATTACAACATGTCGGGCGCGGGCCTCGCGGGGGACATCGACGGCGACGGCGATGTGGATTTCTCGGATCTGAACGCGCTGCTCGGGGCTTACAACACGACCTGTTCCTGAATCGCACGGGGGCGCTGAATGCGGCGCCTGCATCACGACGCACTTCCCGGCGCGGCGATGGCCTCGCCATCTGAACGGAGACGACTGTCATGCTTCGACGCACACTTGTTCTTGCCGGCTGCCTGGCCTCGAGCGCGATGGCCGCGCCGACGATCGAGTTTCTTCCCGCGGGCTACCTGGTGACGGACGCGTCGTACGACGGGTCCGTGCTGGTGGGCAATGTGCAGGGCGACGGCTCGTACGAGACCTTCCGCTGGACGGCGGAGGAGGGCGTCGTGCGGCTGGGTCGGGCGACGGTGCCCGTGCTGGGCATCGGCGGCGGCTCGCCGGATGTGTCGTACGACGGCGCTCGCGTGAGCGCGACGATCCTGAGCAGCGACATTCTGGAGACCCAGGGCGTGTGGGACGAGGCCTCGGGCTGGACGGAGACGATGCCGCCGATGCCGGCCAACGGCGTGATCTCGGACCAGTCGTACGGCTCGGCGTGGGGCCTGTCCGGCGACGGGACGACGCTGACGGGCTTCTATTGGATCGGCGGGATGGGCGGCGCGCAGGTGAACACCTGGACGCCGAGCAACGGCGTGGTCGCGCTGCCGAAGACGCCGGGGCGCAGCGCCCGGGGCAACGGGGCGAACTACGACGGGACCGTCGTGGTCGGCTGGGAGGACCTGAACGGCCCGTGGCAGCCGACGGCGTGGCGCAACGGCCAGAAGATGGTCCTTGTCGAGAGCCTGGCGCGCGGCGAGGCGAGGGCGACGACGGCGGACGGCGACACGATCGTCGGCGCGGCGTACAACCCGGCGCAGGCGCGGACGAGCGCGACGATCTGGCGCTGGAACGGCGCCGCGTATGTGACGGAGTATCTGGGCTTCCTGCCCGGCACGGCGCCGAACTCGGGGAGCTGCTGGCTGGAGTCGGTCTCGGACAGCGGCGACCTGGCGGTGGGCTTCAACCTGTACACCTTCAGCCCGGGCGGCCCGGTGGACGGCGTGGTCTGGACTCCGGCGACGGGCATCGTGAAGGATGTGGATTTCCTCGCGAGCCTGGGGCTGTCGGTTCCTGTGGGCGCCGACATCCGCGAGATCAATGTGGTCTCGCCGAACGGCGAGGTCATCACGGGCATCATGCTGCTGCCCGAGATCGGGCTCCAGACCTTCGTGATTCATCTGAACAGCTGCCCGGCGGACATCGATGGCGATGGCCTGGTGGACTTCAGCGACCTGAACATCCTGCTGGGCAACTTCAACACCTCGGGCGCGAACATCCCCGGCGACATCAACGGCGACGGCGTGGTGAGCTTCGCGGACCTGAATCTTCTTCTGAACTCGTACAACACGGCCTGCTCCTGAGCCAACGGCCCGCGGCCGAGGCGGAGCGCCAAGAGGTACTGACGATGCGCACACTGATTGCAGCGATGACGGCGACCGTGTTGGCGTCCGCGGCCGGCGCCGCGCCGACCATCGAGTACCTGACCCCGGGCTACTTCGTGTCGGACCTGTCGGCCGACGGCTCGGTGTACGCGGGGAATGTGATCTTCGATTTCTCGTACGAGACCTTCCGCTGGACCGCGGAGGAGGGCTTCGTGCGGCTGGGTCGTGCGACCGTGCCGGTGATCGGGACGGGCGCGGGTTCGCCGGACATCTCGTACGACGGGACGAAGGTGAGCGCGACGATCCTGAGCAGCGACAATCGGGCGACGCAGGGGATCTGGAGCGAGACCGGCGGCTGGGTGGAGACGATGCCCCCGAGCCCTCCGGGCGGGATCGTGCTGGACAACGGGTACGGCTCGGCGTGGGGACTGTCGGGCGACGGAACGACGGTGACGGGCTTCTACTGGAGGTCCGGTCCGGGCAGCGCGCACGCGAGCGCGTGGACGCAGGCGGACGGCATGCTGCCGATGGAGACGACGCCGGGTCGGAGCGCGCGGGTGAACGGCGCGAACTATGACGGCAGCGTCGCGGTGGGCTGGGAGGAGCGGATGGACGGCGTGTGGGAGCCGCGGGTGTGGATCAACGGCGTGAAGTCGACGCTGGTCGTGACCGAGGGCTTCTCCGGCGCCGAGGCGGTGAATGCGGACGGGTCGGTGATCGTGGGTTCGGCGTGGGACGCGTCGGCGGCGAAGGCCGTGGCGACGATCTGGCGCTGGAACGGCTCCTCGTACGACACGCAGTACATCGGGGCGTTGCCGGGGACGGCGGCGAACTTCGGCGGGTCGTACTTCACGGGCGTCTCTGATGACGGCTCGATCGCGGTGGGCGGCAATCGCTTCGGTCAGAGCCCGGGCGGCCCGGTGGACGCGATCATCTGGACGCCGGAGACGGGCCTGATGAACGGCGTGGACTTCATCGCCAGCCTGGGTCTGGCGCTGCCGCCGAACACGGACCTGCGCGGGTTCTACACGGTGTCGGCGGACGGCCAGGTGATCACCGGCGACCTGCTGCGCGGGGCCGATGTGCAGTCGTTCATCATTCGTCTGACGAACTGTCCGGCGGACATCAACGGCGACGAGCTGGTCGACTTCGCCGACCTGAATCTGCTGCTGGGCAACTTCAACACCTCGGGCCCGACGATCCCCGGAGACATCAACGGGGACGGCGTGGTGAACTTCGCCGATCTGAATCTGCTGCTGAGCGTGTACAACACGGCCTGCGACTGAGCGGGCCGCGCGGCCTTGAGCAAGTGGGAGTGCGTCGAGCGCGGCCGTGGGCGATGTGCCGGCCGCGTTCTTTCATCGGGGTTCGGGGGGAGGCGGGGGACGGGAGCGGGGCGGCGGGGTCAAATGGGCGAGGTTGGTCCTTGCGGCGGCTCCGGGCTGTGGTAGATTCCGGAGGTCGTCGTGGCGGGATCGGGGGGCGCGACCCAACGGAGCGAACTTATGAGCTGCATGCGTGTGTTGGCGGGCGTCGTCGTTGTGGTGTGCGCGTTCGCGGCGCCGTCGGCGGGGCAGTGTCCGCTGGGCTATGCCTCGCCCGTGACCTACCAGGCGGGGCCGAACACGGTGGCGCTGGCCTGCACGGACTTTGATATGGATGGCGCGCTGGACCTGATCGTGGCGAACCAGTCGAATTCCACTGTCTCGGCGCTGCGGGGGCAGGGGGATGGCACGTTCGCGGCGGCGATCCACTCTCCGACGGGGTCGCTGCCGAACTCGGTCGCGATCGGGGATTGGAACAACGACGGTTTTCCCGACGTTGCGACCGCGAATGTGGGCGACAACACGGTGACCACGCTGCTGGGGAACGGGGCGGGGCAGTTCGGCGGGCTGATGACTCACCTGGTGGGCGAGGGTCCGAGCGCGTGTGTCTCGGCCGATCTGAACAACGACGGCAGCGCGGACCTGCTGGTCGCGCACCAGGCGAGCGGGTCGGTTGCGGTCCTGCTCGGCAAGGGGGACGGGGGCTTCGAGCTCCCGGCCTATTACGCGATCAGCGAGGGCGGGGCGGACAACATGGTGACGAGCGACATCGATGGCGACGGCTTCGTCGATGCGGTGCTCGCCATCGCCGGCGGGGGCGGGCTCGCCTCGATCCTCCTCGGCGACGGGAAGGGCGGGCTGGGCGCGCCGATCAATGTCGTGACGGGAGGGGTCCCCTCGTCGGTGGCCGTGGGCGATGTGAGCGGGGACGGGGTCCCGGATATCGCGGTGACGGCGGGCGGCGTGCCGGGCGTGACGCTGCTGCTTGCGAACGGGGGCGGGGGGTATCTGTCGCCGATCCAACTGGGCGGCGGCAGCGCGCGTCGATCGCTGGTGATCGCCGACCTCAACGGCGACGGCAAGAATGACATCCTCGCGGCGGGCGGGAACGGCGCCTCGTCGTTCATGGGCAACGGCGACGGGACATTCCGGTTCGGCAGCAGCCTGGTCGGGGGCACGAACCTGACCCGGATCGGGGTCGGCGATTTCAACGGCGACGCGAAGCCGGACTTTGCGACGGGCGATCTGAACACTTCCAATGTCCTGGTCCGGATCGCGACGGGCCTTTCGGCGGCGATCACGGCGCAGCCGGTGAGCCAGACCGTTCTCGAGGGCGGCGTCAGCAACCTCGCGGTGTCCGCGACGGGCGCTGTGTCCTATCGGTGGCGGATGAACGGCGCGCCGCTCGTGAACGGCGGGGCGTACAGCGGCGTGGGCACCAGCATGCTGACGGTGAGCGGCGCCGGCGCCGCGCAGGAGGGCGTATACGATGTGCAGATCGGCGCCTCGTGCGGGGCGGGGATCGTGAGCCGTGCGGTGGAGCTGATCGTTCTGAGCGCTCCGATCTGCCCGACCGATGTGAACAACGACGGATTCACGAACTTCGCCGACCTCAACCTGGTGGTGAACAGCTTCAACTTCGAGTGTCCTCGGTAGCGCGACGGGGCGTTCAGTGGGCGCGGAACGAGGCGAACGGCGCGAGGTCGGCGATCGTGCGCGGGCCGATGCCGGGGACGCGGTCGAGGTCGTCGAGGGTGAGAAAGGGGCCGCGGGCTTCGCGGTCGGCGATGATCGCGGCGGCGCGGGCGGGGCCGATGTTGGGCAGGAGGGCGAGCTGCTCGGCGGTGGCGGCGTTGAGGTCGATGC
>CALKYH010000052.1 GCA_938003595.1 uncultured bacterium
GTACCGGACTGTCGATCCGGTGGTTGCGGGTTCGAGTCCCGTCCGCCTCGCTTGATAACCCCTGCACCAGCGGGGGTTTATTATTTTTTGGATTCCGCGTTCCGACCAGTTGGGTGAGAGTGTCGCTTCAGACTGCGCGCAATCAGCGCGTAACGCCGCAGTCCGGTCGGAAGCGGTGAGGGTGGAAGCGCCGGTCATAGCTCACAAAGGCTGTTCGATCGCCGGATTGCAGGTTCGGTGGTCGAGCGCGGTCATCAACCGGCGGGGCGGTGGAGCGCCTCGTCCTGGGCCGGTGGCCGTTGCCACACGGGCTCGCGCCAACCGGGTGAATGGGCCCAGCCGAGGCGTTCCCAGTTGCTTTGGAGAAGACCTCTGCCTCCGGATCCTACCTCTTGAGGGCGGGATCTCGGTCTCTCTGACTCCTTGCGATGCGTCGTCGCCTCGTGTTTCTGGTCGCGACTGACGCAAGCGCACAATTCGCGGCGCACTTGCGAGCTGAGTCGCTGCATGAGAAGCAACCAGATCTCACTCGTTTGCCTTGATCGTGATCTCGAGTTTCCTGCGGAGCATTTCGGCGTCGATCGCGATCTGGGTGCGGGCCTGCGGCGTCAGGCGGTCCACATTCTTCAGGATCATCGCCATCCGCTGGTTCTGGGCCAGCTGCTCGCGGGTGCGGATCAGGAAGTCCCAGTAGAAGACCGTGACGGGACAGGCCGAGGGGCCGGTGCGCTCGGCGGGGTCGTAGCGGCAGGCGGCGCAGTAGTCGCTCATGCGCTCGATGTACTTGCCGCTGGCGGCGTAGGGCTTGGTGCCGACGAGGCCCGTGATGCCCTTTGCGGCGTGCTCGCGGCGGTCGGCGTGCATGACCATGCCCAGCGCGTTGGGGAGCGTGACCCAGTCCACACCGTCCACAAACATGCCCAGGTACCAGTCGCTGACGGCGCGCGGATGGACGCCGCTGATGAGGGCGAGGTTGCCGGTGACCATCAATCGCTGGATGTGGTGGCCGAAGCCGGTGTCGAGCACTTGGCCGACGCAGGCCGTCATGCAGGCCATGTCGGTATCGGCGGTCCAGTAGAAGGGCGGCAGCGTGCCGTGCTGGTCGAGCCCGTTGCGGTCGGCGTAGGTCGGGCCCTCCAGCCAATAGACGCCGCGGATGAACTCGCGCCAGCCGATGAGCTGCCGCACGAACGCCTCCACGGATTGCAGCGGGGCCTTGCCGGCGCGAAATGCCTCGACCGCCCGCTCGCAGCACTCGCGCGGGTTGAGCAGTTTGAGGTTGAGCGAACTGGAGAGCGTGGAGTGGTAGAGCGTGGGCTCGCCGGTCCACATCGCGTCCTCAAACGGTCCGAACTGGGCGAGGCGGTGGGTGAGGAAGTCGTCGAGCGCGGCGAGGGCTTGCTCGCGCGTGACGGGCCAGGCGAATGACTCGGCGGCGCCGGGCAGGTCGGGGAGCACGCGCTTCATCGCCGTGAGGACGGCGCGGGTGATTTCATCGGATTTGAAAGTCAGAGGCGGGCGCGGCCGTGGGTTCGGACCTTGCCTGCCGAATGGCAATCGATTCTCCTTGTCGAAGTTCCACTTTCCCCCGGCGGGCCTGGCGCTCTTGCCACTGCCCTCCATGAGGTAGCCAGTCCTGCGACGCTGCTCGCGGTAGAAGAACTCCATCGTGAGCGCGGTGCGGCCCTTTGCCCATGCGGCGAACGCGTCGGGGGTCGTCAGGAAATGCTCGTCCGGCAGAATGGTCAGCGGGAGTCCGGTGGAATCGCGGACGCGCTCGAGCATCGCCAGCACGCGCCACTCGCCGGGGTGTGTGCAGACGATCTCGGACGGCTTGAGCGCCGCGACCGCACGAGCGATCTCTCTTTCGAACGAGCCTGTGTTGTCAGGGTCGTCAAGGTTGACATACCGGACGCGGATCTTGCGCCGAATCAGCTCGGCGGCGAAGTGGCGCATGGAAGACAGGAAGAGGGCGGTTCGCTGCACATGGCTGGGGACATGGCGCGACTCATCCGCCACCTCCATCATGAGGATGGTGTCGTCGGGTCCGAGCGTGCGAAGAAGCGCGGCGTCCAGATCGAGCTGGTCGCCGAAGACAATGGCGAGCCGCGCCTGGGTCGGCACGCGCCGGCGTCGCTTTGAGGGCACGGATGAGGCGCGAGGCATGTGGACGCATCGTACGACGGTAGGCCAGTTCGTACTCAGCCTCGTTCGTTCCCGGACTGTCGGTCCGGTGGTTGCGGGTTCGAGTCCCGTCCGCCTCGCTTCTGAAACGCCTTTGGGGCAGCGCCAAGGGCGTTTTTTTGTGGGCAGACGCATGGGTAGACTGCGGGGAGGATGGCGAGTCTGTCCCAACAGCGCCGTGTCGGTCTGATCCGCTGGGCGGCCGCGTGCCTGCTGCTCTCGATCGCGTTCGGCTCGCCCTCGGCTGCGGCGGATGCGGGCGAGGCCCTCCGGAAGGCGGCGGCCGCCGGCGACCTCGACGCCGTCAAGGCCATGATCGCCGGGGGCGTGGATGTCAACTCGACCGACGAGCGCGGATGGAGCGCGTTGCACGCGGCGGCCGAGCGAGCCAGGGCGGAGGTTGTTCGTGAGCTGATCTCGGCGGGCGCCGATGTGAACGCTCGCGAGCACCTCGGCGCCACGCCGTTGCACTGGGCGGCGATCCGCGGCCCCCTCGAAGCGGTTGAGGCGCTCGTCGAAGCCGGTGCGGATCTCAACGCGTTCTCGAGACAGCATCACACTCCGCTGGGCGCTGCGGCCAATTCCGGCAACGCCGAGATCGCCGCGGTCCTGATCCTGAAGGGGGCCGACGTCGACGGCGGCGAGTCGATGACGCCGCTCGAACTCGCGACCAGGCGCGCTCATGTGGACATGATCGAGTTGCTCCTGCGCAGCGGAGCAATGATCAACGATCCGGAGCATCCTGCGCTGCACTGGGCGGGAGAGCCGGAGGCCGCGGCCGCGTTGATCGCGGGGGGCGCCGACGTCCGCCTCAGAGACCGGGACGGGCGAACAGCGCTGCATCTGACGACCGGCCATTGGGTTCCGAAGGCTGAGGCTGTTCGGACCATGCTGGACGCCGGCGCGGAGGTGAACGCCCGCGCCGCCGATGGCCGGACGCCGCTGCACGCCGCTCTCTGGCGCCGGCATCTCGCCACGGTGCGAGTCCTGCTGGAGGCGGGCGCCGCCGTCGATGTCCGCGACAACAACGGCAATACTCCGCTGTCTCTGGCGGAGGAGGCGGGAGAGGAGTTCGTCGAGGCGCTGGTCGCGGCGGGGGCGCGGGATCGTGCGTTGACCGCGCTCCAGCGGGCGGCCCAGAGCGCGGACGCCGAGAGCGTCAGGGCGCTGATCGCCGCAGGGGCTGATGTCGACGAGCGGGGTCCGCGGAGAACGACAGCGCTGCACCTCGCGAGCGGGCGTGGGCAGGCCGATGTCGTTCGAGCGCTGCTCACTGCCGGGGCGGCCGTTGATCTTCATGACGAGAAAGGGGCGTCGCCGCTGCATGTGGCGGCGAACACGGAGGTCGCCCGGGCGCTTCTCGAGGCGGGCGCGGATGTCGACGCGTCGCCGCAGATCGGCACACCGCTCTACGCCGCGATCGCCGAGGGCCGGGTGGAGGTTGCGAAACTCTTGATCGATGGCGACGCCGAGCTGGATGGGCCTGGTGGGTCCATGTTGCTCTGGGCCGCGTTCTTCGGGCGTGTCGAGGTCGTCCGGGCGCTGCTCGACGCCGGCGCAGCCCGGCGCCATGGCGAGGACCTTCACGCCGAGACACCGCTGCATGTCGCGGCTTCGGGATCATTCGCGGACATGCGGAGCCCGGAGCATGTCACACCTGCCGTGCGTCTGGAGATCGCCGAGCTGTTGCTCGCGAGAGGGATGGCTTCCGACGCGCCCTCGAATGTCGGGTTCTTTGTCGGCTTGACGCCGATGCACGCCGCGGCCGGCAGCGGGCACGCCGAGATCGTGGAGCTCCTGATCAGGAACGGCGCCGATGTCAACGCCGCGAGTCCCGAGGGCCGCTTTGTCGGCGTCACGCCTCTGCACCTCGCGGCGGCGGGCGGGCACGAGTTGGCGGCGTCTGCCCTCCTTCGGCATGGCGCGGATGTCAACGCGACAACAGGGGTGGAGCACCACAACGGCTCGTTCACGCCTCTGGACGCGGCGTCGTCGCCGGCGCTCCGCCGCATGCTCGAGGAGCATGGCGGGCGCTCCGCGAACCGCTGAGATGCGGTGGGCGCGGGTTCGAGTCCCGTCCGCCTCGCTTCTGGATCGCCTTCGGCGCAGCGCCGGAGGCGTTTTTCGTTTTGAGGATGGGTGCGCGGGTGCGGCGCTGCGATCTCGCTCGACCAGACGGGCCCGTGAACGCTACTTGCGGGCGGGCGCCGGCGGCCTGACGGCGCGTCGACGGCGGGTCTGAGCCGGTCGATCGATCGTCCGACCGCGGCGGAAATCTGATGGCTTCCCGCAGCAACGCACGCCCCGGCGGGGGTTGTCTGCCTTCACGGCGGAGCGAACGGCGCCGAGGCGCGCGGTCGGCGAGCGGCGTTCGCTGCGCGGCGCGCCACGGGCGACGGGATGGCGCCGGCCGAGCGAGCCGGTGTACCATCCGGTGCGGGCGCGCTCTGGGCGAGCCCGGATCGATTTCGGGCCTTGTCACCAGGGAGTTTGTCATGCAGCTCAGGCAGTTCACGATCGGCATTGTCTCCGCGCTCTGCGCCCTTGCGTCGGCCGCGACGGCGGGCGAGACGGTCAACCTCGCCAACTACATCCGCGCCGAGAGCGACATGCAGATGAAGGGCTACGCGGAGAAGGCCGGCGGCGTCGGCAAGATGCTGCATATGCGCGAGCCGTATTCGGTCGAGCATCAGACCACCATCCGCGGCAACCGGGACACGCTGTACTCGATGGGGATCTACGACCTGACGAGCCCGATCACGATCGTCATGCCGGAGTCGCACGGTCGGTTCCAGTCGTTGCTGGTGATCGATCAGGACCAGTACAACCCCGTGCTGAAGAACGGCGCGGGCGATGTGACGCTCTCGATCGGCGATGTCGGGACGCGGTATGTGCTCGTGCTGGTCCGGACATTCGCCAATCCGAACGACGCGGCGGACATGCAGGCGGCTCACGCGCTGCAGGATCAGATCCGGGTGACGCAGGCCTCGGCCGGCGACCTGGTCCTGCCGGATTGGGATACGGCGTCGCTCGTGGAGACGCGCCAGAAGATCAACGCGCTGGCGATGGACCTGACTGCTCTGACGAACGCGTTCGGGGCTCGCGGAACGGTGGATCCCCTCATGCACCTGGCGGGCACGGCCGCGGGCTGGGGCGGCAACCCGGAGCGCGGCGCTGTCTATGTGAATCAGGTCGTCCCGAAGAACGACGGCAAGACCGCCTACACGCTGACCATGCCCAAGGATGTGCCGGTGCAGGCGTTCTGGTCCGTCACGGTCTACAACAAGGACGGCTTCTTCACTCCGAACGAGTACAACGCGTATTCGATCAACAGCGTGACGGGAAAGCCGGACGCGGATGGCTCGACGACGATCCACTTCGGCGGCGATCCGAGCCAGCCGAACTACCTGCCGATCACCGAGGGCTGGAACTACATCGTGCGGCTCTACCTGCCGGGCTGGGAGATCATCGAGGGCAACTGGAAAACACCGGCCGCGACTCCCGTGAGATGAACGACGGGGCCGACGCCGGAGCGCGAGCCTTCAGTTCCGGCCGGACGGCGTGACCGGAACAACGCTGTAGGCGCCGCCGGCGATCTTCCAGCCCTGGTCGGTGCGGACGAAGGTGATGGCGTCGATCCCGGTGTGGCTGGTCTGGCCGTCGACCTCGAAGGTGTATTCACCCCAGAGCATGGCGACATCGCCCTCGATGAGAATGAGGGGCTTGTCGGTCAGGGCCTCGCGGACCTCGCTGCCGCGAGCGGCGAGCCGATCGATCCAGTCGGCGTTGGTGAACGACTGCATTGTGCGCTCGCCCGCCGGCCCCTTGCGGGCGCTGACGAACGCGCCCTCGGGCACGAGGACTCGGGACGCCAGGTCCACATCGCGTCGCTCCATGGCGTCGAAGAAGGACTCCGTGACGCGCAGGACTTCGCGGTGATCGGCGCTGTTGCCTCCGCAGCCGGAGAGGATGGAGGCGGCGGCGGCCACGATAAGGATAGAGCGGATCATGGACACATTCTACGGGGAACGGGGGTCCGCCTTGCAGGCCGATGTACACTGGCTGCATGCCCCCCATCACCACATTCCTGACATTCAACGACCGGGCCGAAGAGGCGGCGAACTTCTATGTCTCGGTCTTTCCGAACTCGCGGATCGGCAAGTTCGCTCGCTACGGCGCCGCGATGCCCGATCTCGCCGGGAAGGTGATGACTGTGGAGTTCGACTTGGATGGCAAGCCGTTCGTGGCGCTCAATGGCGGGCCCCAGTTTCACTTCACTGAGGGCGTCTCGCTGATGGTGACCTGCGACACCCAGGCGGAGATCGACCACTACTGGTCGAAGCTCGGCGAGGGTGGACAGCCGATGGCGTGCGGCTGGCTGAAGGACCGCTTCGGGCTGGCTTGGCAGATCACGCCGGCGATGCTCATGCCGCTCGTCACCGATCCTGACCCGACGGTCGCGAAGCGGGCGATGGAGGTCATGATGACCATGGTGAAGTTTGACATCGCGGCGCTGCGGCGCGGGTGCGGGCTGGAGTAAGACTGCGCCGGCTGGGGCCCTCCGACCGGGAGCACGGAGTGCCCTTGGGCACAACCACGGCGCTAGCGGCAAGTATTGCGCTCAAGATGATGGCGAGGAGAATTCGGAGAGGCTTGGCGCTCGAACTGACCCCGAGCCGTCGTCCCCAGGCCCGTTCTGGGAATGGCAGGCGATCTTGACAACTGCCGTCGACTTACAGTCCGGTAGGAAGGCGTGCGGGTGCGGCGGCAATGCACCGCAAATCCAGCCGAATCGCCTTGCCTGACCCCGTAAAGTGGGGTATTTTTGGACCGTGGCGGGTAGATTCACTTCGCCGCCGAGCACCCTCGTGGAGATATAGAGATGAGCTTCCGGACCCAACTGATCACTGTCGTTGTCGTCGCTTCGGCGGCCTTCGGGGCGTCGGCGGCGATCCTCCCGTACGGAACCTATTCCCTTGCGAACCATCCGGACGGGAACATCTCGCCCCCGCCCTACGGGCTGCGTCTGGACGGACTGTTCAACGCGACGGCGCAGACTGATCGGTTCACCTTCGACTTCGACCATGCGCAGTCGGACATGAAGATGACGATCTCGAACAATGGTTCGGCCGACATCATCACCATCTTCGGCACCTCCTTCGGCGGGCGCGACACCGGTTCGACCTACGCGAACGACAGCTGGTTGGGCGTGTACCAGATCTACTTCCAGTACACGAACGGCGTGGCGCCGATGGCCAACGATGACGACTGGCGTGTCGCCGGGTCGGCCGAGATGACGAATTTCGGGAACATCATCGCCCCCAACGCTCAGCAGGCAAACCTCGCCGACAAGTCCGATGGGACACAGACATTCCGGGTCGGCGACGAGAACGACGATCTGGGGCACCGCCGCAGCGACGGCCTGATCTCGGGCTGGGGCTGGCTCGCGATCCAGCAAGCCAACGGTGACTATGTCCGTTCCCCCGAGGGCGGCGCCGACGACTGGCTTTTCACCGTCGTGGTGCCGACGCCGCTGCCGGGCTTCCTGGCGGTGGCCGGGCTGGGCGGGCTCGTGGCGATCCGCCGACGCCCACTGCGCTGAGCGCCTCCACCACCTCTGAGATCGTCTCCGACCGGCCCGCGTTTGCGGGCCGGTTCTCTTTCCGCCGGGGCGTCAAAGTTGTCGCTACAACATGGTGAAGCCGATCCTCTCACCGGCTCGAGGGAGGGCCGGCCACGAAT
>CALKYH010000053.1 GCA_938003595.1 uncultured bacterium
CCGACGGCCACGGCACGCGCGTGGTGATCGAGCTCGAGGGCAAGTACCTCAAGGGCCGCGCCAGCGTCGATGAGTACCTGGAGCTGACCTCCATCGCCAATCCGCACGCGCGGATCGTGTTCATCGCCCCGCCGCAGGCGGGCGACCCCGGCCCCGTCCACACCGAGCGCCCCCGCTCCGTGGACGAGCTACCCGCCGAGACCCGGGAGATCCAGCCGCACCCGCACGGGATCGAGCTGGGCATCCTCATCCAGATGCTGGAGCGGACCGAGTCCACGCAGCTCGGCGCGTTCCTGCAATCCGATTTCTGCCGCGTCGGGCCCGGGACCGCCAAGAGCATCTGCTCCGCCGCCGGCCTGACCAGCAACACCTGGGTCAAGAAGGTCGGCCACGCGGAGGCCGAGAAGCTCTACAAGGCGATCCAGGACGCCAAGCTCATGGCGCCGCCGACGGACTGCCTCAGCCCGATCGGCGCCCGCGTGCTGCTCAAGGGCCTCGAGAGCGGACTCAAGCCGGACTTCATCGCCGTCTCCTCGCGCCCGCCCGCCGTCTACCGGGGCCGGCCCTTCCTCATCGAGGCCGGCGTCGCCTTCGGCGGCGACCTCCCGGGCGACGAGACCGCGCGCGTCCACCGCTTCGCCAACCGCGTCCCGCTCCAGTACCAGCAGAGCGCCTGCGCCTGCTTCAAGGCCGTCGTCGAGACCGACTGGAAGCGCTACACCCTCTCCCAGCCCCGCGGCTCGCTGCCCGTCGGGCCCCTCGTCGTCATGATCCACATGGCCAGCGTCTGGGTGCCCTTCACCAGCGAGAGCAAGGAAGCCATCGCCGACTACGACGAGATCCGCAAGGAGATGCGCCTCGCCCTGCAGGACTGCGGCCGCAAGCTGGGCGTCTACCTCAACCGACGCGAACGCATGCGCCGCCAGGGCGAGCGCCGCCACATCTTCGAGCGCTACATCGGCGAGATCGCCAAGGCGTGCGAGTCCATCACCGGCGAGCCCGCCGAGCCGCTCTACGAGGCGCTGCTCCGCACCGCCCAGAAGAAGACCGCCGAGGCCGACGCGATGCTCGACGAAGAGGGCCGCTTCATCGGCAAGAAGGATCGCCTCGAGAACGACGACACGGTCTTCATGCGCGAGCGGCCCGCCGGGGAGGACGACGACGAGCCGGCGCCCGCCAAGGCGCAGACGCCCGAGAAGCCCACGAAGAAGCGGGGCCGGAAGCAGGACGACACGCTGTTCGACGACGCGCAGGACTAAGACGCCATGGCGAAGAAGACCACCACGAAGAAGACCCCCGCCGCCGCGACAGCGCCGACGCCGCGCCGCTCCATCGACACCGGCGCCAAGACCATCAAGCGGATCACCATGCTCGGCGAGCACATCCGCAAGGCCGCGCTGAATCCCAAGGACGGCGACCCCAGCGTCGAGATCCCCTCCCGCACGCTCTCGAACACGCGCTTCAACCTCAAGAAGCGCACCCTGGAGATGGGCGACGCCACCCAGACGCGCAACCTGTTCAATGTCGGCCAGGCCCGCAAGTTCATGCAGATGACCCTCCAGGCCGCCGCGAGCAAGGACCTCATCGGCCAGGACAAGACCCTCAGCCTCCGCGGCATGTACTACCGCTCGCTCCACACCATCCCCGGCACGAAGGAAAAGACCTTCGACGATCAGAGCGAGTCCGACGCCATTCTTGAAGACCTCGAAGTCTCGCTCGGCGCCATGCGCGAGGAACTGCATGTCTTCGCGAAGAAGCGCGGCACCATCGTCGGGAACATCACGCTCACCGACACCGGCGACCAGATCGACTGCCGACGCATGGGCTCCGGCGGCTACGCCATCCCCAGCATCTGCGAGCCCGATGTCATCCAGTTCGGCAAGTGCGAGGCGAAGTTCGTCCTCCATGTCGAGAAGGACACCGTCTGGTCCCGCTTCAACGAGGACAAGTTCTGGCAGAAGCACAACTGCATCCTCACCGAGGGCTCGGGGCAGCCGCCCCGGGGCGTCCGCCGGCTGCTCCAGCGCCTCAACCAGGAGCTCAACCTCCCCATCTACTGCCTGCTCGATTGCGACCCCTGGGGGCACTACATCTACAGCGTCATCAAGCAGGGCTCGATCAACCTCGCCTACGAAAGCCAGAGAATGGCGATTCCCGACGCCAAATTCATTGGCATCCGGTCGGAGGATTATCGACGCTGTGAACTGCCCCCCGAGGTCCGGATCGACCTCAACGACAAGGACACCTCCCGAGCGAGGCAGATCGCCGCGTACCCATGGTTCGCCAAGAACAAGGCCTGGCAGAAGGAAATCGACCTCCTCTTGAAGAACGGGTTCAAGATGGAGGTGGAATCCCTCATTACGAAGGACATTTCCTATGTCACCGAGCAATATGTGCCCGCCAGGCTGAAAGCCAAGGACTGGCTCGACTGACAGCTCGGACCCCGCCCTTCGGGCCCAATTTCGGGCGCTTCCCAGGACCCGAGATCCGGGGTATCCTCAACCGAGTTCTCTCCCGAGGTACGGCCAAGGCGCTCAACCTGGGCCGGGGGGGTTGGTCGCTCAGTCAATACACTCGGAGTTGGCGCGTCTTATGACCGGGTCAAATGTCACGCATCCTGCTGATGGCGCGGTCGGATCTCGCCATCCCTCCAAACCGCGGCGCCTGGTGATCGCGGACGACGATCACATCATCGCCACCGGCCTGACGAGCACCCTCCGCTCGCTCGGACACGATGTCGTCGGCGCCGCCCCCAACGGGCAGGCGGCGGTGGACCTCGCCCGCAGCTCCGCCGTGGACATGGCCATCCTCGACATCCGGATGCCCGTGATGGACGGCCTGGAGGCCGCAGGAATCCTCTGGCGTGAATCCGGCATCCCGACCATCATCGTTTCCGCCTATAGCGACGAGTCGTACCTCTCCGAGACCGGTGAGAAGGGCGTGTTCGCGTTCCTGCTGAAGCCCGTGACACCCGACGGCCTTCGCGCGGCGATCTCGGTGGCCTGGGCCCGGGCGCTCCGGGAGAAGGAACAGGCCGGCCGCGTCGATCAGCTCGAGCAGACGCTGAAGAACCGCCAGACCGTCGAGCGCGCCAAGTGGCGGCTGGTGCAGTCCCTCTCGATCGGCGAGCCCGAGGCCCACTCGCGGATGCAGAAGGTCGCGCGGGACCAGCGGGTCCCCCTCATCGAGATCGCCATGCGGGTGATCGAGGACGACGCCCCGACCATCAAGCTGGTCAGCGAGCGAGCCTGAGGACGGCCCGGGGCCGGTCCGAGGACCACAGATTCCCCATGTTCACACTCGAACCGCTTCGGCGCTGATTGCGCGTCGGATTGGCTGCATTTTGGCCGTCCTGCGGGTCTATGGACCCCTTCCCATGCCCGCGAGGCGCGGTAGGCTCGCGGTCCGCCCGAATCCAAGTCGATCGGGCCTCCGGGTCTAAGAACCCCGGCCGGACGGTGCGAGCGCAGCGGAGGAGACGCTCGAGCCCCCGACCGGGGTTCTTTGATTTTTGGATTCCAGGCTCCTTTGGCCGGGCCCTTTCCGGACCGATGTACTGCACTGACGGATATCCCCCCTCAAGCGCCCCTGTCGACCGGTCCGATAAGGCCGCGGTGGACACGCGTTCCGGACCTCCTTCGCGGCCCTCATCCGGGCCCGGAGCCGCCCCGGCCCGCCCCCACCACCGGCCACCCGCTGCTGAAGGAGCCGCGATGAACCCTGTGCAGACCAAGACCCTGTTCGCCCTCTTCGCCGCCGGCAGCGCCCTGACGCTCGCCGCCTGCGGAACGCAGCAGGCCATGCCCAGCGCCTCCACCACGCCGTCCACCGGCAAGGTCCGGGCTCCGCAGCCCGCCCAGCCCGCGGCCCGCGTCGTGACCTCCGATCTCGCCTGGGGCGAGTCCGTCGGCGGATGGGAGGCAGTGGACTCCGTCGACAACCTCATGCAGATCTCGTACAGCCAGGACGGCTCGGACTTCGATCCGGACATCTCTCCGGACGGCAAGACCATCGTCTTCGCCAGCACGCAGCACCGCCTGACCTCCGACCTCTATGTGAAGCCCGTCGGCGGCCACGCCGTGACGCAGCTCACGAATGACCCCGCCCACGACCTGATGCCCTCGTTCAGCCCCGACGGCAAGCGCGTTGCGTTCTCCTCGAACCGCGGCGGCTCCTGGGACATCTTCGTGGTCGGCGCCGACGGCGGCCAGCCCGTGCAGATCACCAGCGAGGCCAGCCACGAACTCCATCCCACCTGGTCGCCCGATGGCTCCCGCCTGGCGTTCTGCCGCCTGAGCCCCACCTCGGGCCGATGGGAGTTGTGGGAGGTCGAACTCACCAACACCGCCGTCAGCCGCTTCCTCGGCTACGGCCTGCTGCCCGAGTGGAATCCCAAGCAGGACAAGATCGCGTTCCAGCGCTCGCGCGAGCGTGGCGACCGGCTCTACAGCGTCTGGACCATCGACTATGTGAACAACGAGCCGCGCAACCCGACCGAGATCGCCAGCAGCCCGGAGTGGGCGTTCATCAACCCCTCCTGGTCGCCCGACGGCGAACTGCTCGTCTTCTCCGCCGTGCACAACCCCGAGGCGGACATCTCCGGCGGCGTCGGCCCGACCCCCCACGCGGCCGACCTCTGGATGGTCAACGCCGACGGCTCGAACCGCACGCGCCTGACCGGCGGCGAGTACGCCGACCTGATGCCCGAATGGGGCCCCGATGGCCGCGTGTACTTCGTCTCCGACCGCGCCGGCCGCGGCAACATCTGGTCCCTCACGCCCGAGCGCTCGATCGTCACCGCTTCCTTCGACAAGCCCCAGGGCGCCACGGGCGTCGCGACCGCGCCGACCCCGACGCGCCCCGCCCCGGCCGTCCCCACGATGCCGACGGCGCAGGCCAGCGCGCCCCTGCCGCCGGCGCTGCCCGCCGAGCCCAGGCCCGCGCAGTACCGCGGTCCGTTCCATTCGTTCCCGATTGCGCAGCGTCCGGCGACGCCCCCGGCGTCCAGCGACCCGCACGACGAGTTCGACGAGGGCCCGGCCGATCTGCCGCCCGTCGCCGACGCCCCCACCGAAGACCATCACGAGCCCGAGCCGCACTAAGCCCCCGCCCCCGGAGGCCGCGGCGCTCGCAGAACATCCCATCGATCACACACCGGCGCGTGGAGCGCGCCCAGGACCGGCAAGGACGCCATGACAACCGCACAGCCCATGCTCGCCGCATCGCGAGTCGCCCGCCTCATCCGGCGTCGGCTCGCGCCCTTCCTTCTCCTGGCGCCGCTCGCCCTCGGGGCGTGCACCAGTCCGCCGGAGTTCGTGCCGCCGCTGACGCTCACCGCGCCCGCGTACCGGACGCCCGGCGGGCCCGAGCTGATCTGGGCCGTCGCGCCGCTCCGGAACGAATCCGGCGTGGGCGCGGCGCCGGCCGAGGCCGTCACCGATGCGCTCGTCGAACAGGTCGAGCAGATCGAGGGCGTCGCCTCCGTTCCGCTCAATCGCACGCTCGCCGCCATGCGGGCGCTCGAGATGCCCTACATCGACACGCCGGCCGAGGCCGTCGCGCTGGCGCAGACGCTCGGCGTGGACGCGATCATCGTCGGGACGATCACCTCGTGGGACCCCTATGACCCGCCCGTGATCGGCATGGCCCTGGCGCTGTTTGTGACGCCCGGATCCGTCATGGCCACCCCGCCGACCGAGCCCGTCGCCGACCCCGGCCCACCTGATCCCGTGCTGCTGCAGTCGGCCCCCAGGGACGCGACGCTCCCGGGGTCTCAGTGGAACACCCGGCCGATCTCGGTTGTTTCGAGGGTTCTGGACGGCTCGAACCACGCCGTGCAGATGTCCTGCAAGGAGTTTGCGGAAGGTCGAAGCCCGACTGTATCGGCCCTTGGATGGCGCCGATATCTAGCGAGCATGCCGCTGTACGCGGAGTTTGCAAGCTTCCGCCTGTGTGCGGATCTGCTGGACGCCGAGCGCCAGAGGATCGCCGGGTGGAGCGGAGCAGTGCAGGGCCGCTGAGGCCGCGGGAACAGGCCGCGGGAGCGAGCCAGAGACCGATCACCGGCGGACCGCCCTCTCGTGGGGCCCGCCCGAGCCCATTTGTTCACTCCCGCCACCCACGGACCGGCCCACCCATGACCAACCTCCCGATCGTCCAGGCGTTCCTTGGTTACCTGACCGACGAGCGGCACTTCAGCCCGTACACCGCGCGGTGCTACGGCGCCGATCTGCGCCAGTACACCGAGCGCGTCGCGGACAATTCCTCGCTGAAGGTCGACGACAAGAACGAGACGATCGCCCAGCAGCGCATCGACGCCCGCCGCAACGCCGGCCAGAACGGCGCCCCCGATGTCGCGGGCCGCATCGGCGTCGGCACCATCACCGAGCAGATCGTCTTCGCCGACAGCGAGGCCATCCGCGCGTACCTGACCTTCCTCAGCGAGCAGCGCTACTCCCCCGCCACCATGGCGCGGAAGATCGCGACGCTGCGTTCCTTCTACAAGTGGCTGCAGCGGCGCGGGTACATCTCGACGAACCCGATGACGCTCATCCGCACGCCCCGACAGTCCAAGCGCCTGCCCAAGGCGATCACCGTCGAGCAGATCGAGCTGCTGCTCTCGGCGCCGGACGACAACGAGGTGCTCGGCTCGCGCGACCGCGCGATCCTCGAGACGCTCTACTCGACCGGCATCCGCATCTCCGAGCTGGTCGGCCTCGACGCCAAGGACCTCGACGAGTCCGGCGAGGCCCTGCGCATCCGCGGCAAGGGCAAGAAGGAGCGCCTGGTCCCCCTGGGCTCTCACGCCCTGGGCTCCATCCGGCAGTATGTCCGCCTGCTCCGAGCGGACGCCCGGCTGGGCGCCCCCCTGCACGGCCCCGGCGCCTCCGACCGCCCCCTGTTCATCAACAAGCACGGCGGTCGTCTCTCCTCGCGCAGCGTCCGGCGCAAGCTGGACAAGTACCTGCGCCAGGTCGGCCTCGACCCCGACATCAGCCCCCACACCCTCCGTCACTCCTTCGCGACTCACCTGCTGGACAACGGCGCCGATCTGCGGTCCGTCCAGGAGCTGCTCGGCCACCAGTCGCTCAGCACCACGCAGGTCTACACCCACCTGTCCACCAAGCGCCTGCGGGACGCCTACGACCAGGCCCACCCCCGCGCCGAGGCCAGCTGAACGGGCCCCGCCGACAACGGCTCGCGGGAGCGATAGACTCCCGCCCATGAACCGATTCGCCATCGCCGTCGGCGCGGCCTTCGCCGCCTCCATCCTCGCCCCCGGCCTCGCGCCGGTCGCCTGCGCCAACCCCGCCGATACAGCGGCGGCGGTCCCCAGCGACCCGACGCTCGAGAAGCTGCTCGACCTCGTCAATGGTCATTACAGCAATGGGGAGCGAGCCATCTCGTTCTTCGAGGTCAACACCCAGGACGCCGGCCGGCTGCTCGTCGGCGAGTTCTATCGCATCGACTCGCCCAGCCAGGTCGAGGGCCAGGTGCTGTTCCAGTTCATCCGGCGCGGCGGCGAGATCTACCTCCGCACCGCCCGATTCCCCGCCGGCTCTCGCACGGCGCCGGGCCTGTGGGCGGCGCCCCAGGCCATGCCCACGATCCTTGCCTCGGGACTCGACATCCTCACCGACCTGAAGGTCACCACCGACTCCGAGAGCGACCCAACCCGCTTCGAGGCGGAGTCGGTCGGGCGCGTGCCGGTGTTCCTGGACCGCGCCGTCGAGATGACCACCACGATCAGCGCCGACGCAACGGGTATGTCGATCGAGGAGATCGGCTACGACCGCGACGGCAAAGAGGCCTGGCGCTTCCCGGAGAACGGCGTCGGCCTGTACCGCCGCACCGAGGCGCCGAAGGTCGAGGTCTCGCCCGAGGGCCTGGTCATGGTGGACCTCTATGTTCCCGAGGGCCCCGACGCGCGCGTGACCCAGCCCGGCGACACCTTCTCGGTCGCCTACACCGGCTGGACGCCCAACGGCTATATGTTCGACACCTCGAACCAGGAAGGCCGCACGCCCTACCGCACGACGCTGCCCGGCCAGGTCGTGCAGGGTTGGAACAAGGGCATCCCCGGCATGAAGGTCGGCGGCAAGCGCCGCTTGCTCATCCCCGGCCCCTTGGGCTACGGCGAGCGCGGCAATCCGCAGGCCGGCATCCCGGGCAACTCCTGGCTGGTCTTCGATGTCGAGGTCGTCGCCGCGGACCCGGCCAAGGCCCCGCCCGCGCCGACGCCCTGAGATTTTCGTCCGTGGTCAGAGCGTCTCGGCGACGAGGCGCATCTCCTTCCACTTCTTGAGCTTCAGGCCCAGCGTCCGCACGCCGATGCCCA
>CALKYH010000054.1 GCA_938003595.1 uncultured bacterium
CGGGGCTCGCTGGTGTAAACCACTGCAATGCAGTGATTTGCGTGTGGAATGCAGTGATAGAACGTCAGCTTCCCAACGACAGGGGAGCACGACCTTGCGAACCACGCCCATCGGTGCATAGCGCTCCAAAACAAGCACTTCCGGGAACGACGCCCCGGGGGGGTAGGGGGCGGATTCTCGCACTATTTCGTGCAAGATCGGCCGAAAAAGTCGTGCATGAAGCCCGGTGGGATCGGTGCTGTTCGGCTCGTTCCTCGGGCTCTCGGCCCGCCTTCCTTAACGGACCGACGCCTGCATCAGCCGGAGGACACCGGATGCGAGTTCCAGGAGGCGCCCGGCACGGCAAAAAACCGACCGGGACCCCTGTCGCGTCTTCGTTGTGGAAGTGGCTTCAGCACCGCCCGTCTCGCCGGCGAGGTGGCGAGCGGGCCAGGCGGTGTACGCCCGCCTGGTGTCCGCTTCGGGGATCATGCCGAACCGCTTCCGCCTGGCGGTCCCCATCTCCGGGTCGCGGTAGCGGGCGTGCCAGCCGATGTTCCGCGTGGCCGTATAGCAGAGCTTCGGAATTCGTCGCTTGGAGTAGATTGTCTCGGCTCGTTTCACCATATACTTCATGTCCCCATGCCTAGGTCCCGACTGCAAAGAGTCGTGCAAGTGGGATGGCAACCCGGTCTTTGACACTTTCGCGGGCGTAGTTCAGCGGTAGAACGTCAGCTTCCCAAGCTGAATGTCGCCGGTTCGATCCCGGTCGCCCGCTTTCGCGATGCTCTTCGCCAAGAGACGCTGCGATCCATGAGCGCGCTCGATGCGCTCGGTCCCAGGAGCTTGTGCGATGAGCCCGTTCTCAATTCTCAGTCGGTCGAAGACCCATGGCTCCGCGGTCCAGACTTCGCACGGGCCACGGTGGGCCGCGATCACGGGCGCCTCCTCCGGCATCGGCCGCGCCGTCGCCATCGAGCTGGCGCGAAACGGGTGGGCGACGCTGCTGATCGCGCGCCGAGAGGAGAAGCTCGCGGCGCTCGCGCAGCAGCTCAGCGCCTGGGCCCCGAGTCAGGCGTTGCCGACCGACCTGCACGACGCCGTCGAGCTCGAACGGCTCGCGGGGGTTCTCGCGGCGCATGAGCCCGCCATCTCGGCGCTGGTGAACGGCGCCGGCTTCGGCCGCTACGGCGCCACGATCCACCAGGAAGAACAGTTCGAGCGGCACCTGCGCGTGAATGTGCTCGCGGCCCATCGCCTGATCTGCGCGCTGCTGCCCCCCATGCGGGCCGCAGGCGGGGGACGAATCATCAACATCTGCTCCATGTCCGCCTACATGGGCCCCTGGGGTCACAGCGGGTACGCCGCGTCGAAGGCCGCGCTCCGATGCTTCACCGAAACGCTCGCAGCGGAATGCCACGGCTCGCCGGTGCGCGTGGTCGGCGTCTATCCGGGCATCATCGACACAGCCTGGTTCGATCAGCCCACCATGCCTCGGCTCTGGCGTCGCGTCAGTCGCCGAGCCATCGAACCAGACCGCGTCGCGCGGGCGGTCGTGCGCGCCATCGAGAGGCCGCGCCTGGCCGTCTTCGTTCCCTGGAGCTACCGGCTGCTGCCCCTGATCGCCGGCCTCAGCCCCGGCGCCGCGATGCGGCTGGTCCGAGCCGGGAGCAGGCCCCCAATGGAGCCATTGCCCGACGCCGCCCCCGTGCCCCTGGTGCAGCCAGCAGACTGAACCAGCGCCCTGGCGCGGCGCCGGCGGACGCGTGACGGACCCGGAGTGGGCGCGGCCCGATCTCGATGTGGTGACGGGCGTCAGCACGGGCGCGCAGATTGCGCCCTTCGCGTTCATCGGAACGGACGAGCGCTACCAGGAGGTCGAAGACTTCTACCGCAACCCGAAGAAGGACTGGATCCGCGAGCGCGGCCTGCTGTTCTTCCTGCCCTCCAATCCCTCGTTCGCCACGATCCCGGGCCTGTCCCGCGATGTGCGCAACGCTGTGGACCGCGAGTTCATCGAGCAGATCGCGGCCCGGTCCAGCGAGGGCAAGCTGCTGGTCATCAGCGCCACCGACCTGGACTTCGGCCGCCAGCGGGTCCGGGATGTCGGCCTTGAGGTCGAATACGCGATGATGAACGACGATCCGGGGCGCGTCATCCCCGCGCCCCGCCGGCGGGCGGGTGGACCGAGGGCATCGGGCCGCTGGTATAATCGCCGGTCCGTCGCGGGCGTGGTTCAGCGTGTAGAACCTCAGCTTCCCAAGCTGGATGTCGCCGGTTCGATCCCGGTCGCCCGCTTCCGTACTTCTCCGCTGCCCGGGCCTCGGCCGGTCCGCGCGGCGCGCTGGTTTGGGTCTGCGCCAGCCGCCAGCTGATCTCGTTGCAGGGCGAAGGTCAGAACCATGCGCATCCAGCGGACTAGCCAGATCATCACCGCGATTGTCGTAGCGCTGCAGGCCGTCGCGATCGGCTGCGTCCTGGGGCTCATTCAGCTCCGCGCCGTGACCGACCAGGCGCTGGCCGAGCTCAACGATTCCATCCTGATCTCCGACCAGCTCGCCGCCGGCAGCGACCGCCTGACCCGGACCGTCCGCGCGTACGCCGCGACGGGGCGCCCCGAGTACCTCGCCGAGTTCCGGCAGGAGCTGACGGTCGACCGCAGCCGCGACCGCGCCCTGGAGGCGCTGGTGAAGCTCGGCCTCACGGACGGCGAAGAGGCGCTGCTGGACCTGGCCAAAAGCCGATCGGATCAGCTGGTGAGCCTCGAGGACCGGGCCATCGATGCCGTGGGCGCCGGCGACCGCGAGACGGCGATTGCGCTGGTCTTCGGAGACGAGTACCAGGACGCGAAGGCCTCCATCATGGCGCCGATCGCCGAGTTCCGGCAGGACATCGAGCAGCGCCTGGAGTCGAGGGCGGCGACCCTCACCCATCGGAAGGAACTGCTCTTTATCGTCGTGCTCGCGGCTCAGGCGCTCAGCGCCCTCTTCATCATCGGCTCCCTGCTCTACTTCTACCGGGGCCGCGTGGTGAACCCCCTCATCCGCATCAACCAGGCCCTCCGCGCCATGCTGGCCGGCGAGGACGCGGTGACCATCGGGCACCAGAACGATCCGTCCGAGGTCGGCGAGGTCGCTCGCTCGCTCGAGTCCTACCGGCTGCTGGTCAAACAGGCGGAGCGCGACCGCTGGGTCAAGGACGGCGTCGCCGCCATCGCCGCGGCGCTGCAGCGGTGCGACAACCGCGCCGAGCTGGCCAACGGCCTGCTCTCGGCCATCGTCCCCCTCCTGGGCGGCGGGGGCGGCGCCGTGTTCCTGCTCGAATCCGGATCGGAGCGATTCCGTTTCGCCGGCGGCTACGGCTTCAAGCCAGAGCCCGACGCAGCGCCCGCGTTCGCGCCGGGCCAGGGCACCGTCGGCCAGTGCGCCGCCGAGCGCAAGCCGATCATCCTCGAGGGCCTGCCCGACGGGCACCTGGCGGTCGTGACAGGGCTGGGTCAATCCCCGCCGCGCGTCAGCGTCACCTACCCCATCGCCACCTCGGAACGCGTCGTCGGCGCGCTCGAGATCGCCATGTTCGCGCCGCCCACGCCGAGCCAGCTGGCGCTCCTGAACGACGCGACGGCGCTCGCGGCGCTGAACCTGGAGATCCTCGACCGCAACATCCGCACGCGCGAGCTGCTGGACCAGACCCGCCGCCAGGCCGCGGAGCTGGAGGTCGAGACCAAGAAGGCGGAGGAGGCCACGAAGGCCAAGAGCGCCTTCCTGGCCAACATGAGCCACGAGATCCGGACGCCGATGAACGGCATCCTCGGCATGACCGAGCTCGCGCTGGACACCAACCTCACCGCCGAGCAGCGCGACTACCTGAACACCGTCAAGTCCTCGGCCGACGCGCTGCTCTCGCTCATCAACGACATCCTCGACTTCTCCAAGATCGAGGCCGGGCGCATCGAGCTGGACCCTGTGGAGTTCCTCCTGCGCGACTCGATCGGCGACACCCTCAGCCCGCTCGCCCTGCGCGCCGCGACCAAGAGCATCGAGCTGGCGTACGACATCCGGCCCGAGGTCCCCGACGCGCTCATCGGCGATGTCTACCGGCTCCGCCAGATCATCGTCAACCTGGTCGGCAACGCGATCAAGTTCACCGAGAAGGGCGAGGTCGTGGTCACCATGACCGTCCTCGAACGCCGCGGCGACGAGGTGGCCATCGAGGTGGAGGTGCGCGACACCGGCATCGGCATCTCGAAGGAGGCCGCCGCCCGCCTGTTCAAGGCGTTCGAGCAGGCCGAATCATCCACGACGCGCAAGTACGGCGGCACGGGCCTGGGCCTCGCCATCACCAAGCAGCTCGTCGAGATCATGGGCGGCCAGATCCGGCTTGAGAGCGAGCCCGGCGTCGGCAGCCGATTCATCTTCAACTTCCGGATGAAGGTCGGCGAGGCGCGGCCGTCCACCAGCGCCGAGGACGCCGCCCGCATGCTCGACGGCAAGGCCGTGCTCGTGGTGGACGACAACGCCACGAACCGGAGGATCCTGGAGACCATGCTCGGCCACTGGGGACTGCGGCCCATCCAGGCCGACTCCGGGAGGGCCGCGCTCACCGCGCTCGACCGCGCCGCCAGCGCGGGGCAGGCCATCGCCCTGGTCATCAGCGACCTCCACATGCCGGAGATGGACGGCTTCGAGCTCACCGCCGCGATCCGCGACCACGCCCGATTCGGCGGCGTCCCCATCATGCTCCTGACCTCCTCCGGCTCCAACGGCGACCAGGCCCGGGCGACCGAGTTGGGCGTCGCGGCGAGGCTGCTCAAGCCGGTCAAGCAATCCCTGTTGCTCGACAACATCATGCGGATCCTCGCCGGCGCCAGCCGTCGCGGCGCCTCGACCCAGACCGCCGAGGTGAAGCCCGCCTCGGACGACGCCCCGAAGCGCTCCCTGGCCGTTCTGCTCGCCGAGGACAACCCGGTCAATCAGAAGTTCGCCATCCGCGTCCTCGAGGGCGCCGGGCACACGGTGACCGTCGCCAACAACGGGCGCGAGGCCCTCGATCAATCGGGCGCCGCGGCCTTCGATGTCGTCCTCATGGATGTGCAGATGCCCGAGATGGACGGCCTGGACGCCACCCGGGCCATCCGGGCCCGCGAGGCCGTGTCCGCGGCGGGCGGCCGGCTGCCGATCATCGCCATGACGGCCAACGCGATGAAGGGCGACCGCGAGATGTGCCTGGAGGCGGGCATGGACGGCTATGTTCCCAAGCCCGTGAAGAAGGATGTGCTCTTCGCGGAAGTCGATCGAGTGCTCAAGGAGGCGGCGCGTGGCGCAGATGTTTGACGAGGCCGAACTGCTCGATCGAGTGGACAACGACACCGAGTTCCTCGCCGAGACCGTGCAGATGCTCGCGGACGACGGGCCGACGCTCCTGGAGCAGATCGGCGCCGCCGTGCAGGCCGGCGACGCCGAAGCCGTCGGACGTCACGCCCACGCGCTCAAGGGCATGATCTCGAACTTCTGCGCCCCCGAGACGCAGGCCTGCGCGCTCGAGGTCGAGAAGCTGGGCAAATCCGGCGACCTCGCGGGCGCCCCGGCCGCGATGCAGACGCTCGAGAGCAAGGTCCGCGCCCTGACGGCGGAGCTCCTTGAGTTCGTGAAAGCGAAGGCCTGATGCGGATTCTCGTCGCCGAGGATGAGCGCATCACCCGCGCCACGCTGACGCGCCAGCTTGAGGCCGCGGGCCACACCGTCGTCGCCGCCGAGGATGGCGAGCAGGCGTGGGAGGCCTTTCAGCAGGGCGGCTTCGACCTGGTCATGACCGACTGGGAAATGCCCCGGCTGTCCGGGCTCGAGCTGATCCAGCGCATCCGCGCGATCGACAGCCCGAGCTATGTCTACATCCTCATGCTCACCGGGCGCACCGACAAGGCCGACATCGTCAACGGCATCGAGGCCGGCGCCGACGACTTCCTCACCAAGCCCTTCGACCGGGGCGAGCTGCGCGTCCGCCTGCTCGCGGGCGAGCGCATCGTGCGCCTCGAGCGCGCCCTCAGCGAACAGAATGTCGAGCTCCGCGCCGCCAGCGAGCGCATGCGCGCCGACCTCCAGGCCGCGGCGCGCGTCCAGCGCGCCATGCTCCCCCGCGCCGCCATCGACACCCGCGCCGTCCGCGCCTCCTGGACCTATGTCCCCACCGACGAACTCGCCGGCGACGCCATCGGATTCGACCTTGTCGACGACCGATACCTCGTCGCGTATATCGCCGATGTCACCGGGCACGGCGTGCCCGCGGCGCTGTTGGCCGTCCGGCTCATGCACGCGATGGAGGCCGACAAGGACCCCGCCGCCGCAGGCGTTTCGCTCCGAACGCCCTCCAGCCGGATCGCCGAACTCAACCGCCGGTTCTGCGGCGACACCAGCGGCGGACGATTCCTCACCATGATCCTCTGCGTCGTCGACACGCACGAGGGCGCCCTGCTCTTCTCCCGCGCCGGGCACCCGCTGCCCATCATCGTCCGCAACGGCGAGCAGGTCGCCGTCGACGACGCCGCGGGCCTGCCGCTGGGCATCCTTGATGAGGAGCAGTACGAGGATGTCGCGATCCCGTTGGAGCCCGGCGACCGTGTCTGCCTCTACTCCGACGGCTTCATGGAGCAGACCGTCAAGGGCGGGTCCGAGCAGTACGGCGAGGCGCGGCTCCGTGACCTGCTGCTGCGCGGCGGTGGACGAACCGGAGACGAACTCGTCGCCGACGCCGTGGAGTCCCTGACGGCGTGGGCCGGCGGGCGATCCTTCATTGACGATGTATCGCTCGTGGTGGTGGAGTGGCTCGGCGCCCGACCGTCGCCCTGACGCGAACTCGCGGGGACGGCCTTGGGACGCCTTGAACTCGCTTCTTAACAGCCGCTCCGCGCCCTCGACCGCCCTGTTGCGGATTCGCCCCTTTCGAATGATGATGTGCGTGTGGGGTAGCGTTGGCGGGCGTGCGATCGACCCGCGGTGGTGACCCCAACTCAAAGAGCCGTGACCATGTGCCGTGAGCCGACCTCACACGCCCGCAGCGCCGTCATCGCCGCGATGATCGCGATCCCAACCTTTCTCGCCGCGGGCTGCGGCGCGCCCGCCCGGCCCGTGCTGACTCACGAGGAGTTCCTGGCGCTGGCTCAGGTTGAGCGCCGAACGCTCATCGAGACGATCTCCGCCGCGAACGACCGGATGCTCGACCGCGTGGAGCGGCGCGCCGCCGCGTCGAGCGACGGGACGACCACGGTCAACATCCTCGCCCTCTCCGGCGGCGGCAGCAACGGCGCGTTCGGCGCCGGCGTGCTGGTCGGCTGGGGCCGCGTGACGGACCCGGAATGGGCCCGGCCCGATTTCGATGTGGTGACGGGCGTCAGCACGGGCGCGCAGATTGCGCCCTTCGCGTTCATCGGAACGGACGAGCGCTACCAGGAGGTCGAAGACTTCTACCGCAACCCGAAGAAGGACTGGATCCGCGAGCGCGGCCTGCTGTTCTTCCTGCCCTCCAATCCCTCGTTCGCCACGATCCCGGGCCTGTCCCGCGATGTGCGCAACGCTGTGGACCGCGAGTTCATCGAGCAGATCGCGGCCCGGTCCAGCGAGGGCAAGCTGCTGGTCATCAGCGCCACCGACCTGGACTTCGGCCGCCAGCAGGTCTGGGATGTCGGCCTCGAGGCCGAGTACGCCGTGCAGAACGATGATCTGGAACGCGTCCCGACGATCATGCTCGCGTCGGCCGCCATCCCGGTCGCCTTCCCGCCGATCGAAATCGATGAGTCGATCTACGCCGACGGCGGCGTGACCGCGAATGTGTTCGTCCGCCTCGACCCGCGCAACCCCGAGGCGTTCATCCCGAAATGGAGAGCCGCGAACCCCGGCAAGCCCCTGCCGAGGATCCGCTACTGGATCATCGTCAACAACTCGCTGGCGCACATCCCCAAAACCGTGCAGGAACGCTGGCCAGACATCGCCAGCCCGAGCCTGGAGATCTCCGTCCGCTCCGCCACCGTCGCCGAGATCAACTGGCTCGCGGCGGAGGCGGACTTTGTCAACGCGGCGTACGGCGCCGACATCGAGGTGCGCGTCATCGCGATCCCCGGGGACTGGCGCCCGCCCGTAACCGGCAGCTTCAAGAAGGAGACCATGGACTCGCTCGCCGATCTGGGCGAGAAGCTGGGCGCCGACCCGGCCTCGTGGCAGGTCTGGGCGTCCCCCGACGACCTGCCGACGCCCGGAGCCAACCGCTGATGCACGGCGCGACAGGTAGGATATCTCGCAGTTGATGTGCGGCCGGCCCGACGAGCGCCCATCGGCGACGCCGCGACAGCCGATCGTTGTTGAACACGACACCCGATGCGGAGCAACGCCACCATGAGATTGATGCATTCATCCATCCTCGCCTCGCTCGCGTGCTGCCTGCTCGCGGGAGCGCCCGCCGCCTCGGCGCAGTCCGGCGGTCAGGGTTTCTCAGCGGCCTCGTCGTCGATTCCCGCCTCGACGCTGGACAAGCTCGTGGCGCCGATCGCGCTCTACCCCGACGCGCTCATCCTGCAGATCATGCAGTGCGCGCAGAGCCCCTATCAGGTGCATCAGGTCAACGAGTGGGTCCAGCAGAACTCCAGCGTCAAGGGCGTCGCTCTTCAGGAGGCCGCGCAGAAGCAGGGCTTCGATGTCTGCTTCGTGGCGATCGTGCTGTTCCCGCAGGTTCTGGAGATGATGGACAGCCAGTCCGACTGGACGCGCCAGCTCGGCGCCGCCTTCAACACCGATCGCGACGGGGTGTTCGACTCGATCCAGCGGCTCCGCAAGGAGGCGCAGTCGGTGGGCAACCTGCAGACCAACGCCCAGCAGACGGTCACGACGCAGGCCGCGCCCGACGGCGCTCAGGTCATCGTCATTCAGCCGACCAATCCTCAGGTCGTCTATGTGCCGCAGTACAACCCGCAGGTCGTCTACACCCAGCCGGTCGTCTACACCGCTCCCGCCGAAACTACCTACGGCCAGACGGCCGCCGCGGGCGCCATCGGGTTCGGACTGGGCGTCCTCGTCGGCGCGGCCGCGGACAACGACAGCAACCACTACTACTACGCCTGCGGCGGCTGGGGCTACCACGGGCCGCCGCCGCTCTATCGCGGCGGGTGGGACAACTACTACCACGCGCAGGTCAATGTGAACAACAACTACTACAACAACCGTCTCTACGCGCAGAACCAGTCGACCTACAACCAGCAGAACCGCCAGAACGCCTGGCAGCAGGGCGAGAACACCGCGACCCAGAATCAGCAGAATCGCCAGAACGCCTGGCAACAGGGCGAGAACGACGCCAGCCAGAACCAGCAGAACCGCCAGAACGCCTGGCAGCAGGGGCAGAACACCGCAACCCAGAATCAGCAGGACCGCCAGTCCGCGTGGCAGAACAGCAACAACAGCTTGCAGTCCCAGAGCGACCGCGGCGCCGCCCAGGCGCGCGGCTCCTACCAGGGCATGTCACAGGCCGACTCCCGCGCGGGCGGCATGAACTCCGGCGCCTTCTCCGGATTCCAGAGCGGCGACACCGAGCGCGCCTCCAGCTCGCGCGGATTCAACAGCATGTCCGGCGGCAGCTACGGCGGCAGCGGCGGCTTCGGCGGGTTCGACCGCAGCGGCGGCGGCTTCAGCGGAGGCGGCGGCGGCCGCAGCTTCGGCGGCTTCGGCGGTCGGCGCTGATCGCACTCACACTCTGGCCTCGCTCGCAGACACAACCTCAGGAGCTTCGATCACCATGCTCACCCTGATCCAGAATCCGGCGCGCGTCCTGCGGCGAGTCGCCGCGGGCGCCCTGGTCGTCGGCGCGGCGCTCCTCTCGGGCTGCGCCTCGGACTTCTCGAACTACGACAACCAGACGACTTTCGCCAGCCCCGAGAAGGCCGTGAACGCCCTCGTCGACGCCGCGAAGGCCGACGATGTGCCGCGCCTCAAGTCCATCTTCGGCGACCACGCCGAGCTTGTCCTCTCCTCCGGCGATCCCGTCGCCGATCGGCAGAACCGCGAGGTCTTCACCGTCGCCGCCCAGCAGGGCTGGAAACTGGAGCGCCTGAGCGCCGACGCGCGGGGCCTGGTCCTGGGCTACGACAACTGGCCGTTCCCGATCCCCGTCGTCAAGGACAGCCGCGGCTGGTGGTTCAACACCGAGGCCGGCTGGCTGGAGGTCGTCGCCCGCCGCATCGGCCGCAACGAGCTCGCGACGATCGGTTCGCTGCAGGCCTATGTCATCGCGCAGCGCGAGTACGCCAGCGAGGGCCACGATGGTCGTCCGGCGGGGCTCTACGCCCAACGCGTGCGCAGCCAGCCCGGTCGACAGGATGGGCTCTACTGGCCGGTCAACAGCCCGGGCGAGCGCCCCAGCCCGCTCAGCGAACTCGCCGCGCAGGCGACGGCGGACGGCTACGGACAGCAGCTCAACGCCGCGCCGGCGCCGTTCCACGGCTACATCTACCGCATCCTCACCGAACAGGGCCCCGATGCGCCCGGCGGCGCGATGAACTACATGAACGGCGCCGACATGACCGGCGGCTTCGCGATGATCGCCACGCCCGCCGTGTACGGCAAGAGCGGCGTCATGACCTTCATGGTCGGTCCCGGCGGCGTGGTCTATGAATCGGACCTCGGCGACAACACCGCCGCCGCCGCCGCCGCGATCACCTCGTTCAACCCCGACAGCCGCTGGTCTGTCGTCGATTGATCGACGCCGACCTCGCTCCGCTCCGCGTTTTCGCGCCCGCCTCGCAAGGACCAAGCCCATGCCCACCGCCTCGACCGCCGCTCGTCGTCGCCTCGCGATCGCCGCGCTCCTGATCGCGACGCCCGCCTTCGCTCAGAGCGGCGACGCCTCCGCCGACGCCTCCAAGCCCGCGACCACCGGCGACCCCGCCCCGGCTGTCGGCGGTCACGCCGCGACCGAAGCCCCCGCCGGCGTCGTGCCCCTCGCGGACTACACCGGCGACTTCTGGACCCGCAGCGCGGTCCTGGGCGACCTGGGCGGCGCCCGCACCGACCTTGCAGAGATGGGCATCCAGTTCAATGTCGACTGGACCAACACCCTCCAGTCCGTCGTGGACGGCGGGCGCGATCAGACCACCAAGATCGGCGGCACGGCGGACTTCAACATCACCTTCGACCTCATGCGGATGAAGCTGCTGCCCGGCGCCTTCGTCAAGTTCCGGGGCGAGTCCCGCTACGGCGAGTCCGTCAACGGCGACACCGGCACGCTGCTGCCGGTGTCCAGCGACATGCTCTTCCCGCTCACCAGCGAGCTCAACGAGGGCGTGCCCTTCGACATCACCAACCTCACCTACTACCAGTTCCTCTCCGACCACTTCGCCATCCTCGCCGGCAAGTTCGACACGCTCGACGGCGACCCCAACGAGTTTGCTTCCGGCCGCGGGCTCACGCAGTTCCAGAATCTCAACTTCGTCTTCAACGCGGTGCCCCTGCTCACCGTCCCCTACGACGTCCTGGGCGCCGGCGTGATCATCATGCCGAACAAGTGGATCACGATCATCTCCAATGTCTTCACGACGACCGATGTGTCATCCGTTTCGGGCTTCAGCGACCTCGACAACGGCCTGACCTGGGCCACCGAGGCGAACTTCCAGTACCGCCTCGGCCGCCTCCCCGGCGGATTCAACATCGGCGGCACCTACGCCTTCGACAACGACTTCAAGACCGTCAACCGCCGCTACACCTTCGAGCCCGGCCAGGGCGTCGTGGTCCCGCCGGATCAGAATGACTCCTGGTCGGTCTACCTCAGCGGCTGGCAATACCTCTTCGCCGAGGACGACGGCCGCGGCGACGAGCCCCTCGACCCCGAAAACCGCATCCCGGACCTCAAGGGCCTCGGCGTCTTCGCCCGGCTCGGCTTCGCGGACCAGGACACGAACCCTATCCAGGTCGCCTTCAGCGTGGGCCTGGGCGGGCGCGGCGCCATCCCCGGACGCGACAACGACATCTTCGGCGTCGGCTACTTCTACAACGACGCGCAGGAGAATCGACTCCAGACGATCCTCAATCTCAAGAGCTACGGCCAGGGCTTTGAGGCGTTCTACAGCGTCGCCATCACCCCCGCCATGCACCTGACCTTCGACCTGCAGGTCGTCGAGCCCGTGTCGAACAACCTCGACACCGCCGTCATCCTCGGCGGCCGCTTCCTCGTGCACTTCTGATCGGTCGGGCCCCCGGCGAACGACGCGGCCTCAGCTCGAAGCCGTCGCCTCGACCTCGGCGATCTCGAACGGCTTGGGCTCGCCCGCGTCCACGCCGATCAGGGCCGTCTCCGGCGCGTCGGGGCGCCGGTGGCGATGGCGCTGGTCCCGGGGCCGGATGACATTCGTCGCCAGCCCCACCATCTCCAGCAGACGAAGCTCGTAGTAGGTGATGTCCAGCTCCCACCACCGACGCTGGTTGGACCCGCTGGCCGGGTCATGATGGTGGTTGTTGTGCCAGCCCTCGCCCACAGTGAGAATCGCCACCAGCCAGTTGTTCCGGCTGTGGTCGCCCGTCTCGTAGTTCTGATAACCGAACAGGTGCGTGAGCGAGTTCACCGACCAGGTGATGTGCCACACCGCCACCGTCCGCACGAACACGCCCCAGACCAGCAGGCTCAGCCCGAACCGCAGGCCCTCCGCCGCGCCGCCCACGGCCGCCCCGATCCCGAAGCCGACGGCGAAGAACAGCAGCGCGTGCGCCGCGTAGACCCACAGCGCCAGGAAGCCCTTCTCGAGCCGCATGTAGAACGGGTCCTTGAAGATGTCCGGCGCGAACTTGCGGTAGGTCTCCATGCACTGCGTGCGGCGATTGTGGATGATCAGCCACCCGATATGCGACCACAGGAAGTTCACCAGCGGGCTGTGCGGATCGGGCTGCTCGTCGGAGTGGTTGTGATGAAACCGGTGCGTCGCCACCCAGCGACCCGGCGTGTCCTGCATGCAGCACAGCGCCATGATCACGAAGAACCGCTCCAGCCAGCGCGGCACCCGCGCGCTGCGGTGCGAGAGCAGCCGGTGGTAGCACAGGTTGATCGCCTGCCCGAAGACATGCACCCCGACGATCATCACGATCAGGCCGGTCCAGCTGAACAGCCACGGGACGACCGCCGCCAGCGCCAGGGCGTGGATCAGGGCGATCGTCACGGCGTAGGTCCAGCAGACCTGCCCTCGAACCACCGTGTCGGGCAGGGGAAGTCGATCGTCGGCGGTGATGACGGGGTGCGTGGTCAACTGCGTCCATCCTAGACGAGCCGGGCCCGCGCCAACGCCCGCGCCGGCCGCGAAGCGTGCCCCTGCGCCCGCAACCCGCGGCGACCCCTCTTTTTTGCGGCCGATTCGCCGCTCGCCGAGCGTCAACGGCCCGCGCGGGGCGGACCCAGAAGCTCCAGCGCCGACAGCGTGAACGCCGCGACCGCCGTGCGCAGCGTCGGCTCCGGATCGGGGGCGAACCCCGAGTTGTGGGGCCCGGGGATCGACTCCACCGCGTCCGCGGCCGCGGCCTTCGCGTACGCCGCCGGGTTCACCGCGCCGATGCGCAGCTGAATCCCCGGCGCGTTCGCCACGCGCCCGTACACGCCGAAGTCCTCCGAGGTCGTCGCCGGGTCCATCGTCACCACGCTCGCCTCGCCCAACGTGCGCTGCAGCGCCGACATGAGCCGCGCCGACAGCTCCGGATCGTTCACCACCACCTCCGCGTACTCGTCGCGCACCACCACCTCCGGCGGGGTCGTCGCGCCGGCCGCCGCGGCCTCGGCGATCGCGATCCGCTCGATCGCCTCCAGCAGGTGCTTCTGCACCTCCGGCTTGTACGACCGCACCGTCAACTCCAGCTTCGCCGTGTCCGGGATGATGTTCCGCTTCGTGCCCGCGTGGAAACTGCCCACCGTGATGACCGCCGGGTCCAGCGGGTTCACCTCGCGCGAGACCACCGCCTGCAGCGTGACGACCGTCCGCGCCGCCATCAGCACCGGATCGATCGCCCGGTGCGGCGCCGCGCCGTGACCGCCCTTGCCGTGGAACACGATGTCCACCGCGTTCGACGCCGCGGACGCAGGCCCCGAGATCACGCCGATCTGCCCCGCCGGGATGAGGTTCGTCACATGCAGCCCGACCACGAAGTCCGGCTCGGGCACGCGGTCGAACAGCCCATCCTCCACCATCATCCGCGCCCCCAGCACCACCTCCTCGGCCGGCTGACCCACCATCACGAGCGTGCCGCTCCACAGGTCCTTCCGCTCCGCCAGCAGCGCCGCGGCGCCGACCCACGACGCCATGTGCGCATCGTGCCCGCACGCGTGCATCGCCGGCACGACCTCGCCCGCGTCGTTCACCGCCGTCGCCGTGCTCGCGTACGGCAGGCCCGTCAGCTCCTTCATGGGCAGGGCGTCCATGTCCGTCCGCAGGAGCACGGTCGGACCGTCGCCGTTCCGCAGCACGCCGACCACGCCGTGCCCGCCGATCCCCTCGATGACCTCGTAGCCCAGCTTGCGCAGCTCGGCCGCCATCTTCGCGCTGGTCTTCTCCTCCTGCAGCGAGATCTCCGGGGTCTTGTGCAGGTCGATGTACAGCGCCTCCAGCGCCGGGTACCGCGCGTCCAGCCCCGCGAGCGCCTCCGGCGGCGCCGCGTGAGCGCTCCCGCAGCAGACGCCCGCCAGAGTCATCGCCAGAACGCTCCCGCGCATCAGCCGTGCCATCGTCCCGTCTCCTTGAACCGTGTCAGGGGTAATTCCGCTCGAACTCACGCTCGCCGCCGAAGACCTCGCCCTCGATCACCACGCCCACGCAGTGCGTGGTGTGCTCGAAGGGGTCCCCGTCGTACATGGCCACATCGCCGTCCTTGCCCACCGCCAGCGACCCCACGCGCCCCTCGATCCCAAGGATCTCCGCCGCGTCGATGGTCACCGCCTCCAGGGCCCGCTGGAAGCCCAGCCCGCCCGCGCCGGCCGCGGTCGCGGCCTCGAACAACACCACACGCACCTTCGGCACATAGCCCTCGAAGCCCGTCTGAATCGCGAACCGCACGCCCGCGTCCGCCAGCGTGCTCGCCGTCTCGAACGACAGCGACTCCGCGTCGCCGACCGCGCGATACATCGTCGGGTGCAGCAGCACGGGGATGTCCCGCTCCTTGAGCTCCTCGATGAACAGCGGGCTCTCCGCGCCCATGTCGAGCCACAGGTTCAGGTCGAATTCCTCCGCCAGCCGCAGCGCGTTGGCGATGTCCTGGCTCTTGTTCGCCGTCACGATGAACGGCGCCTGCCCATCGAGCGCCTGGACCAGCGCCTCCATCTTCAGGTCCCGCGAGGGCGGGTCCTTCTTGTCCTTCTTCTCACCGCCCTCGGCCTCCTCGCCGCCGGCCTCCCACTTCTTCCACTTGGCGCGATAGGCCTGCGCCTTGATCAGCTCGCTCCGCAGCATCTCCATCATCTTGCCGCGCGAGCCCGGGCTCTTGCCGCCGCCCTTCTGCGCGATCGGGCTCAGCGTCGCCGCCAGGCCCAGCTCCCCCACCACCGTCGCCTCCTCCACCGTGCCGCCCCGCGTCTTGACGATCATCGTGCGCCCCGACAGCAGCTCGCCCGGCGCGTGCCCGGTGTGGATCGTCGTCACGCCGAAGCCCCGCACATAGCCGACAAGTCGATCGAGGGGGTTGTACGCGTCCATGGCGCGCAGCTGCGGCTGCAGCGGCGAGGACGAATCGATCTGGTCCTGGTCCGCCTCCTCGTTGTAGATGCCGGTCAGACCCAGCGTCGTGCGCACATCAATCAGCCCCGGCGTGGCCACCTCGCAGCGGCGGAGGTCGTAGCCCTCCGGGATCGGCGTGCTCGCCGCGGGCCCCACCGCCTCGATCTTGCCCTCGGCGTTGATGACGACGACGCCGTCCTCGATCGGATCGCCCGCCATCGTCCAGAGCGTGTTCGCCCGAACCGCGACCTGCGCCGAGGCGACCGCCCCGGCGAACAGCGCCGCGCCCGCGGCCGCAATGAGCAGAGAAGTCTTCATGGTCAGTTCCCCTCCCCGAGCAGGTGGTCGTAGCAGCAGAAGTACGGCGCCGGGTCGTTGTTCGCCCCGATCCCGCCCACGGCGTACAGGTGATCCTTCGGGTCCGAGCGATCGAACGCCAGATGACCCTCGACGAAGGTCTTCTCGACCGCCGCGTACACGCTCAGCGGATCGCCCGAAAGAATGACGAAGTCCGCGCTCTTGCCCGGCGTCAGCGACCCGATCTCGCTCTCGAGGTCCAGGATCTCCGCCCCCCGCAGCGTCACCGCCGCAAGCGCCCCGGCCCGCGTCATCCCGCCCCGGTTGGCCAGCGCCGCCATCCGCAGGAACTGCCGGCTGTCCGTGATCCAGTCATCCGTGTGCAGCGCCGTCTTCACGCCGGCGCCCTCCATGATCCCCGCGGCCTCCATCCGCAGCCCGACCGCCTCCAGCTTGCCGCCGGGCGCGTCGACCAGGATCGCCGACACCGGCACACCCGCCGCCGCGATCTCGTCCGCCACCACCCAGCCGTCGCTGACATGGTGCAGCGTCACGCGGAAGCCGAACTCGTCCGCCAGCCGCAGCACGGTGATGATGTCGTCGTGCCGGTGCGTGTGATGGTGCACCATGCGCTCGCCCCGCATCGCCTCGCACAGGATCTCCAGGTCCAGGTCGCGCTCCGGCAGCTTGGCCTCGTCGACCGTGCCGTCGTCCTTCTTGGCCGCGTCCAGCTTCCGCTGATACTCCTGCGCCTTGATGAACCGCTCACGCACCAGGTACGCCGCCTTGCCGCGCGTCTCCGGGAAGCCGCTCGCCCCGCCGTCGCGCTGCGGGTTCGTGCCGTTGGCCATCTTGAGACCGCCCATCGGGCGGCCGTCCTCCGTCCAGATGGTGATGTCGTCGATCGTACGGACCCCGTCCATCTCCTTGGACTTGTCGTGGCGCAGCTTCAGATACACCGTCTGCCCGCTGGACAGGTGCCCCGAGCCGGGCATGAGATTCAGCGTCGTCAGCCCCCCGGCCAGCGCCCGCTTGAACCCGCTCGACCGCACATTGATCGAGTCCCGCACGCGCACGCCCGGCTGGATCGGCCCCGAGCCGTCCGCCCCGCCCGCGCCGCCGATGTGCGAGTGCGTGTCCACCAGCCCGGGCATGATGAACTTGCCCGCGCAGTCGATCACTTCGAAGTCCCCGGTCGGATCGCCCTCGCCGACGGCGACGATCCTGCCGCCTTCAACGACCAGGTAACCGTCCGCGATCTCGGGACCATCCACCGGGATCACATGGGCGTTCACGAACGCCATGGCGCGGTCCTGCCCCCACGCCGCGCCCCCGGTCGCCCCGGCCAGCGCCCACGCCGCCGCTCCCATCAACGCCATCCGCCGGGACCCAAGACGATTCCAGTCACTCATCGCGTCGATCCTTTCGATTCGCCCGGGCCAGCCAGTCTAGATCATTTCCCATCCCACGCTGGCGATCTGTTCCACCCCGATTCGGGGCTTCCGGGGCCTCCGAAGCTCGATATGGTTCCGGGATAGCCCACCGACCACCCGCGCCGCAGAAGGACCCCGCCATGCTCGCCCGCCACGCCGCGCCGTTCGTGCTCCTCGCGCTCACCGCCCTGCTGACGCCGACCCGCGCTCAGGACGCCCCCGCCTCGTCCCCAGCGCCCGGCACGCTCGCCTACGACAAGGGCGTCTGGATCGCGCTGCTCCGCAACCACACCGCCATCCGTCGCGAGGTCCGCCACCTGGAGAACGGCGTCGAGGCCGTCACCGAGTCCGACGACCCCGCCATCGCCGAACTCATCCGCGACCACGCGCTGGCCATGAAGCACAGGATGACGGTCGGCGCCCGCGTCCGCGTGTGGGACCCGGTCTTCCTCGAACTCTTCGAGCACGCCGACAAGGTGCAGCTCCGCGTGACCACCACCGATAAGGGCGTGAGCATCGTCGAGACCTCCGACGACCCGCACACCGTCATGCTCCTGCGCTCCCACGCCGCGGGCCTGAGCGACTTCGTCCGCGAGGGCACGAAGGCCTCCGGCAAGGCCACGCCCTACTGGACCGAACGCACCCACTGGACCCCGATCGACGAAGCGGCCCTGTCCGAGTCGCAGCGCGCCCAGCGTGACGCCGCCATCGCGGCGCGCGACGCGATGTTCGCGGCGCTGTTCGCACGCCTCGAGTCCGAACTCGCCGCCTCCGGCCCCGCCGGCGCCATCGCGGTCTGCAAGGAGCAGGCGCCGCTCATCGCCGCCCAGGTTGCGGAGGAGCACGCCGTCCAGATCGGCCGCACAAGCGACCGGCTCCGCAACCCCGCGAACCGCGCCCCGGAGTGGGCCGAGGCCCTCCTCGCCGACCGTCCCGCCGAGCCCCGGTACTCCGCGGGCGCCGACGGCTCTCTCGGCGTCGCCCTGCCCATCCGGCTCGGCGCCAACTGCCTCGCGTGCCACGGCGAACCTGCCGATCTCGCGCCCGAGACGCGCGCCGCCCTCGCCAATGCCTACCCGGCCGACCAGGCCACCGGCTTCAAAGCCGGCGACCTGCGCGGCTGGTTCTGGGTGCAGGCTCCGCCGGCCGGCGAGACCGCGCCGAAGCACGCTCCCTGAACCGACCCGGATCGCCTCAGAATGCTTGCGGCCCCTACTGGCGTGGACTAAACTCGACCGGTTCGGCGATCGTCCGGGGATTCATCCCGATCGCCGGTGGGCAGCGCGCTTCGAGGGGACCTTACTGACGGGGCAGTGACCGCATGACGGCGATGCAGTTGGTAGTCCTGGACTCGGCCGGCGCCCTCAGCCGCAACATCACGCTCGGCAGCAAGCCGATCGCGATCGGGCGCCACCCCGACAACGATGTCCACATCGAGGACGACATGGCCAGCCGGTTCCACTGCACCCTGGAGCCGGACTCTAAGGGCGCCTGGCGCCTGCGCGACCTGGGCTCCCGCAACGGCACCCGCCTGAACGACCAGCGCGTCACCGACTCGCCCCTCAACCCCGGCGACCGCATCCGCGTCGGCAAGCATGTCTTCATCATCGAGGGCGTCAGCGCCGACCAGCGCACCCGGCGCGAGCGCGACGCCAATCAGGAAACCGGCGCCGTCGCCGCGCCCTCCCCGGCGCCCGTCCCGAAGAAGGCCCCACCACCCGGCGGACGCAGCCCCGCCTGGGCCGCGGAGCTCCAGCAGACCACCAACGCCCTCGCCGCGGGCGCCGACGGGCCCGAGGCCGTCTCCGTCATCGACGCGCGCGGCCGGCGCTCCGAAGCGCTCGGCGGATCCGGCGAAGGCGCCGTCGCCATGCGGCTGCTGCTCGTCACCGCCGCCAAGGCCCGCGCCACCGACATCCATGTCGAGCCCAAGGGCGAGACCACCCAGGTCCGCCTGCGCGTGGACGGCACCATGATCGGCCTGGTCGACCTGCCCGTCGGCGTCGGAGAGCTGGTCATCGGCCTCATCAAAGCCGCCTGCCACATGAAGTCCGCCGGGCGCGAGGCGGTCCTCGACGGCCACCTCTCCGCCCTCGTCGGCGCCCGCCGGCTCGACCTCCGCGCCAGCATCACCCCATCGGTCCACGGCCAGAAGCTCGTCCTGCGCATCCTCAATTGCGCCGACGCCCCCGAGCGCCTCGCCGATCAGGGCATGCCTTCCTATATGTACGACCGCCTGAAGAAGGCCGTCGAGAAGGAATCCGGCCTCCTTCTGGTCTGCGGACCCACGGGCTCGGGCAAGACCACCACGCTCTACAACGCCCTGCGCGAGATCGACCGCGAGCGGCGCAATGTCATCACCATCGAAGACCCCGTCGAGCACCACCTCGACCACATCACCCAGATCCCCGTCAACACCGAGACCGGCGCCACCTTCGGCCAGCTGCTCCGTTCCGTCCTCCGCCAGGACCCCGATGTCATCCTCGTCGGCGAGATCCGCGACGACGAGACCGCGCGCGTCGCCATGCAGGCGGCGATGACCGGCCACCTGGTTTTCTCGACCGTCCACGCCAAGGACACCATCGGCGCCGTCTTCCGCCTGCTCGACCTGGGCGTCGAGCCCTACCTCGTCGCCAACTCCCTCGACCTGGTCGTCGCCCAGCGCCTGGTCCGCGTGCTCTGCGACCACTGCAAGCGCCCCGTCCGCGTGACGCCCGGTCAGGCCACACGCATGGGCCGCTTCCTCGAGAACAAGACCGAGATCTACTCCGCCACCGGCTGCGCCCGCTGCCTCCGCACCGGGTTCCGGGGCCGGCAGGCCATCTTCGAGATGCTGGAGTTCAACGACGACCTGCGCGACATCGTCCTGAAGGAGCCCACCATCCAGGCGATGCGCCGCGTCATCGAGAGCGGCCTGTTCACCACTCTCATGCAGACCGGCTGGCAGCTCGTCGCCCGCGGGATCACCACCCTCGACGAGGTCGACCGCGTCGCCGGCGGCGGCTGACCGCCCTTGCCCAGACCCCCAAGCGGCCCGAAATTCCCGCCCACAGGCCGGAATCGGGCTTGCGTTGCGGGCGTTCATGGGGTCTGATCATCTGGGTACGCATCCCATGAGGGGAGAGAGGCCCCCGCCGCACCAACCCGCGGCCGGGGTCCGGGGCTCCCTTTCCAGCCAGCCCGCGAGGCCGCCCAAGCCCCGCCGAACACCACGCCCCGTCCGCCGGGGCTCCGGAGAGACCATGACCGCATCACTGCCCGTCCGCGCCTACCTGATCCCCGCGGCCATCGTGCTTGCCGCCGGCGCGATCGCCCCGGCCAAGTCCATCCGCCCGATGCCCACCTTCCTGCCCGACACCGGGCACAGCGCGCTCGACAGCGCTCTCGCGACGCTCACCCCCGAGCAGGCCCGGCGCGCGACCCGGTTCCTGACGGTCACCCCGATGTGCTTCCCCTCCGACCTCACCCCCGCCGAGTGGGAGGTCCTGGTCAAGGAGTGGGGCCTGCTGCCCCCCGGCGCCCCCGTCCCCGTCGATCCCGCCGAGCGCTTCTTCACCGACTCGCTCGTCTGGAACGGCGACGGCGGCCAGAGCATCGACGAGCAGGCGACCAGCGCCCGCCTGACCTTCTCCTTCCCCGCCGACGGCGTTATCTGGGGCCTGGCCGCTGTGTCCGACACCGGACCCAACAACCTCAACGCGCGCCTCGTCGCCGCCTACGGCAACATCGACCGCGGACGCGAACTCATCCGTCAGGCCCTCGCGTCGTGGCGTCGCTACGGCGGGCTGACCTATCAGGAGGTCGCCGACAACAACTCCCCCATGGACCAGTCCGTCGCCCGCGACCCCGCGCGCGGCGATGTCCGCATCGGCGGCCTGGGCTTCGGGACCAGCTCGTTCCTCGCCTACAACGCGTTCCCGTCTCCCGCCGGCGGCGCCGGCGTCGGCGGAAGCGACATGTGCTTCAACACCGACTTCTTCCTCCCCGCCAACTTCAACGACCCCCAGTTCAACTTCCGCTACTTCCGCAACACCACCGCCCACGAGCACGGCCACGGCCTGGGCAACTTCCATGTCGTCCCCTGCAACGGCAGCAAGCTCATGGAGCCCTCCATCCAGCTCGGCTCCGACGCCGTGGCCATCGACGAGCGGCGCGGCGCCGGGCGCTCCTACGGCGACCGGTTCTCCGGCAATTACTCCGCCGCCAACGCCCACGACTTCGGCGACCTCACTTCCCCCGTGGTCCGCTCGGTCATCGAGAACAACCTGTCCACCAACGGCGCCAACGCCCTCAACGGCTCCAACAGCGACTATTTCCGCTTCACGCTCTCCTCGCCGCAGGCCGTCGTCATCAGCGCGGCGCCGACCGGCGGGACCTACCAGAACGGCGAGCAGTTCTTCTCCTGCTTCGGCTTCGAGAGCAGCGTCAACGCGACCAGCGCCGGCAACCTGAACATCGAGCTGCGCGACGCCGCGGGCGTGGGCGTGATCCAGTCCGCCAGCTCCGGCGGCGTGGGCGCGACCGAGACGCTCAACGCCGGCACGCTCGCCGCCGGGACCTACACCGTGCGCATCTTCGACGCCGGGCCCAACGCCTCCGCCAACCAGATCGTCCAGCTCTACAACATGACCCTGCGCGTGGGCGCCTCCAAGGCCCCGCCGGAGGCCATCGCCGGCGTGAACAAGCGCGTCGCCGCCAACACGAACTGCTACTTCATGGGCGACATCAACTCCGCCCCCACCGACGCGGGCGCCACGCTCAACGCCTCGTCGTTCGACTGGGACCTGGACGGCGACGGCTCCTTCGAGACCCTCGGCCAGCCCCAGCCCATCCGCCAGTATGTCTCCAACGGCGTGTACGACATCGCCATGCGCGTGACCGACAACTTCGGCTCGGCTTCGACCGACCACATCACCGTCACCGTCTTCGGCGCCGTCACCGACCTGGCCAGCGTCGCTCCCAACGCCGGCGCTCAGGGCCAGAGCGTGCCCGTCACGCTCACCGGCGTGAACCTCCGCAACCTCACCGCGGCCCATGTCAGCGTCTCGGGCTCGGGCGTTTCTGTGTCGGGGCTGGCGTCCTCGAACCCCGACGGCACCGTCGTCACCGGCCTGCAGTTCTTCGTCGCTCCCGGCGCCGCGTTGGGCGCCCGCGATGTCACCGTCTCCAACAGCGACGGCTCCGACACCCTCGTCGGCGCCTTCACCGTGCAGATGAGCACGGTGGGCTGCACGGGCGATGTCAACGGCGACGGCGAGGTGGACTTCGCCGACCTGAACATCGTGCTGGGCCAGTTCAACCAGACCGGCACGGGCCTGCAGGGCGACATCGACGGCGACGGCGATGTGGACTTCGCCGACCTCAACGCGCTGCTGAGCGTCTACAACACCTCCTGCGCCTGATCGAGCCCGCGGACATCCCCGATCACACCGCGCCCCCGGCCCTGCGCCGGGGGCGCTTTCGTTCAGTGCATGCTGTCGTCGGGGCTGTCCATGTCGATCTCGCGCACGCCGCGGGCGCGCCGGATCGCCTCGGTCTGCGTGCGGATCATCGCCTGCACCTCGCGGAACGCGGGGATGTGCGCCATGACGATGGTCGGGTGCGTGCGGTCGCTGGTGATCAGCTCGATCGTCCCGATGCCCACCATCCGCTGCAGCAGCGTCTGCCGCACCGTCGAGTCCTTGATGCGGTAGATCTCCACCTCGTCGAACACCCGGTTGAACACGCCCCGGGCCAACTTCAGCCGCTGCGTGGACAGCATGTAGCTCGTGCACGCGGTCACGATCACACGCCAGATCGCGTAGGGGATCGGGATGATCAGCACGCACAGCAGGAACACCGGCAGGTTCGACCACTGGCTCGGCGAGCCGCGCCAGACCTCCTTCTCGTCCGCCGGGTCCACACCCACGCCGTGCCCGCGCGACGCCGCGAGTTCCTCGCGCGCCGCCACGCCCGGGCCGAAGGCGTCCTCGTCCGCCTCGATCCGCCGCGGCGTCACGCCCCGACCGCGCGCGAGACGATCCGCCTCCCCCACCGTCGAGGCCTGCACCAGGATCTCGACAGGACGACCGGAGCCTTCTTCAGAACCGAACACCCGAAACTGCATACGCCTGACCCTCCGCGCGGCGCCCGCTCGCTCCCGAGCGGCCCCGCCAGCGCCTTATTCCGTCGCCAACCCCCGCGGTTTCAGCCCGCCGCGGGCGCCGTCTGCTTGTGCCAGGGCGTCTCCCGCTCGAACATCCGCGCGATCCGCAGCAGGCGCGCCTCGTCGAACGCCGGCCCCACCAGCTGCACGCCCACCGGCAGGCGCACGCCGTCCACCTCGGCCATGCCCGCGGGCATCGACAGCCCCGGCAGCCCCGCCATGTTCACCGTCACCGTGTAGTAGTCCTCGAGGTACAGCGACAGCGGGTCGGCGTTCTTCTCGCCGAGCCGGAACGCCGGCCCCGGCGCCGTGGGCATGAGGATCGCCTGCACCCCGGTGTGGCCCGAGGTGTCCGAGCCGGCGAACACCGCGTCGAAGTCGTTCTTGATGAGCCGGCGCACCTTCAGCGCCGTCAGGTAGTACGCGTCGTAGTACCCGCTGCTGAGCACATAGGTCCCGAGCATGATGCGCCGCTGCACCTCGGGGCCGAAGCCCTCGGCGCGGCTCTTGGCGTAGAGCGCGATCAGGTCGTCGCCGGGCGCGATCTCCGCGCGCCGGCCGTAGCGGATGCCGTCGAACCGCGCGAGGTTGGACGAGGCCTCCGCCGGCGCGACGATGTAGTACGCCGCGATCCCGTGATCGAGCCGGGGCAGGTCCACCTCGACGATCTCCGCGCCCTGCTTGCGATAGACCTCGATCGCCTCGTCCAGGGCCTTCGCCACCGAGGGGTGGTTGCGGTCCGACCGCGCCTGCCGCGGCACGCCGAGGCGCAGCCCCTCCACCGGGCGCTCCAGGTCCTTCAGGAAGTCCGGCGTCTGCACCGGCGCCGAAGTCGAATCCAGCGGGTCGTGCCCGCACAGGACATTGAGCAGCAGCGCGCTGTCCGCGATGGTCCGCGAGAAGGGACCGATCTGATCAAGACTGGACGCGAACGCCACCAGCCCGTACCGGCTGATGCGCCCGTAGGTCGGCTTCACGCCGACCAGCCCGCACAGCCCCGCCGGCTGGCGGATCGAGCCGCCCGTGTCGCTGCCGAGCGAGCCCGCGACCATCCCCGCCGCCACGGCCGCGGCGCTGCCGCCCGAACTGCCGCCCGGCGCCCGCTCGGGGTCCCACGGGTTGCCCGTCGGCCCGAACGCGGAGTTCTCGCACGACGAGCCCATCGCGAACTCATCGAGGTTCGTCTTCCCGACGATCACCGCGCCCGCGTCGAGCAACCGCTGCACCGCCGTACCGTTGAAGGGGGACTCGTAGTGCTCGAGGATCTTCGAGCCGCAGGTGGTGCACCCCCACTGGAGGCACATGTTGTCCTTGATGGCGATGGGCACGCCGGCCAGGGGTCCGATGGCGTGGGCGCTCTCGCCGGCGCCGATCCGCCGGTCGACCTCGCACGCCTGCTCAACCGCTTCT
>CALKYH010000055.1 GCA_938003595.1 uncultured bacterium
CGCTCGAAGAACCAGAAGCGCTGGGAGTCGCAGCCCAGCCAGGCGATGATCTCGCCGAGCTTGCCGACGGACAGCGCCAGCTGCGCGGGCGCGAGGAACTGGAAGTGGCCCTCGCCCTGCTCCGTGCGCCGGCGGTTGTCGGCGTCGCGGTACTTGATGGCCACCACGGCGCGGGCCCAGAGCCGGTCCAGACGCTCGGCGCGTTCGTTCCATCGCGCCGCGATGACCTCGTAGCTCTCGGGCGGCGGGCCCTGCGGGACCGGCGCCTCCGTCACCGCGGGCTTGTCGGCGCAGCCGCCGAAAATCGCGGCGACCATCACGACAGCGAGCGTTGCGACGCGAAGAGCGTTCACACATCGCCCCGCATGACCTGCGCCAGACGCTCGGTGGCGCGGGCGAGGGCGTCGCGGTCCATGCCGGGGTCCACCACCTCCAGCGGAGGATCCTCCGGTGCGGCGCCCTTCGGACGGACGAGCAGGAGCGCCGGGCGAGCGCCGGCCGCGGCGCGGGAGCCCTCGTGGCGGAGCAGGCGCTTGCGGCACAGGATCAGCGCCAGCACGAAGCGGAACGCGATGTTGGCTCGATCGTCATCGTCGGCGGGCTGGTCGGGGATCTCGTCGCCGATCTGATGGAAGATCTCGACGAGGGCGTCGTCATCGATGAAGAGTCGCGGCTTGGCGGTGGGCTCGGGCTGGATCGTCCGCCAGAGGGCGAACAGGCGCCGATGGGGCGTGAGCAGCTCACGCCGGGACTCGGGCGTCCATGCGCTCTCGAGGACCTCGAGCCGCTCCAGCGTGGCGCCGGGCACATCGTCACGGTCCGCGAGGATGACCACGATCCGGTCGCCGGGCGCCAGTTCGGCGCCGGTGACGGCGCAGCGGCCCGTGGGACGGGCGATGTCGTACGGAGAGGCGTTCAGAGCGGCCATGGAGCAGCAGTGTACGGGCCTCGGGCGCCGATCGCCGAGCGGTTCAGCTCGCCTCGAAGAACCGCTGCGAGGTGCCGCCGGGGCCGACCGAAGCACGCACCTTCGCCCGGCAGCGCGGGCACATGCCGTCGTAGGCCGTGCCCTGCGGATTGCGGTAGATCCGGGCGTAGACATGACAGCAGCGGAACCACACGCTGATCCACGGGCGCCCGGGCTCGGCCCGGCGCGCCGCGATCGCGTCGCGCGCCTCCGCCGGAGACCGGGCCTGGATGGCGTCAGGCTGGCGCTCGCGCAGGCCGGCGATGTCCACGATGTCGCGCGGGTCGGGGCCGATCACAGGGGACTTTATCGACCCGCCAAGGCGGCGACCTTCACGCGCTCACGATGAAGGGCGGCAGGCGTCCTGCACCTGCGCCAGCAGCGATCGGGCCTGGTCCAGCAGGCCGTCGGCCCGGCCCAGCGGGTCGCCCGCGTCCACGCCCGATTCCTTCAGAAGGGGCAGGTTCACGAGCACATTCCAGAGCGACGCCCGGCTCGCGGCCTCGGCGAAGACCGCCGCCATGGCCAGGTCGCTGTGGAGATACCGATTCGTGATGGGGGCCAGGTCGGCGCAGAGCCGGAGCAGGTCCACGCCCAGGGCGACGGCCTGCATCGGGGGGTCGATGGCGGCCTGGGCGGCGGGGCCGACGGCTCCGGGGCGGGCAGGGTCGTCTGCAGGCAGTCGCATGGCCTCGTTCAGCCGGGCGTACGCCGCGGCGTCGGCCTCCGCGATGTCGAGGAATCGCCGGCGCATCTCGACGAGCCGCGTGGCGGCCGCCTCGAGCGCGGGCTGGTGGGCGAGGAGCGCCTTGCGCCCGATGGAGTAGGCGACGACCATCGAGGCCAGCGCCGCGGCGTGGGCGCCGATCAGGGGCGCGACCGCTCCGCCGCCGGGCGTGGGCGACTTGGCGGCGAGGGCTTCGAGAAAGGCGTCGATGGTCTGGTGTTCTGCTCGCACGCGCGGATGGTACCGCGGGCGGAGCGCGGGCGGTCAGTTGCCGGCGACATCGGCGGGCTCGCCGCCGCGGATCGCGGCGCGGAGGCCGATGCGGTCGTTGTCGTTGGCGACGCCGTCGAGGTTCAGGTCGGGTTTGGGATTGGGCAGGGCGTGGAAGGCGTAGAGGTCGCGCACATTGACCGAGCCGTCCTTGTTCACATCGTAATCGGCCTCGCGGACGGTGAACGAGAAGGGCGAGATGATCGCGGCCTTGCGACCGACGATGTTCTCGGCGGTGACGCGCCAGAAGTAGGTCTTGTTCAGCTGCAGCAGGTTGTCCGGGATCGTCCAGGAGGTCCCGTCGATCAGGGGGATGACCAGCTGCGTGGCGAGGATGTTCGTGAACGAGGCGTTGGAGGACAGCTCGACGGTGTAGAGCAGGGCGCCGGTGGACTCCTGCCACTGCAGCGTCACGGGCCGGGTGCCGACGCCGCCGTCGGCGGGGCCGATGAGGGCGAAGTCGCCGGGGCCGGGCAGCGTGGTGAAGGACGCGGAGCCGGGAGTGGAGCCGCGAACATCGACAGCGTTGGAGGCGGTGACGCGCCAGTAGTAGGTCGTGCCGGGCTGGATGTGCTCGGCGGTGAGCAGGAAGCTGGTGGTGGTGAGGCCGCCGATGTTGACGACGCGGTTCGCGAACTCCTCGTCGGTGGCGACCTCCAGCCGGTACGACGCGGCGTCGAGCGCGGGCGTCCAGGCGAGCGGAACGGGGATGAACATGTCGGTCGTGGCGGGCGCGGGCGTCACGAGGGCGAACGCGCCGGGCTGGCCGAGCACGCGGAACGAGGCGCCGTTGGCCGGCGACGCGGGCGCGGCCCCGACGGCGTTGAGGGCGACGACCTTCCAGTAGTAGGTCTTGCCCTCCTCGATCCCCTCGGTGGGCAAAGCCAGGCTGGTGGAGGCGAGCGTCGTCTCGGTCAGGACAATGTCTGTGAAGGCGCTGTCGCGGGCGACGGTCACCAGGTAGGACGAGGCGTCGGTCGAGGTCCCCCACGAGAGCGTGATCGGAAGAGTGACGGCGGGGCCGTTGATCGCCGGAGCGCTCAGGGCGAAGGCGCCGGGCGCCTTGGCGGTCGCGAAGGTGAAGGTCGAGCCGGAGACCGTCTGGCCCACGGCGTTGCTGGCGGTCACCCGCCAGAACGCGGTCTGGCCGGGCTCGAGCACGCCGGTCGGCGCGGCGACCGAGGTCGTCGTGATCGAGCCGGAGTCGAACAGGATGTCGGAGAACGCGCTGTCGGAAGCGACGAGCAGCCGGTAGGAGGTGGCGGTGGACGCCGCCTGCCAGGTGAAGGTCGGGGTCAGCAGGATGCCGGTGGCGTTGTGCGCGGGGGTCACGAGCGAGAAGGCGCCGGGCGCGACCGGCGTGTTGCCGCTGTTCCCGCCGTTATTGCCGCCATTGTTCCCGCCGTTATTGCCGCCATTGTTGCCGCCGTTGTTGCCGCCCGAGGGGATCGTGCCGCCCAGGCCGGAAGTGACGAAGTCTCCTGAGCCGGTGTTGTCGTTGCGGATATCGGAGGTCTGGTCGCTCGACCCGAGCGAGGGCACGGAGCCGCTCTCGGCCGAGGAAGATGACGAGTTGCGCCGGGCCATCGAGATGGCGTCGAAGGTCGGCCTCTGGTTCGTGGGCAAACCCAGGTCCGGGTTCGGAACGAAGCCGGGGTCGTTATTGATCGCTGCATCGGACTCCGCGACGCCGCCGCTGGATTCCGGGATCGTGCCCGCGGGGATGGTGCGCCGCGGGGCTGTGCCGGCGCCGTTCTGCAGGTTCTTGCGCATCTGCTCGAGCGCGGCCTGACGATCGGCCCGCATCTGAGCGCGACGGGCTTCGGCCTGCTCGGTGGTCTCGCCGGGGTTCGTCCGCTGCACCGGCTCGGGAGGCGTGCGATTGTTGTTGTTGCGGATCATCGGCGACACGCCGCGCGGTCGGCCGGCGACGGGCTCGGGCGGGGGCGCGAGCGTGGGCGTCGCGGCCGGGGAGGCGGAGACGGCCTGGCGCATTTCCTTCTCGAGATCGGTCGGCTGATTGGGCACCACGACGATGCGGGAGCCGTCGGCCTCGGCGCTGCAGCCGCGCTGCACGATGCCGAACAGGATCGCTCCGACCAAGGAACCCAGGATGATGGCCCAGCCGAGACGACCCATCGGGAAGGAGGCCCTTTCTGGACGGTCTCCGGACCGCGCGAGCCCGGATGAGGCCCGGGGGGCGGCAAACCGTCGTTTCTGCGTCGAGAATCCGGTCGCGCCCGTGCGGGGCGGACGAGAAAAGGATGACTCAGGATACCCACCCGTCCATACGCGTCCCCGAATCTGAAGTTCCCCCGGACGGGCTGTGCGGGATACACCGGAAGGAGGGGCGGCGCAGCCGCTTCCGCCTTGACAGGGGACCCCCCGGGGCTAGATTCGCGGACCTATGAGCCAAGCCAACGGCGACGCGCGGGGGCCGGAGATCATTCTTCCCGAGGCGAAGATGCATGTCCGGACCCCCCGGGAGCCGGCGACCGCAAAGATCGTCCGTAACGAGCTGTGCACCGCCCGCAAGGCGGCCGGCTATGTCCGGCATGTCGAGATCGACCTGACCGGGACGGGCATGGAGGGCCAGTTCCTGCCGGGCCAGGCGATCGGCGTGGTCGCGGACGGCCTGGACGAGCACGGCAAGCCCCATAAGGTGCGCCTGTACTCGATCTGCTCCCCCGCACGGGGCGAGGACGGCAAGGGCGTGATCGTCGCGACGACGGTCAAGCGCCTCATCGACGAGCACTGGGAATCGCACAAGCTGTTCACGGGCGTGTCATCGAATTACCTGTGCGACCGGCGCCCCGGCGACGCGGTGCAGGTGACCGGCCCGGCGGGCAAGCGCTTTCTGCTGCCGGTCGACAAATCGGCGCACGATTATGTCTTCTTCGCGACGGGCACGGGCATCGCGCCGTTCCGCGGGTTCATCCTGGACCTGCTGGAGAGCAAGTGCCACAGCCAGATCTACCTGATCATGGGCGCGCCGTACACGACGGACCTGCTGTACCACGCGGACCTGCTGGGCCTGCAGGAGAAGCACAAGAACTTCCACTACATCACGGCGATCAGCCGCGAGCGCCAGGCCGACGGGCACGACCCGCTCTACATCCAGGACCGCGTGCGGACGGAGCGCGACCGGCTGCTGCCGGCGCTGATCTCGCCTCGGACGCTCATCTACATCTGCGGCGTGGCGGGAATGGAGCTGGGCATCTTCCAGCAGATCGCCCTGAACCTGACCGGCTCGGACCTTCGGCAGTACCTGGATGTCGACGCCGATCAGCTGGCCGACATCCGCCGCTGGACGCGGCAGATGATTCACAAGCAGGTTCGGCCGTCCCGAAGGGTCTTCCTCGAGGTCTATGCGTAACGCCTCGGACCCGTCGGGCCGATGAGATAGAGGATCCGTCAGTCCCCCTCCGGGCGCCGAATCGACGCCGGCGACGCCGGCAGGAGACGAACCGTATGGCCCATGTCATCACCGAGCCCTGCATCGGGACCAAGGAAACAGCGTGCGTGGATGTCTGCCCCGTGGACTGCATCCATCCGCGCAAGGACGAGTCCGAGTACGACGCGTCCAAGCAGCTGTTCATCGAGCCGGAAACCTGCATCGACTGCGGTCTGTGCGTGGACGAGTGCCCGGTGAAGGCGATCTACCCCGAGGCGGATGTCCCCG
>CALKYH010000056.1 GCA_938003595.1 uncultured bacterium
GGCCAGCAGCAGCGCGTCTTCCTCGCCCGCGCCCTCGCCCAGGAGGCCGACCTCTACCTGATGGACGAGCCCTTCGCCGGTGTCGACGCCGCGACCGAACGCGCCATCGTCGAGGTCCTCCGCGGCCTCAAGGCCCAGGGCAAGACCGTCCTCTGCGTCCATCACGATCTCCAGACCGTTCCCGAGTACTTCGACGAGGCCCTCCTCCTCAACATGCGCGTCGTCGCCGCGGGGCCCGTCGCGAAGGTGTTCACGAACCAGAACCTGCACCGCACCTACGGCGGGCGCCTCACCATGCTCGTCGAGGCAGGCGAGGCGATCGCCAGGGCCGGGGGCGGCTGACATGCACGCCTCGCTCGCCCAATCCCTCACCGATGTCGGGTTCGAGTGGCCGACCTGGGGCGAGACCTTGCGCGTGCTCACCCTGCGTGCCGGCTACAACACCGCCGTCGTCGTCCTCGGCGCCGCGCTCCTGGGCGTCGCCTCCGGCGTCGTCGGCGCCTTCACCACGCTCCGCAAGCGGGCGCTCATGGGCGACGCTCTCAGCCACGCTTCGCTCCCCGGCGTGGTCGGCGCCTTCCTTCTCGCCGCGGCGCTGGGCCTGAACAGTCACAGCGTCGGCCTCCTGCTCGTCGGCGCCGCGGTCAGCGCCATCCTGGGCGTCCTCGTCGTCCAGTGGATCACCAGCGCCACGCGCCTCGGCGAGGATGTCGCGATCGGCGCCGTGCTCAGCGTCTTCTTCGGCGCCGGCGTCGTCCTCCTGAGCGTCGCGCAGGCCATCCCCGGCCTCTCCCAGGGCGGCATCCGCTCGTACATCTACGGCCAGACCGCCGCCATGAGCGTCGGCGACGCCAAGCTCATGGCCGCCGCCGCGGCCCTCGCAGGCCTCGCCGCGATTCTGCTTCGCAAGGAGTTCGCCCTCGTCTGTTTCGACGCTGGCTTCGCCCGCGCGCAGGGCTGGTCCGTCTCCCTCGTCGATCTGCTCCTGATGGCGCTGCTCGTCATGGTCGCCGTCGTCGGCATGCAGGCCGTCGGCCTCCTGTTGATGGTCGCCATGCTCATCATCCCCGCCGCCTCCGCCCGCTTCTGGACCGACCGCGTCGGGCGCATGGTCTGGCTCAGCGCCGTGATCGGCGGCCTCGGCGGCTACCTCGGCGCGAGCGCCTCCGCCCTTGCCTCCCGACTGCCCGCCGGCGCGGTCATCGTCCTGATCTGCGGCGCTCTCTTCGTCCTCAGCATGTTCTTCGCCCCGGTCCGCGGCGTCATCGCCGAGCTGGTCCGCCAGAGCCGCCTCCGCCTCCGCATCGCCACCGACCACGCGCTCGAGGCGCTCATCGTCGCCGAGGACAGCCGCGCCATGGCCGCATCGCCGACGATCGGCGCCGCCATGTCGTGGTGGCTCCGCCGGCAGGGTCTGGCGAGCGCAGAGGGCGCTCGCCTCGTCCCCAGCGCCGCAGGGCTTGAACGAGGCCGTCGTGTCCGGCGCAACCATGTCCTCTGGACGCGCTACCTCACCGAGTACGCCGATGTCGCCCCGAATCATGTGGATTGGTCCGCCGACCAGATCGAGCATGTCCTCGGCGCCGAGCTGACCGCCGAACTCGAGGCGCTCCTTCGCCGCGACGACGCACAGCGGAGCGGCGCGTCATGAGCGACAGCCTCTACGCCTTCGTCTCCATCGACCTGCCCGCCATGACCGCCGGCGTGCTCGCCGCCGTCGTCTGCGCGCTGCTCGGCAGCTTCCTGGTCCTCCGCCGCCAGAGCCTCGCCGGCGACGCCATCTCGCACTCCGTCCTGCCCGGCCTTGTGGTCGGCTTCCTCGTCTCCGGAACGCGCGACGCGTTGCCCATGTTCCTCGGCGCCGGCGTCGCGGCGCTCGTGTCTGTCGCGCTCATCGGCGCCGTCCGCCGCTTCGGACGCGTCGAGCCCGGCGCCGCGATGGGCGTAGTCTTCTCGATCATGTTCGCGCTGGGCGTCGTCCTGCTCGAACAGGCCGCCGCGCGCCAGGTCGACCTCGACGCCGACTGCGTCCTCCACGGCCAGCTGGAGACCATCTTCTGGTTCCCGCCGTCAGTTTGGGGCGACTTCTTCAGCTGGTCGACGCTGCAGCAGACGCCGCGTCAGGTGGTCGTCCTCGCCGCCACGCTCGGCGTCTGCGCCGCGTTCGTCGCCGTGTTCTTCAAGGAGCTCCGCCTGGCCGCCTTCGATCCCGGCCTGGCCGACGCGCTCGGTTTCCGTTCTGGCGCCATCCACGCCGGCCTCATGGCCCTCGTCGCCGCCGCCACCGTCGCGTCGTTCGAGGCCGTCGGCTCCATCCTCGTCGTCGCCATGCTCATCTGCCCCGCCGCGACCGCTCGCCTGCTGACCGATCGCCTCGGCTCGCAGCTGCTCGTCAGCGTCCTTGTCGCCGCGCTCACCGGCGTCGGCGGCTACCTGCTCGGCGCGTTCGGCCCCGAGCCGCTCGGACTGCCGGGCGCCGTCAACGCCGCAGGAATGATCACCGTCGTCGCGGGCCTGGTGCTCGCCCTCGCCTGCCTCGCCGCCCCGCGCCACGGCGTGATCGCCCGCACCGTGCGCCGGCGCCGCCTCGGCGCCCGCGTCGCGCGGGAAGACGCCCTCGCAGCGCTCTACCGGCTCGAGGAGCAGCGACTCCCCGCGACGCCCGCCGCCATCGCGACCCTCATCGGCGTCGCCGCCGAAAGCGAGCGCTCCATCCGCCTCGCCGAGCGAGCCGGCCAAGCCGAACACGATGGCGCCGCCTACCGCCTCACGCCCGCGGGCCGCGCCGAGGCGAAACAGATCATCCGCAGCCACCGACTATGGGAGTCCTACCTCGTGGACGAGGCCGGCCTTCGTCCAGACCATGTCCACGGCCTGGCGACTCAGCTCGAGCATCTTGCCAGGGAGCAGGGCCGCGTCGCGCCCGATATCGACCGGGCCGTCGATCCCCACGAGCGCGAGATCCCCGCGAGCGACTAACGCGCCGGCACGCACCGCCCGCTCTCGCAGGCGTGGCTCCGTCCCGTCAGCCGCAGCCGGTTCGCGGCGAACCAGCGGTACAGCCGGTCCATCACCGGCCGAATCACCGGCCAGCCCGTCGGCGCCACGAGCCATCCCAGACCGACGGCCCCATACGCGCGACGGAAGACCTCCATCCCCGTCACGACGCGACCCTCCGCCGTCAGTCCGTGGATGGACCCCATCAGCGCCTCATATTGCAGCCCGACCGAGGCCGCGTCGAAAGTCGGGGCGGCGATGTCCAGCATCGCCAGCCGCCCACGGCCCCGGTCGAGCCGCTCCAACAGACGGGCCTCGCCCCGGCACAGCGGGCAATCCCCGTCGATGAAAATGGTGAAGGGCTGCTGGGTCATTGGCGGTGGATTCGCAGCGGCCCGGAGTCCGGATTCGCCGCCCAGAGGCCCCGCCGGGGGCCCTCAGGGGGCGATCAGCCGCCGCCACTCGTCGTCGAGCCGCTTGCTCGACACCGGGGCCGGCACCCCCAGCTCCTGGGCGAACAGCGACACCCGCAGCTCCTCGACCATCCAGCGGAACGCCGGCATGTCCGGGGCCGTCGCCTCTGGGAGCGCCGCCATCTGCGTCAGGATCTGCAGCGCCCGCTCCCACTGGATCTTGACCTCCGCCCGCGCCCGCTCGTCGCCCGCGAGCTTGCCCTGGCGCAGCTTCTCCACCCGCAGCTCCGCCGCGCGGAGGTACCGCGGGTAGCTCCGCAGCCGATCCAGCGGCGTCGTCAGCAGGAACGGCCCGCGCGTCAGCCAGCCGACCTGGTCTCGAATGTCCAGGATCGACATCGCCCACGCCGGCGTCGTCGCCTTGTCGAGCGACAGCCGCACGCGCTGCAACTGCGTGAGGATCGAGTCCACCAGGTCCGCCGTCTCCCGCGCCGCCGCGAAGATGCGCCCGAACCCAGTCTCGTACCGCCGCTCGAACTGATGACGCACCCGGAGGTCGGAGCCCTCCTTCAAGAACGCGATCTCCGCCGTCAGCAGGCCGAGCATGTCCATCAGGTCGCCCTCGAGCCGGTTGCCCTTGAAATGCAAGCGCATCCGGTCCAGCGCGCCGGCGTGCTGCACCGCCGCGCGGATCTCGCGGCTCGCCTTGATCGCGAAGAGCCGGCGCAGCCCGCGATGATGTGCGCGGGCCGCGGCCTCGCGCGTGGGAAACAGCCCCAGCCCCGCCGCCTTGCCCTCGTCGGTGATCGCCGGGACCGCCGTCAGCCCCGCGCCCGTCGGCACAGTGGGGGGCAGGTCGTCGAAGGTCCAGTCCGTCAGGCCGCTGCGCTGGAACGGCGTGGAGGTGTCCCGCGCCAGCGTCGCCGCGATCGCGCTCGAGGCCTTCCCGCGCAGGTTCTCCACATCCCGATCGTCCGCGACGGGCTTGCCCCGGTCGTCGACGACGACGAACCGCGGGCGCTTCGGCTCATCGATCGACGCCCCGCTCCAGAGCGTCGGCTCGATCCGCGCTCCAACCTTGTGCGACACGAACTCCGCCAGCGTCTCGGCCAGCGGCCGGTTCTGCGCCGGGTTCGTCCCGAGAAACTCCGCCGCCAGGTCGGGCGCGGGCCCCAACTGCCGGCGCCGCTCCTTGGGCAGCGCCCGCAGCATCTCGATCACCCGCTCCTTGACCAGCCCGGGCACGATCCAGTCCGCCAGCGCCGTGGACAGCCGCTCCACCGCGCCGATCGGCGTCCGCACCGTCACGCCGTCGTCCGCCTCGCCAGGGCGGAACGCGTAGTCCAGCTCCAGCGCGTGCCCGCCCACCTTCACGCGGTCCGGATAGCGCTCGGGCGTCACCTCCTCCGCGCCGGGCATCAGCAGGTCCTCGAGCGACATGAACAGAATGCGCCGGTCCAGCTTCTCGGCGTTGTGCCGCCAGCGATCGAACGACCGCCCGCTGACCACCTCCGCCGGCAGCCGCTGGTCGAAGAACGCAAAGCGCCGCTCGGCGTCCGCGATGATGTCGAACCGGCGCGCCTTGGCCTGCACGCGCTCGGCCTCCTGCGCCACGGCCCGGTTGTGGCGCATGAACGGCGCCTCGCTCCGCAGCTCGCCCTCGACCAGCGCGTGGTGGATGAACAGCTGCCGGCACAGGGCGGGCTCGATCGCGCTGTAGTCCGCCGCGCGCCCGTTGTAGATCTCCAGCCCGAACAGCGTCGCTTTCTCGTTCGCCACCACCCGCTGCGTCCGTTCGTCCCAGCGCGGGTCGGTGTAGGTCTTCTTCAGCAGGTGCTCGCCGACCTGCTCGATCCACTCCGGCCGGATCCGCGCCGCCGTCCGGGCGTACACCCGCGTCGTACGCACGATCTCCGCCGCCATCACCCACTTGGGCTTGCCGCCGAACAGCGCCGAGCCCGGGAACAGCACGAAGCGGTTCCCCCGCGACCCCGCGTACTCGCCGCCCTCGTCCAGCTTGCCGACCGAGCCCAGCAGCCCCGCCAGGATCGCCCGGTGGATCGCCCCCTCGTCCGCCGGCTGCCGATTGGGCTTGTGCCCCATCTCCGTGAGGATCGACCGCAGCTGCTGGTGAATGTCCCGCCACTCGCGCATCCGCATGTGCGAGAGGAAATGATCCTTCCGCCACCGGCGCAGCTGATTGTTCGAGACCCGGTCCGCCTGCTCGTGGTCGGCCTTCCAGATGTTCAGCAGCGTCAGGAAATCCGATCCGTCCGCCTGGAACTTCTTGTGCGCCGCGTCCGCCGCGTCGCGCTGGTCCATCGGGCGCTCGCGCGGGTCCTGCACCGACAGCGCCGCGGCCACCACCAGGACCTCCGCCATCGCGTTCTCTTTCTCGCCCGCCAGGATCATCCGCCCGATCCGCGGGTCGATCGGCAGGCGCGCCAGCGACTCGCCGATCGGCGTCAGGTCCCTCGCCTCCGTGATCGCGTCCAGCTCCTCCAGCGTGTCGTAGCCGTCGCGCACCATCCGCTGGCCCGGCGCCTCGATGAACGGGAACGACTCCACATCCCCCAGGCGCAGCGCCTTCATCTGCAGGATGACCGACGCCAGGTTCGACCGCAGGATCTCCGGGTCCGTGAACGCCGGGCGCCCGTTGAAATCCTCCTCGCTGTAGAGCCGGATGCACACGCCCGGCCCCACGCGTCCGCACCGCCCCGCCCGCTGCGCCGCCGACGCCTGCGAGATCGGCTCGATCGGCAGCCCCTGCAGACGGCTCCGCGCCGAATACCGGCTGATCCGCGCCACGCCGCTGTCCACCACATACCGGATGCCCGGCACCGTCAGCGAGGTCTCCGCGACATTCGTCGCCAGCACGATCCGCCGTCCCGAGTGGGGCCGGAAGATCCGCTGCTGCTCCTCGGCCGACAGCCGCGCATACAGCGGCAGGATCTCCATTCCCCCCGGCCCGCGCGCGTGGTGGTGCGTCAGCTCCTCCGCAACATCGCGGATCTCCCGCTCGCCCGGCAGGAACACCAGCATGTCCCCGCGTCCCAGCGTCGCCGCCTCGTCCACCGCGCGCAGCACGGCCTCGATCGGGTCGCCGTCCTCCTCCTCGCCCCGCGGCCGGTACAGGACCTCCACCGGATAGGTCCGCCCCGCGACCTCGATGATCGGCGCCCCGCGGAAGTGGTCGCTGAACCGCTTGGGATCGATCGTCGCGCTCGTGACGATCACCTTCAGGTCCGGGCGGCGCGGCAGGATCGTCCGCAGGTACCCCAGCAGGAAGTCGATGTTCAGACTGCGCTCGTGCGCCTCGTCGATGATGATCGTGTCGTACTGGCGCAGCAGCCGATCGTGCTGCGTCTCGGCCAGCAGCACGCCGTCGGTCATCAGCTTCAACAGCGTCTGCGGGCTCGTGTGGTCCGTGAACCGCACCTTGAAGCCCACCGAGCGCCCCAGCGACTGGCCCAGCTCCTCCGCCACGCGCGTCGCCACCGCCCGCGCCGCGATCCGGCGCGGCTGGGTGTGCCCGATCAGCCCGTCCGTCCCGCGCCCCAGCTCCAGGCAGATCTTGGGCAGCTGCGTGCTCTTGCCCGAGCCCGTGTCGCCGCAGACCACCACGACCTGGTGCTTCTGGATCGCCTCCGCGATCTCCTCGCGCCGCTGCGCGATCGGCAGATCGTCCGGGAAGGTCGGCGTGGGCCTGGCCGCCGCCCGCGCCGCGCGCCGCGCCATCGACTTCTCGATCGCCTCCCGCACCTTCGCCAGCGCATGGGTCGTGTCGGCGCCTTGCCGGGCCGACCGCTCCACGCCGCTCAGCCGGCGCGCGAGCGCATCGCGGTCCGCGGCGAGACACTCGCCCAGCCGTTCGCGGAGCTGTTGGATGGGGCCGGTCGCCATCGGGGCGGATGGTATCCCGATCCGCCCGCCGATCAGGTCGTGTAATAGGCGTTGATCTGGATGTACCCCTCGGTCAGGTCGCAGGTGACGTAGGTCGCCTCCGCCTGCCCGCGCCCGAGGGAGATATCAATCCGCACATCCGGCCCGGCGAACGCCGGCGCGAGCTTCTCGCGCGAGAGGCTCGTCGGCCCGCCGTCCTCGAAGATCGTCAGCCCGCCCACGCGGATCACCACCTGGTCCATGTTCAGCGGCGCGCCGCTCCGGCCCGCCGCGGCCGCGATGCGGCCCCAGTTCGGGTCGCCGCCGGCGATCGCCGTGCGCACCAGCAGCGAAGAGCCCACCGTCCTCGCCACCAGGTCCGCCTCGTCCTCGGTCAGCGCATCGGCCACCGTCACATGGATGACCTTCTTCGCGCCCTCGCCGTCGCGCACGATCTTCAGCGCCAGCTCGCGGCACAGCCGCTCCAGCGCCTCGGCCACGATCTGCTCCGGGAACTCACCCGCCTCGCCGGACGCCATCGCGTACACGCAGTCGTTGGTCGAGGTGTCCCCGTCCACGCTCACGCGGTTGAAGGTCCGGTTCGTCGCGCTGACCAGCATCCGCTGCAGCGCCTCGGGCGCCACCGCGGCGTCGGTCATCACCACGCCCAGCATCGTCGCCATGTTCGGATGGATCATGCCCGAGCCCTTGGCCACGCCCGCCATGTGGAAGGTGCGCCCGTCCACCGTCACGCGGACCTCCGCCGCCTTGCGGCAGGTGTCCGTGGTGAGGATCGCGTCCGACGCCTGGTCCAGCGCGTCGGCGGACAGGCCCGCCGCCAGCGCCGGCGCCGCGCCGCGGATCTTCTCCATCTCCAGCTGGGGCCCGATCACGCCCGTCGAGGCGATCAGGACCTCCTCCGGCGCGCAGCCGACCGCCGCCGCCGCGATCGCGGCCATCGCGACGGCGTTGGCCTCACCCTGCGCGCCGGTTGCGGCGTTGGCGCAGCCGGAGTTGATGAACACGGCGCGCCCCGCGCCGGCGCACGCCGCCAGGTGGCGCTTGGACAGCGTCACCGGCGCCGCGCACAGCAGGTTCTTCGTGAACACGCCCGCCACGCTCGCGCCGCCGGGCGCCAGGAACAGCGCCAGGTCCGGCTTGCCGCTCTTGCGCAGGCCGCAGGCGAGGCCCGAGGCGACGAACCCGCGCGGGCAGGACGCCCGCTCAGTGTCGACTTCGAACGCGGCGACGGAGTTGCGAAGGGTGGAAGTGGTCACTGGGCGCCCTCCTGCTCGCGGTTCTTGGCGAGCCGCAGGCGTGCGGATGAAACGGCCGCTTGCACGCGGCCCGGAGCCGTGCCGCCCGGCACATCGCGCCGGGACAGCGTGGCGTGGATCGTCAGCGCCTCGTGGATGTCGGCCTCGATGGCCGGCGCCAGGCGCTGCAGGTCGGTCAGCGAAAGGTTCTCGAGCGGCTCGCCCTTCTCGATCGCGAGCCGCACAATCCGCCCCGCGACCTCGTGCGCGTCGCGGAACGGCGTTCCCTTACGCACGAGGTAGTCGGCGAGTTCGGTCGCGTTGGAATATCCGGCGCCGGCGGCGCGGGCGCAAGCGCCCAGGTGCAGCGTCAGGCCGTCCAGCACGATCGGCGTCACCCGCAGCGACATGGACAGGTGCCGCAAGGCGTCGAACAGCGGCTCCTTGTCCTCCTGCAGGTCCTTGTTGTACGCCAGCGGCAGCCCCTTGA
>CALKYH010000057.1 GCA_938003595.1 uncultured bacterium
CCAGCCCCGACGCGACGTTGTGCATGAGGTCGAGCGCGCCGTCGAGGGCGAGGAACGATTCGGGCAGCGACAGCCGGCGGTTCGACGAATCGTCGAGCGTGCGTTCGAGCCACTGGGTCGAGGCGGTGTCGAGCGCGTTGTGGTGCAGACTCATCACGAAGCGGCAGAGCCCCGTCGCGCGTTCGCAGCGCATCGGGTTGCGCTTGTAGGGCATCGCGGAGGAACCGATCTGCGCGTCGGCGAAGGGCTCGTCCAGCTCCTTGTGGCCGCAGAGCAGGCGGATGTCGTTGCAGCACTTGTGGATCGCGCTCGCGGTCGCGGCGAGTTCGCCCAGCATGTGCGCATCGACCACGCGCGGATAGGTCTGCCCGGTGAGGAGGTAGCGGGCTTCTTCGGGGAAGCCCAGTTTCTTCGCGACGAGGCGGTCGAGGGCTTCGACCTTCTGGGCGTCGTTATCGAAGAGGGAGAGGTAGGAGGCCTGCGTGCCCGTGGCGCCGCGCATGCCGCGGAGGCGGATGGAGTCGCGGGTGTGCTCGAGCCGTTCGAGGCAGAGGGAGAGGTCGTACGCCCACTGCGCGGCGCGGCGGCCGACGGTGGTGGGCTGGGCGGGCTGGTAGTGGGTGAAGCCCAGGCACGGCAGGGCGCGGTGGCGGTGTGCGAAGGCGGCGAGGGCGTCGATCACGCGCGCGGTCTTCACGCAGACCAGGTCCAGCGCGTCGCGGAGGATGGGCAGCTCCGTGTTGCAGTTCACATCCTGGCTGGTGGCGCCCCAGTGGATGATGGCGCGGGCGCCCGGGGCGCGTTCACCCAGGGCGTGGACATGGGCCATGACATCGTGGCGGAGGCGAGCCTCATGGGCCGCGGCGCTGGCGAAATCGTCGGCGGTGAGGTCCAGCGCGGCGCGGAGTTCGGCGATCTGGGCCTGGGTGACGGGCAGCCCGAGCTCGTGCTGGGCGTCGGCCAGGGCGAGCCAGATGCATCGCCAGGCGGAGAACTTGCGGCGCGGCGACCAGACGGCCTGCATCTCGGGGGAGGCGTTGCGAGTGGAGAGCGGCGACGAGTAGGAACCGAAGGGGTCCGGGGAACCCGGGCCTGGCTGGCTGGTCTGCCGTGGGGTCATGGCGGCTCCGGTGGCCCGCCCGGCGCGGGGCGGGGCACGGTTTTCCCCGCGTGGACGGGGGCTGCTGGTACGATCCGAAGGTGTCGGCGGATCGTACCGCCAACCACAGTCAGACAGCGTCAGGCGGGATACAGCAGCGATTGAGCCCTCCGAAGAACGAGCCCCGGCCCCGGAAGCCCCCTGCGGGATCGACCGGCCGGCCCGAGCCGGAAGCGGGCTCGGACGAGGCCGAGGAGATCCGGCTCATCGAGGCGGTCCGCGCCGCCCAGAAGGGCGGGGCCGAGGCCAAGGCCCAGGCGTGGGAGGCGCTGCTGCTGGCGTTCCAGGACCGGCTGTTTGGCGTCTGCTTCCGGATGGTGCGCGATCCGGACCGGGCCCGCGACCTGACGCAGGACGCCATGGTCAAGGTCATCCAGGGGCTGGACTCCTACGACGGCCGGGCACGGCTCTCGACCTGGATGATCCGGGTGACCATGAATGTGTGCCTGAGCCACCTCCGGAAGGAGAAACTGCGCCGGCACGCCAGCCTGGACGCTTCCGACGGGGAGGGGGGCTCGTGGGGGTCGGCGATGCCGGGTTCCAGCGACGGTGGAGGTCCGGGAACCGGGCCGCGATCCGGGCGGGAACCGGACATGCTGGGCCGCGTCGAAATGGAGGAGGCCCGCCGGATGGTCCTGTTGGCGATGGACAAGATCGACCCCGAGCAGCGAGCGATCCTGACGCTGCGGGATGTGCAGGACATGGACTACCGGGACATCGCCGAGGCGCTGGACATTCCGCTCGGCACGGTGAAGAGCCGCATCTTCCGGGCGCGTGAGGCGCTGCGGAGCGCGATGGAGGCCCTGGGCGGGGGCGCGGCGGACGAGTGACACGCAATCGGCGCAGGCCGATGGATGATTTGAGACAGACCCCATGAAGCAACGCATCGACGAGACCGACCTGCTGGGCTGGATCGAGGGCGACCTCCCTCCTGACCGGCGCGCCCTGGTGGAGGCCGAGATGGCCCGCGACGGCGCGCTGCGCCGTCGGCTGGAGGCCATGGCCTCGGACCGTCGCGCGCTGCGCACTTGGATGCAAGCGGGCAGCGCGCCGGCGGGCCTGGTGGCGGACGCCATCGAGGAGGCCGAGCGCATGGCCCTGGTGGGCGAGGCGCCCGCCCCGATCCGGATCGCGTGGTATCGCAGCTCCCGCGTGCTCATGGCGGCGAGCCTGCTGATCGCGGTCGGCGGCGTGAGCCTGGCCTGGATGGCGACGCGGCCCACGCCGGCGACGGGGCCCGCTTCCGAACTATTCGCGACGACGCCTCCTAATCTCGGCCCGGAGTCGATGGCGTCGGCGCAGGCGAATGATCGCGCCCGTGTCGGGGAGTCGGAACAGACCGACGGCGCTTCGAAGTTGGCCGCGGCGTCAACGCCGGAGGCCGATATGGGCGACGCGTTCCCGCTGGAGGCGGCGATGGCGAAGATCGACGCGGCGGGCGTGTCCGGCGAGGACGCGCCGCGCGGCGTGCTGTCGTTGCCACTGGGCGGCGGCGGGCGCTGGGCGCAGACCGTGGGACTGAACAGCGGGCCGAAGGTGACCTCCGCGACCTACGCGGACGCCCTGCGGCTGGCGTCGGTGGGGCGGCTGACCGTGCGGGTGCAGGCCGGCGACGGCGCAGCGATCGAGCAGGCGCTGCGGAGCTTCGGCTCCACGGGCGACCATGGCTTCGAAATGCTCGAGGAGGACAGCTTCGGGACCCGGTTCGCGGTCGAGATGGACCGGACCGAGTGCGAGTTCGCCCGGCTGGTGGAGGCGATCGAGGTGGCGTGCGGCGCCGATTGCCGCGCGTTCTTCGATGTGACGCTGCTGCCGGCGATGGCCGCCCGGAACACGGGGGGCTTCGAGCCGCCCCGTCAGGTCAGTGGGGCAGCGCCGCGGGTGAATATTCAGGTGCTTGTCGAGCCCGACGCCGGCGTGAAGTGGTGATGCGGTCCTGGAACGCGGGGGTGTGGTGCAGGACCTTGGCGGGCCCGACCGGGCCAACGGGCGTGGGCTGAGTCGCGGCGACGGTCTCGGACGAGGCGCAGGCCTGGGCGGCGCGGATGAAGCGGCGTTCGCCGGATCGTCGGCGATCGGCCTCCATCGCGGCCAGGGTCGCCACGGGCAGGAAGAGCAACGCGAGGAGCGCGAAGAGGCTGGCGGTGCCCGTGGCCTGGATGGTCTCGGGGCTGATCCACGCCCAGAGCGCGGCGCCCGCGCCGGCCATGGAGGCCATCGAGACCAGCAGGAGCACGGATTGGCGCAGTCGGCGCTGCAGGGCCCGGTGAAGCGGCCGGGGTGATGGCTCGGGCATGATGCATCCGGACGAAGCGCCGGGCGGCCGGCGGCGTTGGGCAACGGAGGGTGTCAGAGGCCGGGGGAGCCGACTTCGCGGTCGGCGGAGGGCGGAAGGTAGAGGGGTTGGCGGCGGCGCTGCAAGTGCGGGAGCGTTGTGGACAAGAAGGCGGAGGGGCCGCGGCGTGGCGGTTCCGAGTGGTTGTGGTCCGCCCGGGCCCCCTGTATCGTCCCTGCCCAAGCATGAAGATGAATACGCGGCACAGCGCACGGCATGGCTCGTCGTTCGCAGCGGGATCGAGCCCCCGCGGCGTGCGCGCCGGGGCGCTGGCGGCGTTGGCCGGGTTGGCGTGCGCGATGGGCGCGGCGGGGCAGGCGGAGCAGCCGCCCGCGGCGCCGGCGCCGACGGCGCCGGCGGCGGTGGAGCCGGTGGTCTCGCCGCTGGACGGTCGTCCGGTGCTCGAGATCCGGTTCGAGGGCCTGTCGCGGGTGACGCCGGACTTCGCGTTGAATCAGCTGCGGACGCGCGAGGGTCGGCCGTTCAGCGAGGAGATCGCGCGGGACGATGTGAACCGGCTGTACCGGCTGGGCGAGTTCCGCGAGGTGGACGCGCGGGCGGAGGCGTCGGGCGCGGGGGTGGCCGTGCTGTTCGTGGTGCGCGAGGCGCCGATCATCAACGACATCCAGGCGGTGGGGAACCGACGGATCAACGACGAGGAGATCGCGCAGATCGTCGCGGACACGCGCCTGATCTCGGGGACGCCCGTCGATGAGTACCAGGTGGACCGCGCCATCCGCGCCATCGAGGAGCGGTACCGGTCCAAGGGCTATTACAACGTGGATGTCACGCTCGACCGCAAGGAGCTGGACGAGTCGGGGATCGTGCTGCTGCGCATCCGCGAGGGCGAGCGGATCAAGGTCACGGACATCCGGTTCGTGGGCAACACGGTGTACACGCCCAAGCAGCTTCGTCCGGAGCTGAACACCAAGACGGCGGGCATCCTCGAGCGCGGGCCGGTGGACGACGATGTGCTGCAGCGCGATGTCGGCGCTCTGGTGACCTACTACCGCGACCGCGGCTACCTGGATGTGCGCGCGGACTACCAGATCACGCCCAGCCCCGACGGCAAGGAAGCGATCATCACCTTCCTGGTGGACGAGGGGCCGCTCTACACGCTGCGATCGGTGCGTCTGCGTGAGGGGCTCGACGGCGGGACCACGGCGTTCACCGCGGAGCAGATCGTGGGCCTGATGGAGATCAAGCCCGGCGACGCGTACGCCCTGCGCGATGTGGCGCGGGCGATCCAGTCGGTGCGGCAGGCGTACTGGGGGCTGGGCCACACCGATGTGCAGGTTCGCAGCGACGAGCTGCGCGACCCCGCGGCGGGCCCGGGCGTGGTGGACCTGGTGCTCACGGTGCTGGAGGGGCCGATGTTCCGCACCGGCGAGGTGCGCATCGCGGGCAACACGCTCACGAAGCAGAAGGTCATCCGGCGCGAGCTGCAGGATGCGGGGGTGCGCCCCGATCGGCCGCTGGACCGGGGCGCGGTGGACAACGCGCAGACGCGCCTGACGCAGACGCGGTACTTCGTGCCCGGCTCGGTGAAGACGACGATCCAACCCGAGGACCCGGAGTACCCGGGGTACAGGGACGTGCTGGTCGAGGTGGAGGAGACGAACACCGGCTCGGTGTCGTTCGGCGCCGCGGTCGGCTCGGACTCGGGCCTGACGGGCATCATCAACCTGGAGCAGCGGAACTTCGACATCGCGGACACGCCGTCGTCGTTCACGGACTTCGTCCGCGGGCAGGCGTTCCGCGGCGCCGGGCAGAACTTCTTCATCAGCGCGCAGCCGGGCACGGAGATCCAGACCTACGGCCTGGGCCTGACCGAGCCGCGCCTGTTCGAGACGGACTACTCGCTCGGCGGCCAGGTCTTCTACCGCTGGCGCGACTACGACGACTACAACGAGGAGCGCTACGGCGGCCGGAGCAGCATCGGGCGCCGGTTCGGCGATCGCTGGGTGGGCGTCGTGAGCGTGCGCGCGGAGTGGGTGTCGCTGCACGACCTGGCGGTGGACGCGCCGGTCGATGTGTACGAGGACGCCCCGCAGAACCTGGTGACGGGCGTCGGCCTGACGATGACGCGCACGACGGTGCCCGTGGCGGAGCGCTTCCGCCCCACGAAGGGCACGCGGCTGGAGCTGAACTTCGAGCAGGTGGGCGCGCTGGGCGGCGATTTCACCTTCACGCGGATCACGGCCGAGCACCAGATCTTCCTGGCGATCTGGGAGGACTACTTCGGACGCAAGGGCGTGCTGTCCTTCAAGACGCGGGCGGGGTACATCTTCCCGCAGGACGAGGCGCCGGTGTACGAGAAGTACTACATGGGCGGCCGGTCGTTCCGAGGGTTCGAGTTCCGGACGATCTCGCCCAAGGGCATCCAGAACAACACCGGGCTGGTGGGCGACGACCCCGTCGGCGGCGACTGGCTGTTCTTCTTCGGGGCCGAGTACGAGCACCCGATCTGGCGCGACATCATCGCGGCGGTGGTGTTCGTGGACACCGGCACGGTCACGAACGACCCGGGCTTTGACCAGTACCGGGTGGCGGTGGGCGCGGGTCTGCGGCTGTACATCCCGCAGCTGGGCAACGCCCCCCTGGCGTTCGACTTCGCGACGCCTCTCCTGTCTCAGGACGGGGACGAGGAGCAGCTGTTCTCGTTCAGCGTCGATCTGCCGTTCTAGGGGCCTGTTCGGCCGCCGCGGGGCGGCTCGGGCAGGTATGATGGGGGGCGATACGCGGCAGTTTTTGGCCCCTGTTCGATCCACGGGCCCGCTCTGCGTCCGTCGGAGGGCCGCCCTGGCCCGCGCCGGACGCCGGGAGGCGGCGCCCCCGACCCACGAACACCCAGGACGCTCCCGGCAGGGCCGGTCGGGATCGGACACAGGATGGAGTCCTCGATGAAGCGGAACGGCATGTGGTTGACGCTCCTCGTGGCGGTGGTGGCGACGACGGCGCTGGGCCAGTGGCGCGCCGAGGCGCGCCGGGCGATGATGCAGTCGCGTCCGTCGGTGGTGGCGGTGGTGGACATCCAGCGCGTCATCAACGGCCTGGACGAGCTGAAGGACCGCGAGCGCGACCTCGAGAACCTGGGCGCGCAGCTCAAGGCCCGGGTGGACTCCATCGACAAGAAGGTGACCGACGCCCGGAGCGCCGTGGACCTGCTCCCGGCCGACAGCCCCGAGCGGCGCGCCAAGCAGGAGGAGCTGCGTCGGCTGCTGCTGGACCTGGAGATCGAGGCCAAGTGGTCGCAGACGCGGATCGACGAGAAGCGCGGCGAGATCTACGCGCAGCTGTTCCGCAAGATCAACGACGGCGCGGCGCGTCTGGCCAAGCAGTCGGGCTACGACCTGGTGCTCAGCAGCGACGCCAGCGCCGAGCTGCCGCTGATGGGCGCCGAGCAGGCGATCCGCAACCTGATCGTCTCGCGTCGGGTGTTCTTCGCGTCGGAGTCGATCGACGCGACGAACGACCTCATCCAGATGCTCAACAACGACCACAAGCTGGGGTCGCGCTGATGACCCCGACGGGCGTGGCACCCGCGACCAACGGCGAGGTCCCCGCCCGGGCGGAGACTCCGGCGTCCGACGCCTCCGGATCCGCCTCCGGATCCGCCCCCGGATCCACCCCCGGGACATCCCCGGGGCGCTGGACCACCGGCGAGCTCGCGACGCTGCTGCGCGCGGAGCTGATCGGGCCGGACAACATCCGCATCGCCAGGCTGGACGCGCTCGAGCGCGCCGATGAGGCCACGCTGACCTTCATCCGGGATGCGCGGAACGCCGAGCGCTGGGCGAGCAGCCGGGCGGCGGCGGCGATCGTGTCGAGGAAAGTGGAGGCGACGCCGGGCGAGGGCCGCGCGCTGCTGATCGTGCAGGACGCGGACCACGCGCTCATCGAGGTGCTGGAGCTGCTGACGCCGGCGTCGCACAAGCCGACCGGCGTGTCGCCCAGAGCGTTCGTGGACCCGACCGCCCAGGTGGACCCGACGGTCAGCGTCGGCGCGGGCGCGAGCATCGGGCCTCGCTCGAGAGTGGGCGCCGGGGCGGTGATCCACGCGAATGTCTCCATCGGCGCGGATGTGACGATCGGGCCCGAGTGCGAGCTGCGCTCGGGCGTGGTCGTCGAGGACCGCTGCGTGCTCGGCGCGCGAGTGCGGCTGCATCCCAACTGCGTCATCGGCTCCGACGGGTTCGGCTACCGGCCGTCGAAGGACGGCGCGGGCCTGGTGAAGATCCCGCACGCGGGCCATGTCGAGATCGGCGACGACGCGGAGATCGGCTCCGGGACGACGATCGACCGGGGCAAGTTCGGCGCGACAACCGTCGGCGCCGGGACGAAAATCGACAACCTCGTGCAGATCGGGCACAACTGCCGCATCGGGCGCTCGTGCATCATCTGCGGCTGCTGCGCGATGGCCGGTTCGGTGACCATCGGCGACGGCTCGGTGCTGGCCGGCGGCGTGGGCGTGGCGGACAACATCGTGATCGGCGCTCGCGCCAAGGTCGGCGCCCGCTCGGGCGTCATGGACAACATCCCCGACGGCGAGACCTGGGTCGGCTACCCCGCGGCGCCGTGGAAGCAGACCATGCGGATCGTCGCGGCGACGAAGCAGCTGCCCGAGCTGGTGACCGAGGTCCGCCGCGTCATGAAGTTCGCCCAGGGCGGCGAGCAGCCGCCTTCGAAGTCCTGAACGCCCGCTTTCGCCGAGAGTCATGCGAGAATCGTCCCCCGAGTTCAAGCAGCGCACGCTCGCCCGCCCCGCGGGGATGGAGGGCGTCGGCCTGTTCAGCGGGCGCCCCGTGAAGCTCACGCTTCGTCCGGCGCCGGCCGACCACGGCGTGGTGTTCAGGCGGGTGGACCTGCCCGGCTCGCCGCTGATCCCGGTGCGGATCGACCATGTCGTCGATCGGGCCCGGCGCACGGCGATCAAGGCGCCGTCCACGGACCCCGACCAAGGCGGCCCGGTGGTGGAGACGGTGGAGCACTGCCTCTCGGCGCTCGCCGGGCTCGGCGTGGACAACGCGCTGATCGACCTGGACGCAGAGGAGTTGCCGATCGGCGACGGCTCGGCGATGCCGTTCGTGGAGCTCATCGAGCAGGCGGGCATCGAGGAGCAGGACACGCCTCGCCGGCCGCTGGTGGTGGCCGAGCCCGTGACGGTGCGCGCCCCGGCGGGGGCGGGGATCGAGGGCGTGATCATCGCGCTGCCGAACGATGCGCCGGCGCTGGAGCTGGTGTACGACTTGGACTTCGGATCGTCCGGCCCGCTGCGCCGGCAGGTGGCGGCGTTCACCCTGTCGTACGCGCAGCAGCCGCGGGCGTTCAGCGGCGCGACCGCGATGGCGGGCGCGGGCGCCAATGGCGCCGCGGGCGGACACGGCGAGCCGCCCGGCTCGGCGTATTCGTCGGATGTGGCGCCGGCGCGGAGCTTCGCGCTGATGGAAGAGGCGCAGGCGATGCGGGCGCGCGGGCTGTTCTCGCATGTCTCGCCGCGCGACATGCTGGTGATCGGGGAGAGCGGGCCGGTCGACAACGAGTACCGCTTCGCGGACGAGCCCGCGCGGCACAAGCTGCTCGACCTGCTGGGCGACCTGGCGCTGGCGGGGCGGCCGATCCAGGGCCGGATCATCGCCAGCCGGTCCGGTCATGCGCTGAATCAGCGGCTGGCGCGGACGCTGGTGGAGCAGGCGCGCCGGCGGGAGCGGTTTGCCAAGCGTTTGGGCGATGTTGGGGATCAGCCCGCGGCGATGGAGATCCGGGACATCATGCGGCTGCTGCCGCACCGCTACCCGATGGTGCTGGTGGACCGGGTCCTGGAGATCGACGGGGACCGCCGGGCGGTGGGGATCAAGAATGTGACGGTGAACGAGCCGTTCTTTCAGGGGCACTACCCCGGTTCCCCGATCATGCCGGGGGTGCTCATCGTCGAGGCGATGAGCCAGCTGGCGGGGCTGATGCTCAGCCAGAAGCTCGAACGAACGGGTAAGATCGCGATCCTGTTGAGCATGGACCGGGTGAAGCTGCGGAAGGCCGTGCACCCCGGAGATCAGCTGGTCATGGAGACCGAGGCCATCAAGGCGTCCGACCGATTCGGCGATGTGCAGTGCAAGGCCCGCGTGGACGGGCGGCTGGTGGCCGAAGCGCGCGTGAAGTTCATGATGGTGGACGCGGAGACCGAGCGATGAGCGGCGCCGTCGCCGGACGCATCAGCCCTCCGGGCTCCGGGGCCGGGGCCGAGCTGGAGGCCGAGGGCCGACCGGCGCGGCGAGCTGGGATCCATCCGTCGGCGGTCGTGGACCGCACGGCCGAGGTGGACCCGACGGCCAGCGTCGGGCCGTTCTGCGTGGTGGGCCGGCATGTGGTCATCGGGCCGGGCGTCGTGCTGCACAGCCATGTGAGCGTGATGGAGCGCACGACCGTGGGCGCGGGGACGGCCGTGTTCCCCTTCGCGGTGCTGGGCGCCGATCCGCAGGATCTGAAGTACCGGGGCGAAGAGACGGAGCTGGTCATCGGCGAGCGGAACACCATCCGCGAGCACGCGACGCTGCACCGGGGCACGGGCGTCGGCGGCGGGCGGACGACGGTGGGCAACGACTGCCTGCTGATGGTCGGCTCGCATGTGGCGCACGACTGCGTCATCGAGGACGAGGTCATCCTCGCGAATTCGGTGATGCTGGGCGGGCACTGCATGATCGAGCACGGGGCGATCATCGCGGGCGGCGCGGGCATCCATCACTTCGCGACGGTCGGGCGGCTGGCGTTCGTCGGCGGTCTGGCGCGGATCAGCAAGGATGTGCCGCCGTTCCTGGTGGTCGAGGGCAACCCCGCCGAACCGCGCAAGGTGAACACCACGGCGCTGGTCCGCCGGCTGTGGCCGGTGGAGCAGGTCGAGGCGCTGCGCCTGGCCTACAAGGGGCTGTTCCGGGGCGAGGACCCGATGGCGACCGTGATCGAGCGCCTGCGCAGCGATCACGCCCAGCCCGAGCCCGTGCTGGCGCTGTGCGACTTCCTCGAGCGGATGACCCAGGGCGTCCACGGGCGCTGGCGGGAGTCGCTGCGGGAGAAGGGCGCGAAGAAGGCGCCGCCCAAGGGCTGAGCGGCGCGACCTCCGCGGGCTCCGTGGCTCCTACGATCCGCCCCCATGCCCCTGATCGCGGCCACCAACATCAAGAAGAACTACGGCGTCGACATCGTGCTCGCCGGGGTGTCCATTTCCATCGAGCCGGGGGAGCGCGTCGGGCTGGTAGGGCGGAACGGACAGGGCAAGAGCACGCTGCTGAAAATCCTGGGCGGGATCATGCCGGCGGACTCGGGGGAGATCTCCCTCCTGCGCGGACGGAGGGCGGGTTACCTGCAGCAGGATCCGAGGTTCACGCCGGGCGAGAGCCTGCGCGACGCGGCGGAGGGGGCGTTCGCCGAGTTGCACCGCGTGCACGCGGAACTGCACAAGGTGTTCGACGCGATGGCCGCGGCCGGCGACGACGCGGCGACGCTGGACCGGCTGATGGACCGGCAGGCCAAACTGGAGCGCGAGGCGGAGTCGCTGGGCGGGTACGCGATCGATCACAAGATCGACGCGATGCTGCACGGCGTGGGCCTGACGGACAAGGAGTTCGGCGTGCCGGTGGAGGGGCTGTCCGGCGGGCAGAAGGGCCGGCTGGCGCTGGCGCGGCTGCTGCTCGAGGAGCCCGACCTGCTGCTGCTGGACGAGCCGACGAACCACCTGGACATCACCGGTCGGATGTGGCTCGAGGAGTTCCTGACGCGGGATTTCCGCGGCGCCGTCGTGATGGTGAGCCACGACCGGCGGCTGCTGGACAATGTGGTGAACCGGATCGTGGAGGTGGAGCAGGGTCGGCTGATCGACTACCCGGGCGGGTACGAGGCGTTCGTGGAGATCCGGGCGCAGCGCCGGCTGACGCAGGCGCGGGCGCACGACAAGCAGCAGTCCAACTTCCGCAAGCAGGAGGCGTTCATCCAGCGCTACAAGGCGGGGCAGCGCGCCAAGCAGGCCAAGGGCCGCGAGATGCGCCTGGAGCGGGAGAAGGAGGAGCGCACGCTGGAGCGGCCGATGGAGCTGGCGAGTTTCCAGATCGAGCTGCCCAAGGCGCCGCGGTCCGGCGACATGGTGGTGATGACCAACGGGCTGAGCAAGGGCTACACGAACGAGGACGGCGCGCGCCGGACGCTGTTCCACGATCTGGACCTGAAGATCGCGCGGGGCGAGCGGTGGGGCATCATCGGCCCCAACGGCGCGGGCAAGACGACGCTGGTGCGGACGCTGCTGGGGGAGATCGCGCCGGACGAGGGCGCGTCGCGGATGGGCTCGAATGTCATCCCCGGGTACTACCGGCAGACGCACGAGGGGATCGATCCGGAGGCGACCGTGTGGCGGCAGCTGCAGCGGATCATCCTGAAGGAGAATCCCGGCGGCGCGCTCAGCGAGCAGGCGGCGCGGAACCTCGCGGGGGCGTTCCTGTTCAGCGGAGACGAGCAGGAAAAGACGCTCGGCGTGCTCAGCGGCGGCGAGCGGGCGCGGGTGGTGCTGGCGGGGCTGCTGGCGAGCGCGAAGAACCTGCTGATCCTCGACGAGCCGACGAATCACCTGGACATCCCCTCGGCCGAACGCCTGGAAGAGGCGCTGTCCACCGGCGATGAGGACCTGACGCTGATCCTCATCAGCCACGACCGCGCGTTCATCGACGGGACCTGCGACCACCTGATTGTCCTCGACGGCCAGGGCGGGGCGGAGGTGTTCTTCGGGAACTACACGGCCTGGCGCGAGCGCGAGCAGTCGCGGCAGAAGGACGCCGCCGCCGAAGAGAGCCGGCGGAAAGAGGAGCGCGAGCGCGTCGAGAAGCAGAAGCGCGCGGTGGAGGAGGAGCGGAAGAAGGCGCAGCGTGCGGCGGCGCCCGCGGCGCCCGCGGCGAAGCTGAGCCCGATGCAGGCGGCGCTGGCGCGGATGACGATGGAGCAGCTCGAGGAGAAGATCGCCGGGGCGGAGCAGCGGATGAAGGCGATCGACGCCGAGCTGATGGACCCGGAGGTCTGGCGCGACCAGGCCCGCTCGCAGAAGCTGGGGGACGAGCGGGCGAGGCTCGCGGCGGAGATGGAGCCGCTGGAGTTCGAGTGGTCGCGCCGGGCGGAGCAGATGTAAGGACGGAGGCGGCGGGGCGGGGGTGTGCGGCGTCCGTCCGGGGTGGATCGGCGCGGTCTGCGGGATTCCCGCGAACCTTCACGAATCGGGGCACGAAGGACCGAATCGTGAAGCAGGGCGTCCAATGGAGTCAGCGGTGATCGATCGAGCCGACAAGCCGAATGGCCGGTTGGGGGGGGCGCCGGCGCTGCGCGCCGCGGCGATGATCGTCCTGGGACTGGGGGCGCTGGCCGCGTGGTGGACCTGGCCCCGCCCGGCGGCGACCTCGGCGCTGCCCGCGGAGGCGCGGGTGAGCGCGCCGGCGCCGTCGCGGGTCGATCCGGCGGTGTGGTTCGCCGAGCATGTGGATCCACTGATCGACAGGTCGCAGGAGCGCAACCTCGCCGCGGTGGACGCGGCGGTGGCGCGCCTGCGGGAGCGATTCACGGCGCACCGGGCGGGCGTGCGGCCGTTCGCGGAGTCGGTCACCTCGTGGGGCTCGCGGTTCGCGATCGCCAAGCGGATGCCGGCGGACTGGTGGGACAGCCTGTTCGGCGACGACGATCGCGAGGGCGCGGAGCGGTCGCGCGTGGAGCGGTATGTCATGGGGCGGTTCCGCGCGCATGTGATGGACGAGCGCTCGGTGGAGCTGGCGGTGCAGGAGGTGATCCAGGGGCTCGCCGAGGACCTCGAGGCCAACCGGAACCTGCTGTGGACCGAGGTGGAGCTGGCGATGCACGAGGCGGATGCGCCGATCGCGGCGCCGACGGGGGACTTCGGGGCGTTCCAGCGTGCGGCGGACATGCAGGCGGCGGCGATGGCGTCGGGCTGGGCGAGCGATTCGCTGGTGAACGGGGTGGCGGCGTTCGCGGTCAGCGCCGCGGGCGGCCTGCTCGCGGAGCAGGCGGCGGCGCAGGTTCTGGCGCGGATCGGCGCGGCGGCGGCGAGCGCGGGCGCCTCGACGGCGGCGGGCGCAGTGGCGGGCGGCTCGGCGGTGGCGGGCGGCGCGGGCGTGGGGGCCGGCGGCGGCGCGCTGGGCGGGCCGGTGGGCGCGGTGGTGGGCTTCGGCGTGGGGATCGCGGTGGGCGCGGTGATCGACTGGAAGATGACGGACTCGTTCCGCGACCGGCTCGAGGAAGACCTGCTGGCGTACCTCGACGGGATCGAGCGCTCGGTCCTGGACGGCACGCCGGAGCAGCGCGGGCTGGTGGCGGTTCTGGATGAAGCGGTGGAGAACGCGGCGGAGGCGCAGAAGAGCGCGGCGCTGGCCAAATGGATGGAGACGACACGATGAAGCGATGGACCCGGCTGGTTGCGGCGACGGCGATCGCGATGGGCCTGCACGCGGGCGCTGCGGCGCAGACGGGCGCGGCGGCGCGGGCCGCGGCGCGCGAGGTGGTCGAGCAGTTCTCCAAGCGGGCGGCGGTCGAGGGCGCCGAGGCAATGTCGCGCGAGCTGGCCGAGTTCGGCGGCGAGGTCGCCGTGCGCGAGACGCTGGAGCGCGTGGCGGCGGAGTCGGGCGAGGCCACGATGCTGCGGGCGGCGGCGCTGACTCGGCAGCACGGGCTCGATGCGCTGCGCGCGGTGCGCCGGATGCCGGCGGGGGCCTCGGCGCCGGTTCTCGCGGCGGTGGAGCAGACGGCGCCGGACCTGGTGGGGCCGGCGCTGCGAGCGCTGGCGCGAGAGGGCGAGGGCGAGACCCTGGCGCAGCTGGCGGCGCGGTTCGGGCCCAACGCGCTGGAGGCCGCGGCTAGGCACCCGGGCGTGGGCACGCCGATCGTGCAGAAGCTCGGCGCCGAGGGCATCGACCTGGCGCGCGGGCTGAGCACGGACCAGGCGATGGCGGTGGCGCGTCAGGCGGACGGCCTGGCGGCGCTGGGCGCGGCGGAGCGCCGGGGCGTGATGTCGGTGATCGCGTCGCAGCCGGCCAAGGCGGCGGCGTTCCTGGATGCGCACCCGAAGTTCTTCATCATCGCCGGCGCGGGCGCGCTGTTGGCGACGCACGCCGACACGCTGCTCAACGGCGAGGCGGACATCATCATCGGCCCGGACGGCCAGCCGATGCTGGTGCAGAAGGCGGGGCTGGTGGAGCGGTCGGTGATCCAGCCGCTGATGACCTGGCTCGTGCCGATCCTCGCGGTGATCGTTGCGGGGTGGGGGGCGATCCGGCTCTGGGGCGTGATGCGGCGCGAGCGGCTGCGCAGGCGGGCCGCGTAGATCAGTCCTTCTTCCGGACGATCTTCTTCGTGGACTTCGGCGCCTTCTTCGCTGGCGCTTTCTTCGCGGCGGGCCTCTTTTTCGCGGGCTTGGCCTCGACCGACGGCGCGTCGGAGGTGTCCATGGTGCGGACCGCGTCGAAGACCTCCTGCGCATGCCCGGGGACGCTGACCTTGTCCCAGCGCATGGCGACGCGGCCCATGGCGTCGATCAGGTAGGTGGTGCGGACGACGCCCATGTACGAGCGGCCGTACATGGACTTGGTCTGCCACACGCCGTAGGCCTCCAGCATTTCGTGCGTGGGATTGGACAGGATCGGAAACGAGAGCTTGTGCTTCTGCGCGAACGCCGCGTGAGAGACCTCGTCGTCGGGGCTCACGCCCAGGACGGCGACCTGCTCCTTGCGGAAGCGGGGCAGGGCGTCGCGGAACTGGCAGGCCTCGTCGGTGCAGCCCTTGGTGTCGTCCTTGGGATAGAAGTAGAGGACGAGCGGGGCGCCGCGGTAGTCCTCGAGTCGATGAGCCTTGCCGTGCTGGTCGGTGAGTTGGAACGAAGGCGCCTTGGCGCCGACCTCGATGAGCTGCATGCGGTTCTCTCCCGGGGCGTCGAAGCGCCGCTGAGTCGATGTGTACCGGCGCGTCGCCGCGGGGTTGCCCGGCGCGCGATCAGCCGCCGAGCCAGCGGATCATCGCCATCAGCATGAGCGCGCCGAGCGCGAGGGCGCCGACGATCTGCGGGATGATCCAGCGCGCCGCGCCGGGGGTGGCGCTGCCGGGTCGGGTGCGCGGGCCGAGGACCTCGAGGCGCGGATCGGCCGCGGCGACGGCGTCGGGCAGGCCGCGCCGGGCGTTGTCCTGCACGATGGCGAAGACCAGGTTCGCGTCGAACTGTCCGACGCCCAGGAGGTTGGCGATGCGGAGGAGGCGTCGGCGGCGCTCGGGGCGGAGGATGGCGGCGCGGCCCCCGTCCAGGCACTCGGCGGTGCGCAGGGCGAGGATGTGCAGGGCGTCGTCCTTGCCGACCCCGGGGGCGGCTCCTGCGCGTCCCGCGGCCATCTGGGCGGCGCGGCGGTTCTCATCTGCAACGCGTTCGAGGGCCGCGAGGGGGGATCGAGCGTCCGATAAGCCGCGAATCGGGCCGGAATCGCCGTTTGGGGCTCTGACGAGCCGAAGATGGGGGAACGGGTTGGCCCCAGCGCTCGTATCCATGTGCGGTGTGGTTCTACGCCGCCCGGGGGGTCCCGGGTTCTTTCGACAGACTGTCCCCAGTTTGGGAAGAAGCAAGCCCTCCGGGCTTGTTAGTCTCTCTGGGGTCCGAGGTTGTTCCGGAGCAGCATGGCTGGAGTCGCAGCACAGACCGAGCCCGAGAGCGGCGTCGTCCATTCGGATGGCCCGGGGGGCGGCGCGCCCGCGTGGCTCGAATCCTGCAAGCTCGGCGCCGTTCCGGAGTTCAGGTCGGCGATGAGCCCGCGATCGTTCGTCGAGCGCCTTGATCTGGCGGCTCGTCGGGGACGACTCCCCGGTTTCCGGGCGAATCCGGAGGATGGGTCGTTCCGGGTCCGCCTGTACGGGGGGAACTTTGATCGCATGCTCGAGGGGAAGGCCCTGAGCGCGGGCGCCGGATCGAGCGTGTCGTTCCGCGTTCGTCTGCTGCCGGGGATGCCGCTGGCGTTCGCGGGCATCAGCCTGGCGACGGTGTGGCCGGGCGTGCTGCTGATGGACTCGATGCTGCTGACCTACTACCCGCCGTCGCAGAACTGGATCCCGACCTGGTGGTGGTACATCCCCCTGACGGCGCTGCCGCTGCCCCTCGCGGCGCGGAAGGTGTGGCGCTCCTCGAACGCGCTGGCGACCGAGGACCTGCACAAGACGCTGCTGTCGATCGCGCGCGAGACGGACGCGGCGCCCGCCGGCGCCTGATCGACTCGATCAAGCGGTCTCGGGTCAGGCGTTCTTGGGCTTGAGCAAGCCGACGGTGCGAACGCTGAACGGGAAGTCCTTGCTGACCTTGCGGAGGTCGTCGAGCGTGACGGCGTTGATCGCGTCCAACTCCTGCTCCAGCGTGCGGTACTCGCGGTTGTAGGTCCACAGGCGCCCGATGCGCTGCATGCGGCCGCCGGGGCGTTCGCCGGCGAGCGTGACGCCCGTGGCGAGGCGGTTGCGCAGGCGCTGGAGGTCCTCGGGGGTGAGGCTGGCGACGAGGTTGTCGATCTCGCGGTTGGCGATCTGGATGATCTCGTCGATGCGCTCGGGGTCGCCGCTGGCGAAGACGAAGGTGTCGCCGCAGCCGTCGCGGGGGTCGTACGCGGCCTGGGCCTCTTCGGCGACGCCGGTCTCGATGAGGGCCCAGTGCAGGCGGGAGTTGTCGGTGCCGCCGAGCACCTGGGCGAGCATCATGGCGGCGTATCGGCGCGGGTCCTGCGCCGACGGCGCCGGGCTGATCATGAGCCAGTAGGCGCGGGTGACTTTTTCGTCCTCGATGACGAAGGAGGCGCCCTTGGGCGAGGGCGGCTGGGCGGCGTCGCGCGCGGGCCTGGTGGTCTGCCAGTCGGCGCAGAGGCGGCCGATGTGCTTCACGCAATGGTCGAAGTCGAGGCGACCGGCGAGGGCCACGGTGGTGTTGTCGGCCGAGTAGCGGTTCTCAAAGTACTCGCGCATCTGTGCGGAGGTGAGGGCCCCGACGGTTTCGTTGGTGCCGAGCACTCGGTGGGCCAGGGTGTGGAGGCCGTAGTGCTCCTCCATGGCGCGTTCGTAGAGGTTCCAGAAGGGCTGGTCGCGGTACATCGCGATCTCCTCGAGGATGACGCCCTTCTCGGTGGTGAAGTCGTCGTCGCGGAGCGCGGGGCGGAGGATGTCGGCGAGGATGTCGGTCGCGTTGTCGAGGCGCTCGGGAAGGACCTGCGCGTAGAAGCAGGTGATCTCGGAGGTGGTGTAGGCGTTGTACTTGGCGCCGAGCTCGTCGAACTCGCGGTTGACATCCTCGGCGGTGCGCCGGGCGGTGCCCTTGAACATCATGTGCTCGAGGAAGTGGGAGACGCCCATGAGGGGCGGGGCCTCGTCGCGGGCGCCGGTCCGGACGAAGAACCCGGCGGCGGCGGTATGGGCGTCGGGGTCGACCTCGGCGACGATGGTCAGGCCGTTGGGCAGCTGATGGCGGTGGAAGGCGACTGGCATGGGGGAACTGTACGGATTCGGGGGGCGGGCGTGGGGGGGAGGCCCGCGCAAGGCTTGGGAAAAGGTGTTGCCCCGATGGGTTTCCGGCCGTACTCTTTTGAACTTCGATCGCGGCCGCGATCGCGGGCGCGACGCGTGCTGCTGTGTGCTGCATGGAGGCCGCATGTCCGCCCGTCACCGCCTTCGTGAATCCAAGCGTCGCTCCGGCGAGACTCTTGAGTCTCTGCTGTCCGGTTCGGGCGTCGATGATTCGGAGGGTGAGACAGCCTCGCCCCTGGGCGCGGGGATGGTCTCGGGGCTGGACTCCAAGGTGCTGGTGCTGAACAAGCTGTACCTGGCGGTGCGGGTGATCTCCGCGCGCCGGGCGTTCAGCCTGCTGGTGCGGGACCTGGCCGAGGTCATCTCGGTGGACGACGGGCAGTACCTCTCGTACGACTTCGAGTCGTGGGCGGAGGTGAGCGAGGCCCACATGCGGTTCCAGCCGGAGCGCCACGACTGGGTGCGGACGGTGCGGATGGACATCGCCGTGCCGCGCGTGGTGCGGCTGCTCGGCTATGACCGGCTGCCCCAGCAGCATGTGAAGCTGAACCGGAGGAACCTGTTCGCGCGGGACCGGAACCGCTGCCAGTACTGCGGCGGGGTGTTCCCCACGAGCGAGCTGTCGATCGACCATGTGCGTCCTCGCGCCCAGGGCGGCGCGGACACCTGGGAGAACCTGGTGTGCGCATGCGTCCGGTGCAACGCCCGCAAGGGCGGGCGGACGCCGGAGCAGGCGAGCATGTCGCTGATCGTGCGCCCGGTCCGGCCCAAGCGCAATCCGATGATCGCGCTGCGCCTGGGCCAGCAGAAGTACGAATCGTGGAAGGCGTTCCTCGACAACGCATACTGGTCGGTCGAACTGCGCTGAGCGTGGGCGGCCCTCGAGCGGCCCGTGCGTATACTCCGCCCGATGTCCGGCGCACAACCCACCACCATGTCCATGGGCGCAGGGCTCTCGAGCCACGCGGACGCCGTCACCGCGGCCGAGCAGGCCAGCGATCTGGCGCTGCAGACGCTCGGCGACGGGCCGGACCCGGACCTGGCGCTGGCGTTTGTCTCGGCGCACCACGCGGGGCTGATGGGCGCGATCGGCGATGTGCTGCACCGGCGGCTCTCGCCGCGGACGCTGCTGGCGGTGAGCGCCGAGGCGGTCATCGGCGGTCGGACGGAGCTGGAGGGCCGGCCGGGCGTGTCGCTGCTGGCGGGCCGGCTGCCCGGCGCGACGGTGCGGCCGTTCACCTCGGAGGATGTGGGCGCGATCCCTGACGAGGAAGATCCGGGCCTGGGCGAGCGCATCGCCAAGGCGATCGGCGCCGAGCCGGACCTGGCGGGGATCATCCTGTTCGCGGACCCGTTCAGCGTGCCGCTGGTGAAGCTGCTGCCGGCGTTGTCGAGCATGTGCCGCGAGACGCTGGGGCTCAAGCGGGCGCCGATCATCGGCGGGATGGCGAGCGCGGGCTCGAGCCCGGGCGTGAACGGGCTGGTGGTGAACAAGCGGCTGTCGAGGACGGGGGCGATCGGCGTGGTGATCCGGGGCGATGTGTCGCTGGACACGGTGGTGAGCCAGGGGTGCAAGCCGTTCGGGCCGCGCCTGGTGATCACCGGCGCGAAGCACAATGTGATCCTGAGTCTGGGCGGGCGCTCGGCGCTGCAGGCGCTGCACGACGCGGTGGAGTCGCTGTCGCCGGAGGATCGCACGCTGCTGGAGAAGGGCGTGTTCATCGGGCGGGTGATCAACGAGTACAAGGAGCGGTTCGGCCGGGGCGACTACCTGATCCGGAATGTGCTGGGGGTCGATCAGAACCAGGGCGCGCTGGCGGTGAGCGACCTGGTGCGCGTGGGGCAGACGGTGCGGTTCCACCTGCGCGACTCGGTGACGGCGGACGAGGACCTGAAGCTGCTGCTCTCGGCCCAGGCGCTGCGGGGGGAAGCGATGGGGGCGATGCTGGTGACCTGCAACACGCGGGGCACGCGCCTGTTCGACCGGCCGAACCACGACGCGGAGGCCCTGTCCGATGCGCTGCGGGTGGAGCCGGAGGCCACCTCAACAGGTGAGGCCGGGGAGGCGAGCGTGGCGTCCACGCCGATCGCGGGGTTTTTCGGGGCGGGGGAGATCGGGCCGGTGGGCTCGGATGTGTTCCTGCACGGTCATACGGCCTGTGCCGCGGTCTTCCGGCCGGGGCGCCGGCCGGAGCTGGACGACTGAGGCGCTGGCTGCACGCCGGCGGGCCGGTGGGTCGATAAGCAGGGTGTGATGAGCGACCTGATCCGGCGCTGTCTGTGTGCGCTGGCCGCGCTGGGGGCGGCCTCGTCCGCGGCTGCGCAGATGGATCGGCCGACGGCGGCGAGCCGCGTGGTGCACCTGTTCGACTTCGAGGAGCGTCCGCAGAACCCCGAGCCGGTGCCGATGCACTGGATCCGGGCGCAGGATGCGCCGCCGGACCGCGACCGCCCGGGCTTCCCGGCGTGGAACAAGGCGGCGTTCGACACCTCGCAGAAGGTGAGCGGGGAGCACTCGGTGCTGCTGCCGACCCAGGGCGGGAGCGTGTCGCTGCGGCTGTCGTCGGGCGTGCTGCCGGCGATCCCCGGGGCGGACTACCGGATCGTGGGCAGGGTCCGGACCGACGGCGTGAGCCACGCGCGGGCGCGGATCTCGGCGCGGTACCTGAACTCCATGGGCCAGCCGCTGCCGGCGTCCGAGGCGGAGAGTCGGCTGGCGAGCACCGGCGGCGCCTGGCAGACGCTGGAAGTGGAGCTGCGCGGCGAGCATCGCGACGCGGCGTGGATCCAGATCGACCTGGAGCTGTTGCAGCCGCGCGACCAGGCTTCGCAGATCGCGTCGCACACGGGCTGGTCGGCGGACGACGACGAGGTAGGCCTCGCTGCGAGTCATCAGGTGTGGCTGGAAGATGTCTCGGGCGGCGCGTGGTTCGACGATGTGGTCGTGCTGCAGACGCCGCGCGTCGAGCTGGGGACGCGCGGGTCGACAAACATCACGATCGGGCCCAACCGGCCGGTGATCCGCATCGTGCTGCGGGACCTGACGGGCGAGCGCCTGCGGGCGCGGGCGACCGTCCTGAACCTGCGCGGCGAAGTGGAGGCGATGCAGGAGTTCATGCTGTCGGTCGGCGGAGGGCAGACGGACTGGACGCCGCAGATCGACGGCTACGGCTGGCGGCGGGTGCGTCTGGAGACGCTCAGCGACGGCGAGGTGGTGGCGACGGAGGAGGCGAGCTTCGTGTGGCTGCCGGAGGGCGAGCCGAGCGAGGAGGCGGATCGTTTCGCGGTGCTGGTGGAGGGGCTGGCGCCGAGCGAGCTGTCGAACCTGCCGGAGCTGGCGAGCGCGACGGGCTCGGGGGCGGTGCAGATCTCGGTGTGGGAGACGGGCGTGACGCGCCAGGGCCTGCCGGAGATGGTGGCGACGCTGGATACGCTCGTGCGCCGTCTGGCGGACCTGCACATGACGATCGGGTTCTCGCTGGGGCGGACGCCGATCGAGCTGACGCGCCTCCTGGGGCTGGAGCCGGACAATGTCATCGGCGCGCTGCTGGCGCCCTCGAGCGAGAGCGTCGGCAACGCGCCGCCGCCGAGCGAGCAGTACCTGGGCGCGATGCTGAGCAAGTTCGGCCAGCGCATCCGGCGCTGGCAGCTGGGGCGCACCGGCGACAACGAGGCGTTCTGGCGGCCGGAGCTGGCGGAGGAGGTGCGCACGGTGGAGGCGATGTTCGCGCGGCTGGTGCCGCGGCCTGAGATCACGCTGCCGTGGAGTCTCGAGCAGGCCGTGGACGATCGGCTGCCCAGCGGTCAGCGCCTGACGGTGACGCTGCCGGCGGGGACGCCGCTGGACGCGATCGAGGCGTACGCCGAACACTGGCGCGGGCGGGCGGAGGTGACGCTGACGCTGGACCCGGCGACGGGCCCGGACCGTCACGACGCGGCGGTGGAGCTGATGAAGCGCGCGGTGATGGCGTGGGCGGCGGGGGCGCCTCGCCTGGCGATCGAGCGCCCGTGGTCGGTGGGCTCGGGCTCATTGGGTCGGGAGCAGCCGGAGCCGACCTTCGCGGTGTGGCGGCAGATCGCCCAGCGCCTGGGCGGTCGGCGCGTGGTGGGGGAGCTGCCGGTCGCGGAGGGCGCGCGGTGCCTGATCCTGGATGGGCCGCGCGGCGGGGCGCTGGTGGGCTGGCGCGACTGGGCGGACCCCGAGGACGCGGTGATCGAGACGCGCCTGGCGGAGACGCCGGTGACGATCGTGGACGCCTTCGGGAACGCTTCGCCCGCGCCGGTGGTGGACGGGCTGCACCGGGTGCAGTTTGACTCCACGCCGATCTTCGTGGAGGGGATCGATGTGCCGCTGGCGTTGTTCCGCGCGGGCTTCAGCGTGCAGCCGGCGTTCCTGCCGGCCGAGGCGCGGCTGCACCGGGTGGAGCTGGAGCTGAAGAACCCCTGGCCGATGCCGATCAGCGGCGTGCTGCGGGTGGCGGAGCCGTCGTCGTGGAAGATCGAGCCGCGGGTGGTGGCGTTCGACATCCCGGCGAATCAGACGCTGCGCCTGCCGGTGGATGTGAGCTTCGGCCTTGGTGAAGAGGCGGGCATGAAGCGGCTGGTCATCGACGCGGAGGTGCTGGCCGACCGCAAGTACCCGCGCGTCCGGGCCACGGCGCCGATCGAGCTGGGGCTGATGGAGACGGATGTCACGCCGAGCTTCAGCTTCCTGCCCGATGCGCAGGGGCGGCTGGTGGACATGGCGGTGACGCTGTCGATCACCAACAACGGCACGGAGTCGGTGACGCTGCAGGCGTTCACCATGGCGCCGGGCTACCCGCGCGAGCAGGCGCCGGTGAGCAACCTGGGTCCGGGCGAGTCGGCGGTGCGCCGGTTCGTGTTCCCCGGCGGCGCCGAGAAGCTGATGGGCAAGAAGATCCGCGTGGGGCTGATCGAGGTCGGCGGCACGGGGCGGCTCAACCGCAGCCTGGTCATTCACTGACCGTCGCGGGGTCTTCGTCCAGGGCGTCGTCTGCTGTCTTCATGACCTCGCGCATCACGATCGTGGCGAAGGCGCCGGCGGGCAGTTCGAACGCGCAGCGGATGTAGTGGCCGTGCTCGTCCACGCCGCCCTCGACCTCGGGGTCGATCAGGGGCACACGCAGCGGGCGGCGGGCGCCGGTGATCTGCTGGCGGCTGCGCTGGGCGAAGGCCTCCATGTCGGCGAGGGTCACGCCGGTCTGCTCGAGCGCCGCGGCCTCCAGCTCGTCAACGACGCCGGCGGCGCGCATCATCTTGGGGCCCCAGAGAGGGCCGGAGGGGCCGATGTCGAAACTGCGCAGGCGCTCGGGCGTGCCGGGGTCGGCCAGAACGGTCGGATCGACGGCGAAGACGGCGCCGTTGTGGCGCTTCTGCGCCAGGTCGCCGGGCAGGAGCTTGTCGAAGCTGCCGGCCTCGATGCGTCCGGCGAGGACCTGGTTGAAGACGGCGGACTGGAACGCGGTGATCCAGAAGCGGCGCTGGGTGTCGTCCACGGCGCGGACGGCCTGGGCGGGTTCGGCGCCGTTGGCCAGGGCCCGCAGCACGGCGCGTTCGGCGCGGGCGGTGGGGGGGCAGTGCGCGAGGGCGGAGGCGTAGTCGGAGCGAGCGTACGCCTCGCGCGCCTCGGGCATGTTGCGAGGATATTCGTCGTCGGGGCCCAGGAGTTCGTCGAGCAGCGCTTTTTCTTCGCCGAGCAGGTCGAGCCGGCCGAGCGTGTGGTTGTTGGCGCGGGAGCCGAAGCGCTGCTCGCCGGCGAGGTTCGGCACGCCGCGGGCTTCGAGGCGGTCGAGGATGCGCTTCGCGGCGATCGCCCGGCTGGCGTCGACGCCATGCCCCCGGATGCGGATGGAGAAGCGGTTGCCGCGCAGGTGGCCGGGGCGGAGCTTGTTGGTGTGGAGGTCGGTCCAGAGGATCTGGACTCGGTCGTTGATGAGTTCGGGGAAGTCTTCGGGCTTGCGGCCGGGGGTGTGGACGGACAGGACCTGGCGGGTGACGGCGTGCTTGTCCTTGAGGCCGGCGTAGCCGACATCGCCGGGTCGGACGCCGAAGTGGCGGGCGATGGTGGCGACGGCCTGCGCGGTGGTGAGGCCGCGCTTCTGGACGAGGAGATAGATGTGCTCGCCCTCGCCGCAGGGCTCGTACTGGGGCTGCTCGTCGACGAGGAAGTCCTCGGGGCGCTGCTTGATGGCGCCGCCGACGCCGGGGAGGTCGGCGGTGAGCAGGGCGGCGTGGAGGCCGATATCGGCGGGTGATGCGGTCATGGGATCATGAGGGGGCGTCGTTCTGCGCGGACTCGAGGACATGCTCCTCGACGAAGATGGGGACGCCGCCGGCCACGCCCAGGGCGATCGCGTCGCTGGGGCGCGAATCGACGCGGAGGATCTCGCCGTCCTTGCGGATGTTGATGGTGGCGAAGAAGGTGTGGTCGGCGAGGTCGTTGATGGAGATGGACTCGAGTTCGCCGCCGAGCGTCTCGATGACGGTGGCGAGCAGTTCGTGGGTCTGGGGTCGCTTGATCTCGACGCCCTTGAGGCGGCGCTCGATGGCCTGGGCCTCGGGCAGGCCGATGAGGATGGGGAACGAGCGGTCGCCCTCGACCTCGCGGAGTTCGATGAGCTGGTAGTCGTTGAGCTCGCGGATGAAGATGCGCGAGAGCTCCATGTGGACCGCCATGGGAGGACCTCCACCCCGGGAATTGGCGCCGGGTCTCGTCGGGATGGTTCGGGGGCCGCGCGCCGGAGTCAATGCGGGTCAGTCCGAGACTTCGGAGCCGGGGCGTCCGCGGTAGTGGTCGCGGGCGGCCAGGATGAGGTCGCGGAGGGGCATGGGCTTGACGCCCTGGCTTCGGCGAGCGGCGCCGATCCGCACCAGGAGCCGCCAGTGGCGGGCGAGGAAGCTGTAGGTCCACCAGGTGGATTTCTGGGGGTCGTACATGTTGGTGGACTCGCTCATGGCGCCGTTGAGTTCGACGATGGCGAAGTCTTCGCCCCGGCGGAGGGCGTCGTCGGAGACATAGCGAATGTCGAAGCGGCCGAAATCGAATCCCTCGTCCTCGAACGAGCGGGCGATCTGGTCGAATCGGGCGGTGAGCGCGGGGGTGATCAGGTCGGCGCCGTCGAGGAACATCGTGCCCTGGCAGTGGTTGCCGGCGATGGCCAGGCGCATGGTCTCACCGGCGGCGAGCACGCGGTCGCGCTCGGCGTCGTGGCGCTTGAGGAAGGTGTCGGCCTGCATGCGGAAGCGGGGGTGCATCCAGATGAGGCGCTCGAGCGAGTTCTTGCCGTCGCCGGTGATGACGGGGAAGACCTTGCGGGTGACGCTGAAGATGAAGCCGTTCTTCTCGCCGGGGACGCGCGCCCAGAGGATGCCGGCTTCTTCGGGGCCGGGGTGGTAGCGCTGGAGCAGGGCGGCGCGGGTCATCTCGAGGAAGTAGGACCGAACATCGTCGTCGCTGCGGGCCAGGCGCAGGCCGTGCCCGCGCTGGCCGGCGTCGGGCTTGAGGATGACGGGGTAGCCGTTGAAGCGGGGCTCGTCGCGGATGAGGGCGATGACCTTCTCGGCGCGGGCCTCGGGCGAGGGGCCGATGTCGATGAAGGCGGTGGGGACGATCCACTCGTCGGCGCCGTGCAGGCGGTCGAGGATGTAGATGCGGGATTCGCCGACGACGCCGCCGCCGTGGGGGATGCCGGGGTTGGCGCAGGTGAAGGTCATGGGGCGGTGGCGGAGCGCCAGCCAGATGAAGTAGGGCGTCATCGGCAGGTAGAAGAACCACGCGGACCAGAACTCGGGCCGGAAGGGCAGAAGGATGTCGCACCAGAGGCGGCGACGGCCCTCCCAGGTGAAGGCGTAGGTGAAGACGCGCAGGATGATCAGCACCGTGACGATGGCGATGACCACGGCGACGGGGCCGGCGAAGACGCTCATCAGCGCCTCGAGCACGGTGGGGCCGAGCAACACCGCGAGCAGGAGGACCACGGGCGTCCAGAGGAACGCGGCGATCGCGGCCCAGATCAGGAAGTGGTGCGACTTGCGCGTGAGCAGGCCCGCGGCGATGTAGGTCGGCAGGCGTGTGCCGGGGATGGCGCGGGCGAGGAAGACGGCTTTGATGGTGTGGCGGTCGAACCAGCGGCCCCAGCGGTCGAGCGAGGCCTCGGAGATCCACGCGCGGATGAACGGCCAGCGGAGGATGCGCCGGCCGAAGACGCGTCCGATGAGGTAGAGCCCGCCGTCGCCGACGGCGATGCCCAGGAAGCAGCCGAGCAGGCCGACGCCCAGGTCGATGCGCTGGTGGGCGATGGCCAGGCCGACGGCGATGACGGTGGCGTCCTCGCTGATGAAGGTGGCGACGATGATGAGCAGGACGATGAGCCACCAGTTGGCGCCGCGCTCGATCTCGAAGGGCCCGAGGTCGGACTCGGAGATGTCGGCGCGGGGCGCGAAGTCGGCCTCGCCGGGCAGCGGGGCGACGCCGGGCTCGTCGTGGAGGGCGAGGAAGGCGAGCAGGTGGCCGGCGGTTTCCTCGGGCTGCAGGAAGGGCAGGAAGTGGCTGGCCTCGAGCATCACCAGGCGGCTGCCGGGGATCGTTCGATGCGAGAGCTCCGCGCACCAGGCGGCGATGAGGAAGTCGTCGCGCCCGTGGATGATGAGCGCGGGGACCGTGAGCTCCTTCATCATGTGCTTGAGGGGGCGCTGATCGGTGTCCCAGAACGCGCGCACGGTGGCGAGGCGGAACGAGCGGTCGCCCAGCAGCCCGAAGTGCGGGATGACCTCGGGCAGCAGGACCAGGCCGACATAGCCAAGGGCGTACTTGGCGTGCTCGAAGCGGTAGGAACCGGAGCCCTCGGCCTCCTGGGCGCCGATGGAGGCCATGAGCGTGAGCGAGGCGATGCGATCGGGCTCGAGGTGCGCGGCCCAGATCGCGGCGCCGCCGCCGAGGGACCAGCCCAGGATGTGGGCGCGGTCGATGTGCAACTCGTCCATGAGGGCGAGGACGGTGCGGGCGTCGGCGGCGATGGAGTAGTCGGACGGGCTCTCGCTGGCGCCGAAGCCGTGCAGATCCGGCGCGATGACGCGGTATCCGTCGGCGGCGAGCAGCGGCGCCATGCGGGAAAAGTCCGAGCCCTGCCCGGGGCAGCCGTGCAGAAGAATGATCGGCGGGCGGGGAGGCGAGCCCGGCGCCGGGGCCCAGTCCAGGTAGGAAGTGCGGACGGCGGGGCCGTCGGTCATGCCGGTGTCGCTGGCGGCGGGCAGATCAACGGCGACGCGCACAGACCCCGGGGGGTGCAGCGGCGGGACCACATGCACGAAGGGCTGCACCGCGTTGGAGAGCAGGAGCAGGCCCAGCCAGATCGCGAGGGCCACACGCCAGCGGCGCAGGGAGCCGTCGTTGCGCCGGAAGAACCGCCGGATCATCTGACGGGCCCGGCGGCGGCTGTCTTGCGCGGGGCGATCTCGACGACGGGGCGCGCCGAAGCGGGGATGCGGCACAGGACCGACTCGTGGTCGGCGGTGTAGCGCATGTCGACGGTGACGCCGCCCTCGGCGCGGACGACCTCGACGGCGGTGGTGGAGACGGTGCGGGCGTCGCGCCGGCTCATCATGACGCTGATGTCGGCGCGCGCCGGCCAGAAGTGCCGGTGATAGGCGTCCTGCATGCGGCGCGTCGGGCCGTAGGTCGAAATGAACTCATCGAACAGCGCCAGGCGCGGGGCGACCTTCGCGTCGCCCAGGCCGGAGGAGACCAGGCACACCGGCGCCATGGGGAGCCGGTCGATGGTCAGGCGCTCGCGGTCCCAGCGGGCGACGCCGACGCGAGCGAAGTCCGCGGCGACGAGGCGGAACGGCGCGAAGTTGTCGAGCGCCATCGCGCTCAGCGCCTCGAGCGCCTCGTCGGCGCCGGCGCAGCGGGCGAGCGAGGGGATGAGGTGCCCGCGCGAGGTCAGTCGATCGCGCGGGGGGAGCGCGGCGCCGGGCGTGAGATTCAGGTTGAGGATCGAGAGGGCCAGGCCGCTCTCGGAGGCGCCGACCCAGGCGCCGCCGGCGAGGCCGTCCTCCGGCCAGATCCACTGCCGGCCGCAGATCTCGTGCCGGCGGGGAGGCGTGGCGTTGGGGCGGTCGCGCTGCTCGTCGCGGTTGGTGACGAGCCGGAAGCCCGAGGGGGCGTCGATCGGGATGATGGTCAGGGTGCACATGGTCGCGAGGCGGCGGTCAGCGCGTGGCGGGGGCCTCGTGGTGCAGTGTGGACGGCGCCCGGCCGAAGCCCTGGGGAGGCTCGAGTCCCTGCTCCCGGGCGATCGTGGCGATCATGGCGTGGTGGTGGATGGCGTGGTGCGTGGCGAAGGCCAGCTCGCGCGCCAGGGTGGAGGAGAGTGTGGCTTCGTCTCCGGCGCCCGAGAGCATGACCCGGATGCGGACGGGGGCTGCGCCGGCGGCGGCGTCCACCTGGGCGACGGCCTTCTCAAGGGCGGTCATCTTCGCGAGGGCGGCGGCGGGGTCGTGCTCGATCGGGGTGTCGCGCTCGCGGTGGTCGTAGGCGATGACGGCGCCGTCGATGGCGCTCGCCGCGGCGGCAAAGTGATCGAGGGCGTGGCGGACATGCTGGCCGATAGTCGATCCGGCGACGGCGGCGGAGGGCGAGGTGTACGCGGCGCGGGGCAGGCGCGCGATGAACTCGGCGCATTGCCGGAGCGCGCCCACCGCGGCGGCGGCGGTGGGATCGGCGTGATGGGCGCTGGTGGGGGCCGGCGCGGCGGTGGACGATGCGGTCGTCGGGGTCATGGGCAGTTCTTGGGAATCGGGCCGGCGGGCGCCGCGTGTAAGGGTATCGTTCCCGGCTCCGGCTGTCAGGAGACCGGTTGGGGGGCGTTCAGCACGGCGTCGATGATGTCGCGGTGGTTGGCGCAACGGGGGCACTTGTGCTGTCCGCCGAGCTTGCCCCGCTGCTCCATCCAGGCGTGGAAGGAGCCGGGGGACAGCGGCGTGACGGTGGGGGGCGCCATGCCCAGGTCGCCGCCTCGTTTGGTGGTGTAGTCCACATTCTGGCGCTTGAGCGAGTCGTCGAAGGCGGCGCGGAAGCGGTCGAGCATGTCGGCGGGGGCGTGGCCCTCGATCTCGATGGCCAGCTGCAGCCCGGCGCGCACGCCCTGGGAGGGGTTGGGGTAGACGGGGGCGGCGGTGAACTCCCCGACGCGCAGGTCGAGGTCGGCGGCGGCGCTGGCGACGGCGCGCTCGATGTGCTCGACGATGAGGTTCTCGCCGAAGGCGTTGATGAAGTGCTTGTGCCGGCCGACGATGCGGAGTCTCGCAGGGCCGTGCGGCGGGGCGGCGTCGAACTCAACAACATCCCCAAGGATGTAGCGGAACAGGCCCGCGGGCGTGGAGAGGACGACGACATAGCGCCGGCCGGGCTCGACCTGATCGGCGGCGAGGGCGGTCGGGCTGGCGCGGTGGATCTGCTCGACGGGCACGAATTCGAAGAAGACGCCGTGATCGGCGCAGAGGCGCAGCCCGGGGTCGCCCGCCGTGTCCTGCATGGCGACGAAGGCCTCGCTGGCGGGGTAGACCTCGAGACGGTGGGGAAGGTCCTCGTCGGCGCCGGACCAGGCCTCGGCGACGCGCGGGCGGAAGGGGGCGTAGTTCACGCCGCCGTGGATGAAGAGGTCGAGGTTGGGCCAGAGATCGCGCAGGCAGCGGGCGTCGCGGCCTTCCTCGCGGGCGAGTTCGAGGACGCGCGTGAAGAGCACCAGCCCCCACGACGCCATGCCGCTGACGGCGCGGACATCCTCGTGGAGGCAGGCGCGGGCCATGGCGTCGATCTTCGACTTCCAGTCGCTCATCAGGGCGATGCGTTTGCCGGGGAGATAGACCTCCGAGAGCGGCCAGCGGATCATCGGCGTCACCAGGCCGGAGAGGTCGCCGGTGCGGACGCCGTGCTCATTGACGGCCAGGTCGGTGGAGCCGCCCAGGAAGAGGATGCGTCCGGCGAAGAGGCGGCGAAGATCGACGCCCATGCGTCGGGCGTGGGCGAAGATGTCCATCGAGGCGCGGAAGTTGTGGCGGAGCAGGTCTTGCGAGACGGGCATGAACTTGTCGCCCGCGGTGGTGCCGCTGGTCTGGGCCCAGTCCAGGACGACGCCGGGCCAGCAGACATCGGGTTCGGCGTGGTCGCGCATGCGCGTGATGTAGGGCGCGTACTGGAGGTACTCGCGGATGGGGACCTGCGCGCGGTAGGCGCGGAGCAGGTCGTCGCCGCGGAGTCGCGCGAGGTCTGCGAAGCCGTGTTCGCGGCCGAAGGCGGTGTCCTGCGCGCGGCGGACGAGCATGCGGAGCTGGCGGCGCTGGAGGTCGCCGGTGTGGCGGGCCCAGTAGGACTCGTCGGACAGGCGTGCGACGCGGCGCGAAAGCGCGGCGCCGAGGCCGAGGCCGACGAGGCCGGTCCATCGCCCGGGGACGGGCGGCGGCGTCATGTCAGGATTCCTCCGACGCCTCGATCTCGTCCGCGACGCGGGCCGCGGGATAGCGGAAGGCCAGCTCGCTCAGGAAGTCGCGGACGGACTGAGCGAAGCGTTCGGGCTGATCGAGCATGGGGGTGTGCCCGCAGTGATCGAGCCAGACAAGGCGGGAGTCGGGGAGGAGCTCGTGGAACTCGTCGGCGACGCTGGGCGGCGTGACATTGTCCTGCCTGCCCCAGAGCAGCAGCACGGGCTGGCGCACGCCGCTGAGCTTGGAGCCGAGGTGATCGGACTTCGCGCTGCGACCGAGCTTGACGATGGCGCGGGCGGCGCGGCGGTCGGACAGCTCCGCGTAGGCGCGGTCGACGCAGCCTTCGGGGATGTTGGCCTCGTCGTAGAAGAGGTCCTTGATCTTGCGCTCGATCCACTCGCGGCTGGGCCGGTGCTCGACGCCCTTCTCCAGCGTGCGCTCGAAAAGGCCGGAGGAGCCGGCGAGCACGATGGCGCGGCAGAGGTCGGGGCGCTGCATGGCGATCTTCTGGGCGACATGGCCGCCCAGGGAGTTGCCGACAAGGATCGCCGGGGAGCCGACGATGGCTTCGAGAACGGAGATGGTGAGATTGGTGACGCCGTCCACGCTGCACGCGGCGCCGCGGAGCTGGAGGAGGGGCAGCTCGAACATCAGGCAGCGGCAGCGGTCGGAGAGCCGACGGGCGACGGGGAACCAGTGCTCGTTCTGACCGAGGAGGCCGTGGAGGAAGACCACGGGCTCGCCCCGCGCGTCGCCGAGTTCATCGACGCGGACGGGTGTGCGGAAAGAGCGCGAGGCATCGTCATGCCCGATGAGATCGGACTCGAGGACCATGGTGCTGAGGGTCGGGGTGCTCTCCGGATCCAACCGAGACTCCTTTGAGAGGCGGGGTCTCCGGGCGACGGGCCTGGAGAGGTACATAGGTCCACCGCTCTCACGGGCGACGCCGACCCATACGAGGACCGACCCGCCGATCCAATATGATAACCGACGCGAAGGGCGGGCGTTCGAACGCGGGCTGGCGCCGGGGTTCTTTCCCCGTGCGGGCCGGTGGCGGGAGGGGGCGGGGGAAAAGGGCGAATCCATGCGGTCGGGGGCGGGTGCGGCGCATGAAAGACCCCCCGCCGAGGGGCGGGGGGCGTGCGGCGCTCACCCGGTCAGATGAGTGCGGAGATGGTCAGGATCGGGGCCTGATCAGCAGGGGGTGTTGTAGACGCTGAGCAGGGCGTTGAGGTCGGCGAAGTCCACATCGCCGTCGCCGTCGAAGTCGCCGGGGAGGTTGGCGCCGGCCTGGTTGTAGACGCCGAGCAGGATGTTGAGGTCGGCGAAGTCCACCACATCGTTGCCGCTGAGGTCGAAGGGGCAGAGGAAGGCGTTGACGATCGCCAGATCGGCGTCGTCCACCATGCCGTCGCAGTTCACATCGCCCCGGGCCCAGCCGCCAGCGGTGTTCATGTTGCCGGTGATGATGGAGGCGTCGGCCTCGTCCACCACGCCGTCGAGGTTCACATCGCCGATCTGCGTCTCGAGGACCTCCTCGACGACGACGCGGATGTCGTCCATGTCCACGACGAGGTCGCCGTTCATGTCCGCGGAGAGGTCCATGCGAGCGGCGTCGGCCTGGACGGACCAATCACCGAAGTTCACGCACACATAGTCGATGTCGTAGGCGTCCACCGTGCCGTCGTGGCCGATGGGCTGGAAGCCCTTGGTGTGGAAGGTGGCGGCGCCGGCGACATCGGCGAGGGAGTCGCCGTTCTCGTAGGAGGCGCCGGTGGCGAGGGTGGTGCCGAAGAAGTTGCCCATGAAGGCCTCGTCGACGAGGCGGAAGCCCTTGGCGCGGTCGAGCGTGCCGACGGGGCGGACATTGGCCGCGCCGCCCGCGGCGCCGCCGGTCAGGACCAGGCCGTCGGCCCAGTAGCGGACATCGGCGGTGGTGAAGCTGCCGTCGCCGTTGAAGTCGCCGATGATCTCGATGGAGACGGCCTCGCCGGCGCGCCAGGAGGGGATCTGGCCGTTGCGGAACATCCAGGCGGCGACCAGGTCGGCGGTGTCGGCCTCGCTGCGGACGCCGTCGCCGTTGAAGTCGCCGGAGACGCGGTTGCGGGCGGTGAGCGCGGTGCCGTAGCTGAGGAAGGCGCCGTTCTGCATCACGAAGCGGCCCTCGTTGGAGACGCCGTCGGAGTAGGTCGCAGGGAGTGTGAGGTTGGTGCGGGTGGGGACCAGGCCGTTGGCGTTGGCGTCGTAGGCGATGAGGTTCGTGTTGTTGAGCACGCTCACGCTGCGGACGATGTCCTGCACGCTCTGGTTGAAGTTGGGGTTCTGGATCCACTCGCAGGGGCAGTTCGTGTCCTGCACGAAGTCGGTGCCGGTGGTGAGGATGTACTGCGAGGCGAGGTACTCGCCGGGGGAGCCGAGGTTGGCGACGTCGTCGGGGACGGCCTTGAAGGCGCTGATGGAGCGGTAGATGTTCAGGAGGTAGGCGGCGGCCTCGGCGTTGGCCATGAGGGGGTTGCCGTTGTCATCGCCGAAGTTGGAGGCGGGCTCCGCGAAGGGATCGCCGAGATAGGCGAAGGAGGCGGGGCCGGCGATGCGGTAGCCGTTCACGCCGTTGTCGAGGACATTGTTCGCGGTGGGTCGAGCGGCGATCGTGCCGCCGTTGAGGTCGTTGATGACGCCCAGGACCTCGGCGCGGTCGAGGGAGAGCCACGCGCCCGAGCCGGTCACGCCGCGCTCGGCGCCGGTGTGGCCGATGGCCAGGCGGGTGTTGATGACGGTGGCCTCGACGCGGCTGGAGCCGCCCTTGTTGGAGGGGGAGTAGTTGGGGCCGAGGATGTCCTGCGAGGAGGAGTTGGACTGCTGGCCGATGTTCTCGCCGGCGCCCCAGGAAGGGTCGAGGCAGAGCGAGTTCTGGAAGGCGTTGCGGGTGCCGGAGCCGGAGTCGCGCGTGACGGCCATCAGGTTCTCGCCGGTCGAGAGGCGGCCGGTGAGCTGGAGCCACTTGAGGTCGCTGGCCTTCATCTCTCGGTAGCCGACGCCGTGGCTGACCATGGCGGCGACGGGCGCGAGGGCGATCTGGCGGTCGAAGATGGTGTTGTTGTCGGGGGCGCCGGTGTTGGTGTTGAGGCCCATCAGGTCGGCGAGGTTCTGGTTGAACGGCGGATTGGTGGGCGTGCCGTCCCGGTTGACGGAGACGATCCCGCTGTTGCCGTAGCCTGCCTCGCCGGGCTTGGCCTTGGGATTGGCGTCGCCGGCGTAGAAGACGCCCCAGGCGACGGGGACATCCAGGACGGCGATGTCGATCAGGATGCCCGTGCCGGGGCCGCTGCTGGTGGTGGCCAGGAAGGATCCGTCGGTGAGCGAACGGATGGGCGCGGCGCCGGGGTTGTTGTTGTTCGCGTCGCCGGTGGGGCCGCCGCCGGGGATGACATACTGCGTGCGGTTGTTCCACGCGCCCTCGGCGGCGTTGGTGGCGGTGATCTCGACGCCGTTGGCGCCGACGGCGAAGGTCTGGCCGAAGTCGATCAGCTCCTGCAGGCCGTTGACCGAGCCGACGCCGCGGTACTGCACCTGGAACCACTGGTTCGTGTTGAACGGCGCGGTGACGTCGTACGGGGCGAGCTGGTCGGGCAGGGGGGTGGAGAGGCCGTCGTTGTCGACATCGACGAAGTCGTTGGTGCCGGCGGGGGCGATGAGCAGGTTGCGCAGCAGGGTGGCGCCGGAGATGTTGACGACATAGGGCTGGGCGCTGGCGGCGGACTGGACGCCGAGCGCCGCGCCCGCAGCCGCGACGAGACCGAGCAGACGGTTGTTCTTCATGTGGATTCTCTCTTCCTTTGTTCTCGGGGGACGAATCTCGGCGGGGCCGGACGCTCCGGCCCGCCGCGAACCACCTGACGGGCGACGGGGAGTCGGCCCGATGACGACGCGATCACCGCGCACGGACGCGTCGGGGCGTCCGCTGAGCTGCGCCGAGTGGAGGGAACTCCATTCCGTCTGCGGCGCCCGGGTTGTCGGTTCTCAAGCGATCACGGCGAGTCCTTCGCCGCGGGGGGATGTCAGTTGGCGGCCGAGCTGGGGTTGTCGAGGTCGAGCTCGATGTTGACGCGGTTGTTGCCGTTCATGGAGTAGAAGCGGTCGCCCCAGAGGCGCTGGCGGACGGTCTCGGCGATGGTCAGTCGAGCGACATGGCCGTCGGCGAAGACATGGTTGACGGGGCCGCCGAAGTCCTTGTCGCCGCCGCCATGATGACGGCCCACGGCGTTGAGGATGGTGTCGGAGGTGGTGTGATCGAGGAGGTTTTCGCCGAGCGCGCTGTTCGGGAGGATCATGGAGACGGCCGGGTAGATGAACCGCGCGGACCCGCCGAAGGTGGGCTCGTTGTAGACATCGGCGCCGGAGGAGATGCCGATGAAGGGCGTGATCGGGCGATGGCTCTTGATGACGCCGTCGGGCGTGCGGAGGGAGTCCCAGTTGCGACCCTCGAGGAACTCGGTCGCGAGGATGGTGTCCGCGGGGCGGTCCAGGACCGCGTCGTTGACGAGGACATTGCGCCGGGGGGATCCATCGTCGTAGAACTTGTTGCGGGGGAAGATCGCGGCGTTGCCGGAGAAGGCGACGCGGGCGGCCTGACGGTCCATGGGGAAGACCGAGCCGGGGCCCTGGCTCAGGTCGTTGCGCTGGTCGATCTCCCAGTCGTCGCGGTTCTCGCCGGGGTTGGTGCGCGGCGCGCCGCCGTTCTGGACGCTGGGGCACTCGAAGGCGCCCTCGGGGACATCGCCCGCGAAGAGCGCGTAGGACCAGTGCACATAGCCGTTGCCGGGCTCGGGGTTGCTGACCTGCTGGTCCTCGGGGCGCCAATCCCCGCCGGTCTCGCTGGCGCCGTAGACATAGGAGGGCGGGTACTGATTGCGCTCGGAGGTCCACGCGGCGACGGCGACGCCGACATTGCGGATGGAGGCGCCGCAGCGGGCGGCCTGGGCTTCCTTGCGGGCGCCGCCCAGGGTCGGCAGCAGGATGCCGATGAGCAGCGCGATGATCGAGATGACGACGAGCAGCTCGATCAGGGTGAAAGCGGTGCGCCGCGTGGTCCTTGGCATGTGGGGCGAGCTCCTTGCTGCGGGCGTGCGAGTCGGGGCGGGTCGCCGACGCGGCGTGCCCAGATCGCGGAACGCAAGGTAAGCGGCGCGTGTGAGGGTCCCGTTCAGATCATGTGAATTGATGATGAGAGTGCGCGGCGCCGTCGTGGGGCGCGCCCTCCTCGCATACACGGCGCAACGCGCGCAACATGCGTCGAGCGCCCGAGCTGTGCGATTGTGAAGAGGGCTCGTTGGGTCCTTCACTCGGCGTGCGGTGGACCCGAACGGCGTGTTGCGTCAGCGCAGTCGCTCGAGCCGGAACGCCGCGAGAATGAGGCCCGCGTGCGAGTACGCCTTGGGGTGGTTGCCCAGGGAGCGGTTGGTGAGCTCGCAGTACTGCTCGGGCAGCAGGCCGGTGGGGCCGGCGCGGTCGCACATCTCGTCGAAGAGGGCTTCGGCGCGGGCCTGTTCGCCGATGAGCGCGAGGGCCTCGACCAGCCAGGCGGTGCAGATGTGGAAGCCGCCCTCGGTCCCGGGCAGCCCGTCGTCGAAGAGGTAACGGCGGACGACCGATCCGGTGCGCAGGTTCTTGTCGATGGCCTCGACGGTGTCGATGAAGCGCTGGTCTCTTGGGTCGATCAGGCCGCAGAGCCCGATCGCGAGCGCCGCGGTGATCTGCAACCCGCACGACACGGAGAGCCTGGCGGACGACATGGCGCGGGCGCTGGAGATGCCGGCGGACGAGGCGCGCGAGCGGATGAGGCAGCTGCGGGCGGCCGTGCTGGGCGCGGATGTGCACCAGTGGGCCACGGGCTTTCTGGGGGCGCTGCGCGAGGCCTCGTCAGCGTCGTCGAAGTGACGCGGCGCAGGCGACCTCGGCGATGGAGCCGTCGCCCACGGCGAACACGCGGTCTCCCGGGGCGGGCCGAACGGCGCGGGCGCCGGTGAACACGCCGAACGCCGGCAGCACGGCCACCATCGGGCCGAACCAGAAGCACGGCGCACGGAGCCGGGACGGGCCGACGGGCGCGGCGCCTGCCACGGCGGGGTGGATGTGGCCCGCGAGCGCCGGCCGCTCAGCGGCGCTGTCGGGCTCGTGGACCAGGTCGAGATCACCCTCGGCGAATGGTCCATCAACGCAGTCGCAACGCCACTCCGCGGGCGGATCGCCAGCGCGCCGGTCGTGATTGCCCCGCACCACGAGGATCTCGAGCGCCTGGTGGGCGCGGCGCCAGCGGCCGACGGCGTCCATCGTGGCGTCGGTTCGTCCGCTCACGGCGTGGATGAGGTCGCCCAGGATGATCAGGCGCTCGGCGTCCACATGCCTGATCGCCTCCTGCAGGCGCACGAGATCGGCCTCGGTGACCGCCTCGGGCGCCGGCACGCCCAGGGCGCGGTACGCGGCGGGTTTGCCCAGGTGCAGGTCTGCGACGACGAGGGCGCGGCGCGAGGGCCACCAGAGGGCGCGCGAGGCGAGCAGGTGGAGCTCCTGCCCGTGCCAGCGGACCTCAAGCGACGGGGGCACGGCTGCGCCTCCGGCTCTTCGCGGTCGGCGCCGGCGCGACGGAGCGAGCCTCCAGCCGGACGACCATCTTGCGGACCTTCTGCTCCCACGACTCGCTGCTGGCGTTGGTGGCGCGCAGGCTCTCGGCCCAGAGCGGGAACGACAGAGGCGTGAGGTCCGCGGGGCAAACGAGGACCAGGCGTGCGCGGGCGGCCGCGTCGAGGGCGTCGCGAAGACGGCGGACCTCGAGCTGCGCGTCGAGCACCTCGCGCATGGCCTGGGTCAGCAGCAGGTTGCCGGGGTCGAACTGCGAGAAGACCTCGAAGAACATGTCGCTGGAGGCCTGGAGCTGACGTGTGGGCTTCACACGCCCCGGGTAGCCCTGGTGCGTGAGCCCGGCGACGCGGGCCACTTCGCGGAACTGGCGTCGGGCGAGTTCGGTGGCGTTCAGCGCCTCGAGCAGGTCGTCGAGGAGATGGTCGGTGGTGAGGAGGGCGCGCCAGCCCGGCTCGTCGAGGTGGAAGGGCTCGGCGCCGAGGAGTTCCACGCCGTAGTCGTTGGCGACGGCCTGGACGCTGGTGGCCTGAAGGCGCGTGAGGCGGAGCGCGAGGACGGCGCCGAGCCCCTCGTGGGCGAGGCGGCCGGCGAAGGGGAACAGGAAGGCGTGGTGGCCGTCGCCGGTGCGGAGCGTCTCGATGAGCAAATCGTCGGGGCCTGGCAGGACGGACATCTCCCGCTGCAGGTCGAGCAGGGGCTTGGCAGCGAGCATCTCCGGGGAGTCGAACAGGCCCTGGTTGGCGAGGTCGAGGCGCGAGCGGACGGCGTGGGCGAGTTGCGTGGAGAGCGGCATCTTGCCGCCGTTCCAGCGGGGCACGGCGCCGCGTCGGTTCGTGGCGCGCCGGACATAGGCGGTCATCTCGCGGAGGCGGAGCAGTTCGAGCGTCTGCCCGGCGAAGACGAAGCGGTCTCCTGTGCGGAGGCGGGAGATGAAGGATTCCTCGATGGTCCCGAGCGTGCGGCCGCTCTGGTATTGCACCCGCACCGCGGCGTCGCCGACGATGGTGCCGATGCCCATGCGGTGCAGGGTGGCGATGCGCCGCTCGCGGACCGTCCAGCGCCCGTTCTCGGCGGCGACGCGCGCGTACTGCGGATAGGCGGTCAGCGCGGGGCCGCCCCGGCCGACGAAGTCCATCGCCCAGCCCCATTCCTCGTCGGTCAGATCGGCGAAGGCGTGCGTGGTTCGGACCTCGGCCAGCAGATCGGCCTCGTCGAATCCACCGCCCATGCCGGCGGTGACCAGGTGCTGCGCGAGGACATCTAAAGGTTTGCGCAACGGGGGACGGGACTCGAGCGCTCCGGTCGAGATGGCGTCTCGGGCCGCGGCGAACTCGATGATCTCGAGGGCGTGCGACGGGACGCACACGATGCGGCTCGGGGCGCCGGGGCGGTGGCCGCTGCGCCCGGCGCGCTGGACAAATCGGGCGACGCCCTTGGGGCTGCCGACCTGGATGACCTGGTCCACCGGGGCGAAGTCGACGCCCAGGTCCAGGCTGGAGGTGCAGACGACGCAGCGAAGTTCGGATCGGCTGGCCCGGTCGGCGCGGAGCAGGCGCTCGACCTCAAGCCGAATATCGCGGTCGAGCGAGCCGTGGTGCAGGGCGAGCTTGCCGAGCAGGTCGGGGCGTCGGGTCAGGAGGGTGCGGAACCAGATCTCCGCCTGCGAGCGGGTGTTGGTGAACAGGAGTGTGGCGCCGGCGGCGTCGATGGCGGCGAGGACCTGGTCGGCGAGGGCGACCCCGATGTGCCCGGCCCAGGGGAATCGGTCGATCGACTCGGGGAGCAGGGTCTGGATCTCGATCCTCTTCGACTCGGCGCCCTTGATCAGTCTGGCGGCGGGGGCGGCCGAACCGACCAGTGTGGCCGCGGCTTCGTCCAGGTTGCCGAGGGTCGCCGAGACACCCCATGTCCGGAGGTGGGGGCAGGCGGCGCGGAGCCGGGCGAGGGCGAGTTCCGTCTGGACGCCGCGCTTGGTCCCGATGAGTTCGTGCCACTCGTCCACGACGGCGCAGCGGAGCGAGCGGAATCGCTCGGCCCAGCCGGGGTAGGACATGAGGATGGTCAGGCTCTCGGGGGTGGTGACCAGGGCGCTGGGGAGGCGCTCGCGCTGGCGGGCCTTGAGCGAGGAGGGCGAGTCGCCCGTGCGGAGTTCGACGGTCCAGCCGGAGCCGACGGCGCGAAGGGACTCGGACAGCGCGTCGGCGGTGTCGCCGGCCAGGGCGCGCAGCGGCGTGAGCCAGAGCACGCGCGGACCGTCGGCCTGGGTGTCTGCGTGATGGAGTGATTCGATGACCGGGCCGAGCCAGACGGCGAGCGTCTTGCCCGTGCCGGTGGGGGCGTGCAGGAGGCCCGACTCGCCGGCGAGGTAGGCGCACCAGCATTCGCGCTGGAAGATGAACGGGGTCCAGCCGCGCGAAGCGAACCAGCGCTCGATGGGAGCGGCGTCGTGGTCGGCTTGGAGGGGAGCTGCCATGACGGTGGAAGGCTACAAGGGGCCCGAGTCGGCGCGAGGGGGTCCAAAAAACTGGACTGCATTGTCGCTTTTGTTGGGACACCCCTGAGACGGTCGATCCGATCATAAACCGACCGAGCCGGAAATCGTGGCCCTGGCGCGGCTTATCGGGCGGGAAGGGGGAAAAAATGTCCTGAGGGCTGGTCTGCGCTATTGCGTCCTACCCGAAGCGCGGTACATTCCGGGTTGATTCGCCGCACTGTTGTCAGTCGGCGCAGACGGGCTGGGAGGAACACGTCCCCCTCTCCAGCAGCAAATTGGGAAGTCCCGGCGATCCGACCGTCTCGGAGCGTTGGGAAGCGTCGCTCTTGCAGCCGGCCGATGTAGGTCGATTCGCACTCGGCGTGTTTCGAGGTGCTTTTAGGAGAGAAGAACACATGAAGAAGTTCCTGCTTAGCGCGGCCGTTCTGACGGTCTCCGCCGGTGCGGCGGTCGCTTCGCCGATCTCGGCGACCGGCGGCACCACCCTGACCAAGGTTGCGGTCCCCGGTGGCAACACCAGCGCCCCCCGTGGCGTGACCGGCTCGGTCTTCTCGGTCAGCGTCGCTGGCCTGGAGAGCTTCGACGGCCTCAGCGCCGCCGGCAACACCGTCCTCCTGATCGACATCGGCGCGATGCTCGGCAACGCCGGCAGCTCCGTCACCATGACCTCCATCGGCTGGGACGTCACCGGCACGGCCGAGGGCGCCTCCTGGCAGTCCGAGATGCGCTTCTACTTCGATGACAACATCGCCCCGGACCTGACCGGCCTGTTCCTGCGTCCGCTCTCGACGAACGGCCCCGGCACCGGCAGCGCGACCTCCGGCGGCCAGATCGACCTGACCGACAACGCGATTCCGAACATCGTCCTCCCGAACGGCATCCTGCGCATCGAGCTCTTCGAGAGCTTCGATGACGCCGCCGGCGTTCGTGACGGCATCTGGGACAGCGGCAGCCTGATGATCGGCGTCGCTGAGGTTCCCGCTCCGGGCGCCGCCGCCCTGCTCGGCCTCGCTGGCCTCACCGGCCTGCGTCGTCGTCGCTAATTGTTGAACGCCTCGATTGCTTCCCGAATCAAGTCGCCGCCCCGGCCTCGCCGGGGCGGCGTTCTTTTTGGGCCGGCGCCGGCGGCCGGGTAAGGTGCCGTTCTGACGGCGGGAAAGGAGCGGCCATGGACCGTGCGAAGGTGCTCGACCAGATCCTCGTGAAGCCGGGGGACAAGGCGCGGCTGGATCGCCGTCCGACGGACTGGCGGGACGAGCCGGAGCTGGCGGAGCTGAGCAAGAAGGAACTCAAGGGTCGGGCGCAGGAGATCATGGCGAAGAGCCTGGAGGAGCTGCAGCAGGCCCAGGAGGCGCTCTGGGCGGACGATCGGTGGTCGTTGCTGGTGGTGCTGCAGGCGATGGACGCCGCGGGCAAGGATGGGGCGATCAAGCATGTGATGTCCGGGGTGAACCCGCAGGGCTGTTCGGTGCACGCGTTCAAGGCGCCGTCGGCGGAGGAACTGGACCACTCGTTCCTTTGGCGGTGCATGAAGGCGGCGCCGGCGCGCGGGCAGATCACGATCTTCAACCGGTCGCACTACGAGGAGGTGATCGTGGTGCGGGTGAATCCGGGACTGCTGGATCGGCAGCAGCTGCCGCCCGGGCCGCGCGGGGCGGCGTTCTGGGCGGGGCGGTTCGAGGACATCAACAACTTCGAGCGGCACCTGTCGCGGACAGGGACGAGGATCCTGAAGTTCTTCCTGCACCTGGGCAGGGACGAGCAGAAGAAGCGACTGCTCGAGCGGCTCGACGACCCGGCGAAGAACTGGAAGTTCGATTCGGGGGACCTGGACGCGCGGGCGAAGTGGGACGACTACGCCGCGGCGTACGAGGAGGCGATCAGCGCGACGAGCACCGAGTGGGCGCCGTGGCATGTGGTTCCCGCGGACAGCAAGTGGGTGGCGAGGGCGATCCTGTCGGCGACAATCGCGGGGGCGATCAGCGCGCTGGATCTGAAGCCGCCGAAGGCGACCGAGGCGCGGGCGCGCGAACTGGCGGAGGCTCGTCGTCGTCTGGAGAGCGAGTAGCGGGTCGGTCGGGTCTGGTCAGGCTTCGCCGGCGGCCTTGTGCTCGACCTTCTTCGTCAGCGCCTCGATGTCGAGCGCCTCGGGGGCCTTCTGGACGCCGAAGATCTTCTCGGAGACGGCGGTGACGACGACGAAGAGCACGGGCGTGAAAAAGAGCCCGAGGATGGTGTTGCCGATCATGCCGAAGAAGACGGAGGTGCCCAGGGCCTGTCGGCTCGCGGCGCCGGCGCCGGTGGCGGTCACCAGCGGCAGCACGCCGACGATGAACGCGAAGGCGGTCATCAGGATGGGGCGGAGGCGGAGTCGTGAGGCCTTGATCGCGGCTTCCCGGATGCTCAGGCCGTTCATCCGTTCGATCCGCGCGAACTCGACGATGAGGATGGCGTTCTTGGCGCCGAGGCCGACGAGCAGCACCAGGCCGACCTGGGTGTAAATGTTGTTGTCCATGCCGCGAGCCATGAGGCCGAGCATGGCGCCGAGCACGGCCAGGGGGATGGTGAGGACGACCGCGAGCGGGGTGAGCCAGTTCTCGTACAACGCCGCGAGGATGAGGTAGACGGCGAGCAGCGCGAAGGCGAAGACGGCGGCGGCCTGGCCGGCGACGGCTTTCTCCTGGTAGGACATCGCCGTCCACTCGAAGGAAAGGCCCGGCGGCAGAACTCCTGCTGCGAGTTCCTCGGTCGCCGCGATGGCGTCGCCGCTGCTGACGCCCCGCGCTCCGGAGCCGTTCACGGCGGCGGCGGGGTAGAGGTTGTATCGGATCACGCGGTCGGCGCCGATGGAGGGCTCGACGGTGAGGAGCGATCCGAGGGGGATCATCTGGCCCTGGGCGTTGCGGACCTGGAGCCGGCCGACATCGGCGACCTTGGCGCGGAACTGGGGTTCGGCCTGGACATTGACCTGCCAGGTGCGGCCGAAGCGGTTGAAGTCGTTGACATATGCGGACCCGAGATAGGCGCTGAGCGTGCTGAAGACATCCTGCAGCGGGATGTTGAGCTTCTTGACCTTCTCGCGGTCGATGTTCGCGAAGAGCTGGGGCACGCCGGCGCGGTAGGCGCTGGCCATGGAGGCGAGGCGCGGGTCGGCGGCGGCCGCTGCGGCCAGGTCCTGCACGCCGTTCTGGAGCGCATCGCGGCCCAGGTTGCCGCGATCGAGGATGCGCAGGTCGAGGCCCGCGGCGTTGCCGAGGCCTTCGATGGGCGGGAGGTAGTAGGTGAAGACGATCCCGTCGGGGATCTGGCTCGTTCGGGCCTGCAGGGACGCGAGGATGGAGGCCAGGTCGTGGTCGGGGAGGCGTTCGTCCCAGGCCTCGAGGCCGCTGAAGATGATGGCGTAGTTGGAGCCGTTGCCGTTGATGAGCGAGAGGCCGGGCAGCGCGGTGAAGTTGGCGACGCCCTCGGTGGTGGCCAGGATCGCCTCGACCTTCTGGACGGCCTCCACGGTGCGCTGCTGCGATGTCGAGGGGGGCATCCAGATCTCGGTGAGGATCAGGCCCTTGTCCTCGTCGGGGACAAAGCCTGTGGGGACCTTGGTGAGGGTCCAGCCGACGAGCACGAGCGACGCGGCGAAGCCGACGAGGGAAAACACGATGGCGGCGGGGTGGATGGCGACGCGGACGATGGCGGCGTAGCCGCCGGCCATGCCGTTCATGACGGCGTTGAAGACGCGGTTGAAGCGGCTGGGCTTCTGGCCGGGCTTGTGCTCCTTGATGAGGACGCCGGCGAGCGCCGGGCTGAGCGTCACGGCGCAGACGGCCGAGAAGAAGGTGCTGACGGCGATGGTGACGGCGAACTGCCTGTAGATGGATCCGGAGATGCCGGGCAGCGCGGCGGTGGGGATGAAGACCGCCATCAGGACGATCGAGATGGCGATGATGGCGCCGAAGACCTCGATCATGGCCTTGGCGGTGGCCTGCCGGCGCGGCAGGTGGCTTTCCTGCATGATGCGCTCGACATTCTCGACGACGATGATGGCGTCGTCGACGACGATGCCGATGGCGAGAATGACGCCGAAGAGCACGGGCAGGTTGACCGTGAAGCCGAGCATCTTCAGCACGATGAACGAGCCGATGATGGAGACGGGCACGGCGGCGAGCGGGATCAGGGTCGAGCGGAAGCTGCCCAGGAAGACGAGCACCACGAGCAGCACCAGCACGACGGCCTCGGCGAGGGTGTGATAGACCTCGTCGATGGCGGAGACCACGAACTCCGAGGTGTCGTAGATGATGCGGAAGTCCAGCCCTGGCGGCAGGCGCGTGCGCTCGCGGTCCAGGAGCTCGCGGAACTCCTTCGCGACCTCGACGGCGTTGCCGTCGGGCGACTGGTACACGACCATGACGCCGCCCGGCACGCCGTTCGTGCGCCCGAGGATGCCGTAGGACTTGGCGCCGAGCTCGACGCGGCCGATGTCGCGGACGCGCGTCAGGCGCTTGTCCTCGACCTTCACGATCACATTCTCGAACTGTTCGGCGTCCTCGAGTCGGCCGAGGGTGTTGATGGTGTACTGGAACGCCTGGCCGGGGAGGGCGGGGGGCTCGCCGATGGAGCCGGCGGCGACCTGCACATTCTGCTCTCGGAGCGCGGCGATGACATCGGTGACGGTCATGTCCCGGGACTTGAGCTTGTCGGGATCCAGCCAGATCCGCATGCCGTAGTCCTTGGAGGGATAGATGCCGGTGTCGCCGACGCCCCGGATGCGCTTGACCTCGTCGTTGACATTGATGATGAGGTAGTTGGAGATGTAGAGGTCGTCGTAGAGCGCGGCGGCCTGCTCATCGACGGGGGTCAGCGCGGCGACCGAGACGATGTTCGAGGACTTCTTGTTGGTCCGGACGCCCTGGCGCTGGACCTCCTCCGGCAGCTGCGGCATCGCCGCGTTCACGCGGTTCTGCACGAGGACGGTGGCGATGTCGATGTCGGTGCCCACCTCGAAGGTGATGGACAGCTCGTAGGAGCCGTCGGAGGCGCTGGTGCTCTGCATGTAGAGCATGCGCTCGACGCCGTTGACCTGCTGCTCGATGGGCGCGGCGACGGTGTCGGCGACGACGGAGGCGCTGGCGCCGGGATAAGCCGCCCTGACGCTGATGACCGGCGGCGTGATGTCGGGGTTCTGCGCGACCGGCAGGCTGAGGTAGGAGACCAGCCCCAGGAGGACGATCAGGATCGAGATGACGCAGGCGACGATCGGCCGACGGATGAAGAAGAGGGTCAGCATGGGGCGCTCCCGTCGGTCTGGTCAGTGTCCCTGGGGCGCCGGCCGATCGGCGTTCGGCTTGGGGGCGATCGGGGCGACGGGCATTCCCGGCCGCGCCTTCGACAGGCCCTCGGTGATGATGCGGTCGTCGATGGTGAGGCCCTCCGCGATGACTCGCTCGGCCACGCCGTCGGCGGGGCCGAGCGTGACGCGCCGCTGCTGGGCGAGATTGTCCGGACCGACGACGAAGACATAGAAGCCGCGCTGATCCTGGCCCAGCGCCTTTTCCGGGATGACGATCGATTCGGGCGCGCCCATGAGAAAGCGCATGCGGACGAACATGCCGGGGAGCAGGAACCCGTCCTCGTTCGGGAAGATCGACCGTACACGGATCGTGCCCGTGTCGGGATTGATCGCGGGATCGACATAGTCGATCTGTCCGCGGATGTCGAAGCTGTCGCGGTCGGCCGGCGCGAGCAGGACCGGGCGGCTCTCGCCGTCGGGCAGGTGGCCGGGCTCCACGGGCGTGCCGAGAGCGGCGTTGCGGCGACGGACCATCAGCAGGTCATTCTCGCTGGCGTCCACCGAGACATAGACGGGGGTGGAGTCCACGGCGATCGCCAGGAGGGTCGCTTCGCCGCTGCCCACCAGGTTGCCGACATCGACATAGTTCTTCGTGATTCGACCTGTCAACGGCGAGCGCACCTCGCAGTAGTCGAGGTTGATCTGCGCGGATTCGAGGGCCGCCTGGGCCTGCTCGACGGCCGCCGCCGCGGCGTCGCGGTCCGCGGCCTTGATGACGCGGTCGATCTCGGGGCCCGCGCGCTGCGAGGCCAGTTCATCGGCGAGTTTCGCGGATGCCTCGGCGCCCGCGAGGGCCGCGCGGGCGGCGGAGAGTTCGGCCTTCGCCTGTTCGACGGCCGCGGCGTAGGGGCGCTTCTCGATCTCGAAGAGCAGTTGGCCTTCCTCCACGACCGAGCCGGGCTTGAACAGCACCTTCTCGAGGTAGCCCTGAACACGCGCCCGCAGCTCGACGGTCTCGTACGCCTCGATGTTGCCGGTGTACTCGAGGAACTCGGTGACGGGCCGTCGGACCGGGTGTTCGACCACCACCTCGGGCGGCGTGGGCGCCGGCTTCGGGGCGGGTTTCTCGCAGCCGGGCGTCGCCGCCGCGGCGAGCGCCGCGAGCACGCCCAGCGCGAGGTTGGTCGTTGATCGTCGGGTGTTCGCGCGCCGTCTCATCGGTCGGCTCTCCGTGGGCATGGCGATGGAGTTGCGATCATCGTGGGCACTGCGGGGTCATGGCGTGGAGGTCGGGACCTTGGGTCGTTCGAATCCCAGGTCAGAGCCGTCGCTGTAGTCGGGCGCGAGCAGGTCGCCCCAGTTGGTGCGGTCGCGCATCTCCTGGATCGTCTCGGCGGGCACGAACTCCTTGCCCTCGCGGATCTGCCAGCCGCCGCCCAGGGCGCGGTAGGTCGCGATGGCGCCGGTCGCGGTTCTCGCCCTGGCCACGACGGATTCGTCCTGCTGTCGGACCAGGTCGGTCTGCGCCTGGTTGACACGGATGAAGTCGATGGCGCCGTTGCGGTACTGGATCAGCGAGATCTCGACGGCGCGCTGCTGGGCCTCGACGGCGTCCGCGAGGAAGCTGGATCGTTCGCGGTTGCGGAGGAAGCTCGAGAGGCTCGTCTCGACATCGGCGGCGGCGCGGAGGACGGTGTCCTGGTACTGCACGATGGCGCGCTGGTATTCGGCGTCGCGCGCCCGGATGTTGTTCTCGATTCGGCCATAGTTCAGGATGGGCCAGTTCACCCGCAGGCCGATAAAGCCCTGGAAGGACTCGGGCTGGAACAGGTCGCCCAGGTCGGCGCTCTGTCCGCCGGCGTTCACATCGCTGCTGGCGAAGCCGGTGGCGCCGGCGATGCTGATCGCGGGGTACAGGTCCGCGACGGCGACGCCGATCTGCGCGCTCGCGGCGGCGGCGACGCGCTCGGCGGCGCGGACATCGGGCCGCCGGCGGAGCAGGTCGGCGGGCACCCCGACGGAGATGTTCGCCGGGGGCGTGGGCACAGGCTCGCCGAGCTGGAGAAGGTCGGACAGCTCCGAGGGCGGGCGACCGAGCAGGACCGCCAGAGACACGAGCGACCTGCGGCGGCCGTTCTCGAAGTCCGGGATCAGCGCCTCGGTGCTGGACAGCAGGGCGCGGGCCGTGGCGACATCCAGATCGGACACGGCGCCCGCCCGCTGGCGCACCTCGGTCAGCTCGAGCGTGTTCCGCTGGAGGTTCACATTGTCGCGGGCGAGCCGGAGCCGCTCGTCGAAGGAGCGGACCTGCACGTAGGAGTCCGCGACATCGGCGATGAGGGAGACCAGGGTGGCGTCGTAGTCGGCGACGGTGGCGAGCAGGCCCGCGTCGGCGGACTCGATCGAGCGTCGGAACTTGCCCCAGAAATCCAGCTCCCAAGCGGCCTGCAGCCCGATCTCATCGTCGGCGTAGAAGCGGTCGCCCTGGCTCAGCGGGCCGTTCTCGCTGAACGCGCTCGTCTCGATGCCGCCGAAGGCCTGCTGGGTCTGGGGGAAGAACTCGCCGACGGCGATGCCGCGGATGGCTCGGGCCTGCAGAACGCGCAGGCCGGCGGCGAGCAGCGAGAGGTTCTGCGCGGCGGCTTCCTCGATGAGGGCGGTCAGCGTGGGATCGTTGAACTCGAGCCACCAGCGCGGGTCGATGGCGTCTGCGCTGGTCGCGGAGGGCGAGGCGCCGTCGATCCACTGGTCGGCGAGGGGAGCCGTGGGGGTTGTGTAGTCCGGCCCGACCATGCAGCCGACGAGACCGGCTGCGCCGAGGAGCGGGAGGACTTTCCGGATGCTGGCCTTGGCGGCGGTCACGGGCATCTCCACGCGGCGGAGGCTGGGCCTGCCGCCGGGCAATTGGCCGACGATCGTACACGGACGGCCTCGGGAATGTCGCTGGCGTGAGGGCGCTTTCAGCCGCGGGTCACGCTGGGCTCAGGGCGGGGAGCGAGCCTGCAGGTGTGTTTGCAGCGCGGCGCTTGTTCGGGCCGCGGCGTTCCGACTCCCCAGCATTGGAGGCCCCGTGCCGAGCCGAATTCTGACATCGCTTCACCTGATCCGAACGCCATTCATCGCACCGGCCCTCGCGGGTTCGATCGGAGTCCTGTTGGCCGGGTGCGACACCTCCGAGCCGCTGCGGATGGAGGCGTCGTTCGAACTGAAGGGGCCGATCCAGATGCAGATCCAAGGTCCGGTGGTGCGATACGAGGGGACCTTTGTGAGCGAGGCGCTCTTCGACCAGGTGCAGGAGGGAGAGACAAGCCAATCCTGGGCGCTCGCGGCGTTCGGCGAGCCGGATCGGCGATCGGACCTCGAGGACGGCTCGGCGCTGCTGGTGTGGTCGTACCGGCTCACGGCGGTAGAGGGGTCGGGGCTGAACATCGTGGACTTCGGCGGGGAGAATCAGCCGGCGCAGGTGACGACGATCCTGCATGTGGACGCGGGCGTGGTGATCCACAAGTGGCGGGGTTGATCGGGGGCCGAACAGGTCGAAAGAAAATCTGAGGCGGGCTTGACGCGCGCCGGAGCGCGGGTATTCTGCCGTCCTGCATCCAGAGTCCCGGGCAGCCACAAGCCC
>CALKYH010000058.1 GCA_938003595.1 uncultured bacterium
ACTCGCCGCCGCCCATCATGATGGGGATCTCGCCGAGGTAGATCTCCTCCTCGGGCAGGTCCTGATGGTTCTGGCGCTTGAGGCGCACGCAGACGCGGAACGGCCGGCCGTAGGTCAGGCGCAGCTCGCGGCACTCGTCGGGCGTGTAGCGCGGCTCCTCGAGGGTGTAGTAGAGGTACTCGAGCGACATGGCGCCGTCGTACGACTCAATGGGATACACCTCGCGCAGCAGCGCCTCCAGCCCGATGCGCGGGTCGCGCTCGTGCGGGTTGCGGTCCAACTGCAGGAAGCGGTCGTAAGCGTCGCGCTGAACACGAGTCAGGTCAGGGACCGGAGTCGCGTCGCCGCGCTTGGAGAAATCGCGCATTTTGATCGCAGCCATCGATCTCCTCGCGATGAATGGCGACAACGGCAGCATCGCCCAGAGCGTTGTCACCGAGACGCGGAAACAGATTCTGATGTGGCTAGAGCGTGTCGCACCCGAGTGAAGTCCAGCCCATCAGGTTAGGCATCCAACAAGATCGCCGCAACTTTGGCCGGCGATTCGGCCCCGATTTTGCTAGGGGGCCGCGCCGGCCGCCGAGCGGCACATTCGGTCGATGTTCGGTCTTCGAACGCCCGCGGCGAAAGAAAGGGGGCCTTCCAGGATCGGAAGGCCCCCGTCGCGTGCGGTTCCGGCGTTCGATTCGCCAGAGCGCGGGGGGTCGGGCTTACTTGAGCTCGACCTTGGCGCCCTGCTCCTCGAGGGACTTCTTCATCTTCTCGGCGTCTTCCTTCGAGACGCCCTCCTTCACGGGCTTGGGGGCGCCCTCGACCAGGTCCTTGGCCTCCTTGAGGCCCAGGCCGGTCAGCTCGCGGACGACCTTGATGACCTGAATCTTCTTGTCGCCGGCGTTGGCCAGGACGACATCGAAGGTGGACTTCTCCTCGGCCGCAGCGGCGCCGGCGCCGGCGGCGGGACCCGCCATCATCACCGCGCCGCCCGCGGCGGGCTCGATGCCGTAGGTCGTCTTCATGTAGTCCGCGAGATCCACGGCCTGCTTGAGGGTGAGGCCGGCGAGGTCGTCGCCGAGCTTGGAGATCTTCGCGTCAACGGTGGCGGTGTCGGACATGGAAAACTCTCTTTCAGGCAAGCGGCCGCGAGAGGGACCGAACGCTCGGTCTTTAACCCCCGAAGGGGCCAGTCACGGTCCGGATGTCGATGCGGTGAGGCGAACGGGAACGGCCGCGAGGGCCGGGGATCAACAGAGAAGCGGGCTCAGCCGACCTTGGCGATGGCCTCGCCCTTTTCCAGCTTGGACTCGATGGCCTTGACGATGCCCATGACATTGCCGCCCGGCGCCTTGATGGCGGAGACGAGCTTGCCGGCGGGGGCGAGGACGAGGGTGACGACCTTGGCGATGGCCTCGTCCTTGGTCGGGAACTGGCTGAGGCGATCGACGCCGGCCTTGCCCTCGAACAGCTCGCCGTCGAGGATCGCGCCCTTGAGCTCGAACTGCTCGACCTGCTTGGCCCAGCGGACGATCTCGCGGGCGACCTCCACGACGGACTCGCCGCCGTAGGCCAGCGCCGAGGGGCCGTCGAGGAACTTCGACAGGCCGGCCAGGGGCGTGTCGCCGATGGCGCGCTTGGCGAGGGAGTTCTGCACCACGGTGATGTGGATGTCCTTGCGGGCAAGGTCCATGCGCATCTTGTTGGTGTCGATGGCGCCCATGCCTCGGATGGAGACGACGAGCGCGGCGTCGGCGTCGCCGATGCGGGCCTTGTAATCGCGGATGAGGAAGTTCTTGGTCTTGAGACTCATGGCTGGTCTCCCTCTCAGGCCGTGGCGGCCGCGGTGTACTTGATCTGCACGCCGGGCGTCATCGCGCCGCTGATCGTGATCTTCTTGATGAAGGCGCCCTTCGTGCTCGTGGGGCGCGCCCGCTCCATGGCGGCGATGAAGTGATGCAGGTTGGCGGCCAGGTCGGCCTCGGGGAACGAGGTCTTGCCGATGACGCCGTGGACATTGCCGCCCTTGTCGTTGCGGTACTCGACCTTGCCGGCGGAGTACTCCTTGACGGCGTTGACGATGTCCGGGGTCACGGTGCCGGCCTTGGGCGAGGGCATGAGGCCCTTGGGGCCCAGCACCTTGCCCAGCTTGGAGACCACCCGCATCATGTCGGGCGAGGCGACGGCGACATCGAAGTCCAGCCAGCCCTTCTCGAGCTCGGCGACGAGCTCCTCGCCGCCGGCCTTGACGGCGCCGGCCGCGAGCGCGTCGTTGACCTTGTCGGCCGTGCAGAACGCCACGACGCGCTTGGACTTGCCGATGCCCTTGGGCAGGGCGATCGAGCCGCGGATCGACTGATCCGCCTGCTTGGTGTCGATGCCCAGCGTGAAGCAGACATTGACGGTCTGATCGAACTTGGGCGCCTTGAACTTCTTCACCGCCGAGACGGCCTCCTCAACGGGCAGGGGCTGCTTGGGAGCGAGCGAAGAGTTCTCGCGGGCGCGGCGGGAGAGATTGGAGTTGACGGCTTTCTTCGCCATGGGTTAGCCCTCCACCACGGTCACGCCCATGGAACGGGCGGTGCCTTCGATGATGCGCATCGCGGACTCGATCTTCACCGCGTTCAGGTCCGCCATCTTTTCCTTGGCGATGGCCTCGACCTGCTTCTTCGTGATCTGGCCGACCTTCTCGGTGTTCGGCTTGCCGGAGCCCTTCTCCACCTTCGCCGCCTCGAGGATGAGGACCGACGCCGGAGAGGCCTTGATCTCGAAGGTGAACGAACGGTCGTTGTAGACCGTGATCACGCAGCCGACGATCTTGCCGCGGATCTGCTGCGTCGCGGCGTTGAACTGCTGGATGAACTGGCCGGGGTTCACACCGTTGCCGCCGAGCGCGGGGCCGAGCGGCGGCGCGGGCGTGGCGGTCCCTCCCGGGGCCAGGATCTTGAACTGCTTGACAATTTCTTTCTTGGCCATTGCTGCTCCACCTCCCACCGGCCCCGCCCTCGAGGGCGAGCGCCGCATCCGGCCAAGGAGTGCGGCGGGCTCGGTAGTGTTGACGGTCTTGGCTGTCTCCCCACCCGGCCGGGAACGATCCCGGTCAGAGGGGGCGAGAGTGTACCCATTTCCGATCCGGGGGCAAGTCCCGCGGGGACCGACCGGGGTCTGGAGGGTCAATCCTCTCAGTCACCGGCAACCGGGCCGATCCGCCCCACGAATCGCTCCGGGCAGATTTTGCTGCTACCGTAGGAGCCCGAGGCGGCCCCTAGCCGATGGATCGACAAGGGATGGCGGTCGGGCTGGTGGCCTTTGAGGACGCGGGATGGACAGGAATCGTCCCCCCGCCCCGGTGGAGTTTCTTTGCCGATGATCGTTGACCTTCGGACTCGAGCCTGGACCGGACGGGACCCCCTGCCCGGCGGCGACCGTTCCTTCAATACAACCGGCCGACGCCTCTCCGACCTGGACCCCACGCCGGACGCCCATCGACGCGCCATGGCCGTGGTGGACGCCGCCGTCGTCGTGGGCTGGCGCGCCGAGCGGATGGGCGTCCACGCCCCGGCCGAGCAGGTCGCGGCGGTGACCCACCTGGACCCGGACCGCCTGGTCGGCTTCGCGGGGATCGACCCCACCCAGGACTCCGCCCTCGACGAGGTGGACCGCGCCGTCGACCTGGGCATGGTCGGCCTGACGATCGCCCCGGCCGACAGCGGGTGCCGCCCCACCGACGACCGCTGCCTGGCGGTGCTGGAGCGGGCCGCCGCGCGTCGCCTGCCGGTCCTCGTCGCCAACCCCTGCCTGATGGACCCGCGCAGCGTCGCGGAGTTCGCCCGGCCCGTGCTGCTGGACGAGGCCGCCCGGACGATCAAGGGCCTGACGCTCATCCTGGGCGACATCGGGCACGCGTGGATCGACGAGGCGCTGCTCATGGCCGGCAAGCACGAGCGCGTGTTCGCGGAGATCAGCGGCGTGGTCTCGCGCCCGCTGGCGCTGTTCACGACGCTCGTCACCGCGTACGAGCGCTCGGTGATGAACAAGCTGATGTTCGCCTCCGGCTTCCCCGCCGAGACGCCCGAGCGCGCGATCGAGCGGCTCTACACGATGAGTTCGTTCCGGGGCGCCACGCAGGCGCCCGGCGCCGCGGCGCCGCCCCGCGAGGCGGTGCGGGCGATGGTCGAGCGCGACGCGCTGGGCGCGATCGGCGTCGAGTGGGCGGGCGCCGCGCGGAGCCGCCGCGCCGCGTCGATCGGCGCCGGCGAGTCCAGGCCCGCCACGGAAGCCGCGCCCGCCTGATCCGCTGAGCAGTCCGACAGAACGCGGCGCCTCCGGGCCTACGATGCCTGCGCGATGAGCGACGAGGAGCCCGCGTCCATCCAGGTGAATTTCGGACGGCCGATGCCGCTCTTCCCGCTGGACGAGACGCTGCTGCTGCCGCACGGCGTCATGCCCCTGCACATCTTCGAGCCCCGCTACCGCCAGATGGTGCACGACGCTCTGGACGGCGCGGGGCAGTTCGCGATGGCCAGCTTCGAGGGCGATCGCTGGCGCGAGGAGTACCACGGGCGCCCGCCCCTGCGCCCGGCGGTGTGCGTGGCTCAGATCGTGCGCGACGAGAAGCTCGAGGACGGCCGGTACAACATCCTCATCCAGGGCCTGTGCCGCGCCGCCATCGTCGAGGAAGAGGCCCCCGACGGCGAGACGCTCTACCGTCGCGCCGTGCTGCGCCCGCTGGAGGGCGGGGTCGCCGAGGAGGGCGAGTCGGTCGAGGAGGAAGCCCGCCTGAGCGCGGCGCGACGGCGCGTCGCAGAACTGCTGGGCGAACCGCCCCTGACCAAGTTCGTGGACGCCGCGGGCGCCTCGATCGGCGAGGGCATCTGCGGCTACATCGACCGCGAGGAGATCCCGACCACGGTGATCCTCGACCTGGTGGGCCAGTGGATGGTCAAGGCGCCGAAGGTGCGCTATGCGCTGCTGGCCGAGGGCGACCCGGTGGAGCGCTCGCGCACGCTCATCGGCGAGCTGGAGCATGTCCGCTCGCTGCTGCTGCGGGCGGAAAAGCAGATCGACCCCGACGCGCCCAAGGGCGTGCGCTGGAACTAGCGGCGGGTCAGCGACCGGGCGCCGCCCACACGCGCTCGCCCTCGATCCAGGTCTCCAGCGCGGCGGTGTCGCGGATCTGCTCGTGCGGGATCGAGAGGACATCGCGGTCCAGCACGACGAAGTCCGCCAGGTTCCCGGCGATGATCGCGCCGGTGCGGTCCTCGGTGTGCATCGAGAACGCGGCGCCGGTCGTGTACGCCCGCAGCGCCTCTTCGACGGTGATCGCCTGCTCCGGCACGAACACCGAGCCATCGAGCGTGCGCGAGGTCACGGCGGCCTCGACGCCGAGCCACGGCGAGCAGGACACCACCGGCCAGTCGCTGCCGAACGCCAGGCAGGCGCCCGCGTCCAGCAGGTCGCGGAAGGCGTAGCTGGTGGCGCAGCGCTCGGCGCCGAGGCGGCGCTCCGCGTAGCGGCCGTCGTCGGCCTTGTGCAGGGGCTGCATGCTGGCGACGACGCCCAGCCCGGCGATGCGCTGGATGTCCAGCGGGGTCAGGTGCTGAGCGTGCTCGATGCGCGGGCGCAGGTCGCGCCGGATCTCGGCGGGGATGTCGCCGTACCAGTCCAGCACGACGGTGTTCGCGCGGTCGCCGATGGCGTGGACCCAGGGCTGGACATCCATCTTGGCGCCAAAGCCGACGAGCCGGCCCAACTCGCCGCTGGAGGCCAGCGACGCCGGCAGCCCGGTGTTCTGCGGGTTCTCCTCGTCGTCGAGGTAGGGCTCGTGCAGCCACGCCGTGCGCGAGCCGAGGGAGCCGTCCATGTAGCCCTTGAAGCCGACGACCTGCACGCGCGGGCTGGCGCTGCGCATGGAGACGGCCCACTTCTGCAGCATGATCCAGCCGCGCGAGGCGGTCTCGTCCTCGCTCACGGCGGCGCGCACGCGCAGGGTCAGCTCGCCGGCCTCGTCCATGGGCACGAGGACATCCTCGAGCCACGAGCGGCTCTCGATGGCGCCGACCTGGGTGATCCCCATGCTGTTGATCTCCGTCAGCGCGCGGCGCATGAGCGCCCGGCGCGTCTCGACGGTTTCGCCGGGGACCTGCGCCTGCAGCAGCGGCATGGCCTCGTCGTACACCGCGCCGTCGGGCTCGCCGCCCGCCGTGCGCGAGATGCGCCCGCCGGAGGGGTCCTTCGGGCCCTTGGCCGTCACGCCCGCGGCCTCCAGCGCGGCGCGGCTGGCGATGAGCATGTGACCGTCCATTCGAGTCAGCAGCGCGGGCCGGCCGCCGGCGGCCTCGCCGATCTCATCGGCCGTCGGCAGGCGCTGGTCGGGCCAGGACTCCGCGCTCCAGCCCCGCGCCAGCAGCCATGCGCCGTCCGGCAGCGCCGCCGCGGCGCCGGCGACGCGGCGCAGCAGGTCCTCCCGGCTCGTCGCGGGGCGCAGATCCAGCCCTTTGAGCGACATCGCGCCGTTGCCCAGGTGGATGTGCGCGTCCATCAGGCCCGGCACGATCCGAGCGCCCGCGGCGTCGATCACGCGCGTGTTCGGCCCGGCCGCCGCGAGCACCTTCTCGTCGGCGCCGACCGCGACGAAGCGCCCGTCCTCGATGGCGAAGGCCGTCGCCTCGGGCGCGTCGGGGTTGGCGGTCCAGACCAGGGCGTTATGGACGATCAGGTCCGGCGCGGCATGGGCTGCTGCGGCGGCGAGACACGCGGCGAGGGCGAGTGCGGTGCGCATGGCCGACATCGTACCGCGGCGCCGGGCTCAGCCCTCGCGCAGGGAGCGCGTGATCGCGGCCTCGTGCAGGCGCATCGACTCGCGGTCCAGCGCCTCCTTGGCCCCGTGGAACTCGTCCGGCGAGACCGACCGCCAGTCGGCGTCGGCCCGGGCGACCAGGCCCTCGAGCGCGCTCAGGCGGGCCTCCAGCGTGGCGATGTACGCCCCGTCCAGCTCGTCGCGGGTGCGAGCGAGCGCATCACGGACCCATTTGATGTCCAGGCGCGTGTTGGCGACCAGGTCCGCGACGCGGTGGCGGGTCATGTCCTCGCGGGCGTGGGCGAAGGCCTCACGCTCCATGCGGTCCACCTCTTCGCGCGACAGGCCGTGCGAGGGCACCACCTGCAGCGAGGCCCGCTTGGCGCTGCGCCGCTCGACCGCGCCGACGCTCAGCACGCCGCTGGCGTCCACGAGGAACTCCACCTCGACCTGCGGCACTCCGGCGGGCATCGGCGGCAGTCCGCTCAGGTGGAACACGCCGAGGGAGCGGCAGTCCGCCGCCATCTCGCGCTCGCCCTGCACCACATGCAGTTTGATGGAGGTCTGCCCGTCCACGCTGGTGGAGAACATCTCGGTTGCGCGGGCGGGGGCCATCTGGTTGCGGACGATGAGCTTGGCCACGCCGCCGCCCATGGTCTCGATGCCCAGCGAGAGGGGGATGACATCGAACAGCAGCGCCGCGCGGGAGGTCCCCGCGAGCACCGCGCCCTGCACCGAGGCGCCCAGCGCCACGACCTGATCGGGGTCCAGCGCGGTGTAGGGCTCGGCGCCGAAGAACTCTCCGACTCGCTTCCGCACAAGAGGAATCCGCGTCGAGCCGCCGACCAGCGCCACGGTGTCGATGTCGGCGGGCTCGAGCTTCGCGTCGCGCAGCGCCTGGCGGCAGCGGTCGATGGTGCGCTCGATCCAGGGCGACATGAGCGCCTCGAGCTCGTCCCGGGTGATGACGCGATCGACGAGGCGCCCCTCGCCCAGGTCCACGCGGATCGGCGCCGCACTTTCGGCGCTGAGGCGCACCTTGGCCCGCTCCGCCAGGTCGCGCAGCGTCTGCAGGACCGAGCCCGAGAACGACAACTCCAGCCCGTGCCGGGCGCGGACCTCGTCCATCAGCAGGCCGATGATCGCCTGGTCGATGTCGTCGCCGCCCAGGCGCGTGTCGCCGGCGGTCGAGACGACCTCGAAATAGCCCGTCTCGCCCGTCTTCTCCGCGGGGGTCACGCGCAGGATCGAGACATCGAAGGTGCCCCCGCCCAGGTCGTACACGGCGATGGTCTGGGGCTTGCCGGTGCGCAGGCCGACGCCGTACGCCAGCGCCGCGGCGGTGGGCTCGTTGATGATCCGCAGGACATCCAGCCCCGCGAGGCGCGCCGCGTCTCGCGTGGCCTGGCGCTGGGCGTCGTCGAAGTACGCGGGAACGGTCACCACGGCGCGCCGCACCGGGACGCCCAGAGCCTGCTCCGCCCGCTCGCGCAGGGCCCGCAGCACGACGGCGGACACCTCCTGCGGACTGATGACCCGCTCGCCGATCTTCAGGCGCGCCGTGTCGTGCTCGCCGCTGACCAGCTCGTAGGACAGATAAGGCCGGTCGGGCTCGGCGTCGCGCAGGGCGCGGCCCATGAGGCGCTTGGCGCTGGCGACGGTGCGCGCCGGGTGCAGCGCCGCGCTGGACCGGGCCGCCTCCCCCACCGCTTCCACCGCCGAGCCGTCGGCGGAGTACCGGACGACCGACGGCAGCATCGGGCCGCCCTCGCCGGCCAGGACTCGGGGCCCGTTGTCGTCGCAGATCGCGACCAGGGAGTTGGTCGTGCCCAGATCGATGCCGACGACGGGGTCGTTCCGGGCGGCGAGGCTGGGCGTGCGGGGCTGGTCGGGAGCGGGCATCGGGGGAATGTAGGGGCGTTTGCAGGCCGGGAGGGGCGGGTTGGCGGGAACGGGTATCCTCTGCGGCCCATGCTGATCAGCGTCCACTGGCTCAACTCGCTTCTCGACCCCGGCGCCTCCGGCCCGATCTCCGCGGACGATGCGGAGCGGGTCCTGACCTTCGCCGGCTTTCCTATTGAGAGTCGCACCCCCCTGCCCGGCGGCGACGAGCGCCTGGATGTCGAGGTCACCAGCAACCGGGGCGATGTGCTGAGCCATGTCGGCGTCGCGCGCGAGGTCGCCGCGGCGACCGGGCGCGAGCTGCTCATCCCCGGCAAGCCCCCGTCGGCCGGGTCCGCCGAGAAGGTGTCCGCCGTCGCGTCGCTGGAGAACCTGGCCGCGGCCGGCTGCCCTCGCTTCACGGCGCGGATCATCAAGGGCGTGAAGGTCGGCCCCAGCCCCGCGTGGCTGGTCAAGGCGCTGGAGAGCGTGGGCCAGCGGTCCATCAACAATGTGGTGGACATCACGAACTATGTCCTGTTCGAGCGCGGGCACCCCAGCCATGTGTTCGACCTCGACAAGCTCGCCGGGCCGAAGATCATCGTCCGCAGCGCTAAGGAGGGCGAGAAGCTCCAGACGCTCGACGGCAAGACGCACACCCTCAAGAGCGGCGAGCTGGTCGTGGCCGACGCGGAGCGCGCCCAGGGGCTCGCGGGGATCATGGGCGGCGAGGACAGCTCGGTCACGGAAGGCACGACCAATGTGCTCATCGAGGCCGCGACCTGGGACCCCTCGGCCGTCCGGCGCGCCGCGCGCCGGCTGCAGATCCGCACGGACGCCTCGCACCGCTACGAGCGGTATGTCGATCCGCGCACTACGGCGGACGCCTCCGACCGCGTGGCGGAGCTGATCCTGCAGGTCGCCGGCGGGACGCTGCTCGACGGGATGCTCGACGAGGGCCCCAAGGCGCCCGGTCGGAGAGTGGTCAGCATGCGCGCCGACCGCTGCCGCGCGCTGCTGGGCGAGGTCGTGGCGACCGACGAGATGGCGCGCCTGCTGACGGCGCTGGACATCGACTCGCGCGTGGACCGCGAGACCGACGAGGTCGTCTGCGAGATCCCGCCCTTCCGCCCGGACCTGACGCGCGAGGTGGACCTGATCGAGGAAGTCGCGCGCACGCACGGCTACGACCGCATCGGCGTGGACGACCGCATGAAGGTGAGCATCGGCCCGGCGCAGGAGAGCGAACGGGCCCTGCGCGCCATCGGCGAGGCCATGACCGGCATGGGCTTCTACGAGACGGTGACCTTCTCCTTCGTCACCCGCGAAGAAGCAGCGCTGTTCCTGCCCAGGGGCATGCGCATCCTCAGCGTGGACGAGAACCGCCGCCCCGGCCAGCCCGCCCTGCGCCCCAGCGTGCTCGCCGGCCTGCTGCGCTGCCGGCGTGTGAACCAGGACGCCCGCGCCGCCGTCGAGGGCGGCGTGCGACTGTTCGAGATCGGGCCCGGTTTCCAGGAAGATGAGAAAGGCCAGAGCGCCGAGTTCCGCGCCCTGGCCATGGTCATGGACGCGCCCGACGCCCAGGAGGGCCTGCGCCGGGTCCGAGGGGCCGTCGAGACCGTGATCGCCCGCCTCGGCGGGTCCGCCGCGAAGGTGACCATCGAATCCTGCCCGCCCTTCGACGCCGCCGACCGCGAGGGCGCCACCGCGACCATCGCCATCAACGGCGCCAAGTGCGGCGCCCTGCGTCTGATCTCCGAGCAGGCGCTGCGGTTCTACGACCTGGATGTGCCGGTCGCAGCGGCGGAGATCGAGCTGGGCGCGCTGCTGCGCGTCTGGCCCGCGCGCGTCAGCGCCGCGGCGCCGCCGGCGTTCCCCGCGATCGAGCGCGACCTGAGCGTGACGGTGGACGAGCAGGTGCCCTGGTCGTCGATCGCGCGCGAGGTGGAGCGCGCGAGCCCGGCGAAGATGGAAGGGCTGTCCTTCGTCGGCGTGTACCGGGGCAAGCAGGTCGGCGAGGGCAAGAAGTCGGTGACGATGCGCCTGCGGTTCCGGGACGAGGGCCGCACGCTCCGCCATGAGGAAGTGGATCCCCAGATGACGGCGGTGGTGGATGCGCTGGGCCGCGCCGTCGGCGCGGCCGTTCGGAAGTAGATCGGGGTTTCCGCCCCACGAACCCGCGAGCGGCGCGGGGCGTAGGGCCTGCACCGGGGATATGATGCCTCCAGCGCCGGGCCTCGCTCGGCGGACCCACGGAAGGAGCCGAGAATGACGAGCGCACCCGCCACGAGGAACTCGCCCATGCCCCAAGCCGTCCGCTCGCCGGAAGACCGACCCTATGTCTGGATCGACGGGGAGATGTTCCCCAAGAGCCAGGCGCGCGTCAGCGTGTGGGACCACGGCCTGCTCTACGGCGACGGCTGCTTCGAGGGCATCCGCTTCTACAACAAGCGCATCTTCAAGAACCAGTCCCACATGGACCGGATCTACCGCAACTGCGACCGCCTGCGCATCAAGGTCCCCTACTCCCAGGCCGAGCTCACCCAGGTCCTGCGCGACTGCATCGAGGCCAACGGCCTGACCGACGGCTACATCCGCCTCATCATCACCCGCGGCGTCGGCACCCTGGGGCTCAACCCCTTCAAGTGCCCGCGCGCCGGCGTCATCGTCATCGCCGACCACATCGCCCTGTACACCCCCGAGATGTACGCCGACGGCATGCGCGTCATCGTCGCCAAGCGCCCCCGCACCCCCACCGCCTGCCTCGACCCCAGCCTCAAGAGCCTCAACTACCTCAACAACATCCTCGCCAAGGTCGAGGCCATCGACGCCGGCTGCCTGGAGTGCATCATGCTCTCCACCGAGGGCTATGTCGGCGAGTGCTCCGGCGACAACCTCTTCATCGTCAAGGACGGCAAGGTCTACACGCCGCCCCTCGAGACCGGCATGCTCGACGGCATCACCCGCGGCTTCGTGCTCAACCAGCTCTGCGCCAAGGCCGGCGTGCAGGTCGAGCAGAAGTGGATGCGCATCGAAGAGGTGAAGGCCGCCGACGAGATCTTCCTCACCGGCACCGCGGCGGAGATCATCGCCGTCACGCAGGTGGACGAGACGAAGATCGGCTCCGGCAAGGAAGGCCCCGTGACCAAGCGACTCCGCGCCGCGTTCACCGAGGTCGTGAAGAACGCGCCGGAGGACTGATCGCCGCTCGCCGCGATGGTTGAAGGAGCGCCCGCTTGAGCCGCGTCGTCGCCACCATTGCGCTGCTGGTCGCCTCCAACATCTTCATGACCTACGCGTGGTACTTCCACCTCAAGAAGAGCGCGTGGCCGCTCGCCATGGCGATCCTGCTGTCTTGGATGATCGCCCTGCCCGAGTACCTGCTGCAGGTCCCGGCGAACCGCATCGGCCACCGCAACTTCGGCGGCCCGCTCACGGCGCCGCAGCTGAAGATCCTGCAGGAGGCCATCACGCTGCTGATCTTCGGCGCCTTCAGCGTGCTCATCCTCAAAGAGAAGCCCCGGCCCAACGAGTACATCGCCATGGGCCTGATCTTCGTGGCCGTCGTCGTCGCCATGTGGGGGCGCGGGGCGCCGCTGGTCGAGCAGAGCGCCGCCGGCGGTCAGCCGTGACCGACTAGAACCGCTTGTGCGTCTCCCGCTCCACCGGCCCGCGCAGGTTCAGGATGCGCCGGCACAGCTCGACATCCGGCGGGCGCGTGATCTTCAGATTGCGCGGGTCGCCCTCCACCACGATCACCGGCTCGCCGAGCCGCTCCACCAGCTGCGCATCGTCCGTCGAGTCCAGGTTCGCCTGCGCGTAGGCCCTGCGCAAAAGGTCCGCCCGGAACACCTGCGGCGTCTGCACCATCATCAGCCCCTCGCGCGACACCGTCTCTTCGACGGGGCGCACCGTCGCGCCCGGTTTGCCTCCCCCTCCGAGGATCGCGTCCAGCGGGTCCACGCTCTTGTCCGCCGTCGCCGGGCCGACGCGCTTGATCGTGTCCGGGACCGCCACGCCGGGGATCACCGCGCCGTGCTTCTCCGCCGCGGAGACCACACGGTCGATCAGGTCCTGCGGCGTCGCCGGTCGCGCCGCGTCGTGCACGGCGATGTGCGTGCAGTCGCGGAACGGGGCGCAGGTGTCGGCCTCGTCCAAGTGGCGGATCGCGTTCCGCACGGACTCGTACCGATGCTCCGCGCCGCCCTTGCAGATCTGCACGCCCACCAGGCCCAGGCGGTCGCCGTGGCGGAGCTTGAACTCCTCCCAGGACGCCGCGGGCCCGGCCACGATGACCACCGCGACCTCGTCGCGGCTGTTGAACAGCTCCACAGTGCGCTGCAGCACGGGGCGGCCGCCCAGGTCCTCATCGATCTTGGAGCGGTCTCCGAATCGGCGCGAGGCGCCCGCGGCGGGGATGATGACGGCGAGTTTCATGGGGCGATATGCTAGCGTGACCGCGCGTGCTCAACCCAGGAGGAGATCGACCATGCCGACGCTGCTGCACATCAACGCCTGCTCCCGCCCCCGGAGCCAGTCGAGGTCCCTGCGGGTCGGCGACGCCTTCATCGAGGGCTGGAAATCCGCCCACAAGGACGGCGTCGTCCACGAGGAGGTCCTCTTCCGGGAGGAGCTCGCCATGCGCGACGCGACCGACACCAACGCCCGCATCGACAACTCCCGCGGCGCCGACCTGAGCGGCGAGGAGAAGCAGCGCTTCGACAAGATGTGCCACTACATCGAGCCGCTGAAGAAGGCCGATGTGCTGCTCATCACCACGCCCATGTGGAACTTCGGCCCGCCGTGGAAGCTCAAGCAGTGGATCGACACCGTGACCCAGGCGAGGGTGACCTTCGAGTACACCTCCGAGGGCCCGCGCGGCCTGGTCAAGGCCAAGGGCGCGATCGTCGGCTCCACCGGCGGCGTCTACAAGGAAGGCGACCCGCGCGAGACGCACAACTTCCTCACGCCCTACCTGCAGTGGGCGCTGGCGTGGATCGGCGTCAAGGACGCCCCCGCCTGCTTCGCCCACGGCGTGGACGCCCAGAAGGACAAGGCCGAGCAGATCATCGCCGAGGCCTGCGAAAAGGCCCGCCGCCTCGGCATGGGCATGTAAGCCGGAAGCCGCTTCGAAGAAGTCCGCGACGAAGAGGCGGGTCTCCCTGCCACAATGGCGCCCGCCGGAACCGAACCTTCGCCCCGTTCCGACCGAACCTATAGTTCCCCGTCCGTCGCTCCTCCCCGCGAGGGAGACCGGCGCCGGCGCATCTTTGACAACATGGGGCCGAATTGGCTTCGACCGGACAAGTACAGGTCGTCGTGGCGCGTCGCGGCGTACGCAGGCCGCGTCAACAAGCGTACACATTCACAACTGCCAACACGCAGTTCGCTCTCGCGGCCTAATTTAGGTCCGCGCATCCCGGGCCCCACGCCCGATAGGGCTCGGGATGAAGACATCGGGCTGGTCCGTGCGTGGCGCCGACTGGCGCACGGATGAGAAACTACAGGCGGCTGGGACGGGACACACGGCGTCGACGCCGGATGCCCGTCTGAGATCAAATCGTCGAACACACGCGTAGAGGCGGCGATCGGTCTGTTCCGGCACGGGGGTTCGATTCCCCCCGGCTCCATTCCCACCTGCGCAGACCCCGCGCTCGCACCGGCGACGCGGGCGCCCACAGGTACAATCCGCATCATGACGCGACTTGCTTCCATCGCTGTCGCCGCGCTCCTCGCGATCGGCGCGCCCATGGCCCCCCTCGCGCCCGCGCAGACCGTCGGCGCGACCACCCCCGAGCCGGCGCCGACCTTCACCGCCGAGCAGTGGCGAGAGGACCTGGACCAGCTCGTCCGCGAGCTGCCCGAGAAGCACCTCAACGCCTTCTCCCGGCGGAGCCGCGATGACTTCGAGGCGCAGGCCGCGAAACTCCGCGCCGATCTGGACGCCATGACCGACACCGACCGCGCCCTGGCGCTGTCGCGCCTCGTCGCGTCGCTGGGCGACGGGCACACGATGATCGACATCACGCCCTATCAGGTCGCCTCGCCGCTGTTCCCGATCGGCCTCATGCCCGCGTCGGACGGCTTCCTCATCGCCGCGGCGCCGTCGTCGTCCCCCGAGATGCTCGGCTGCGAACTCGTCGCCATCAACGATGTGCCCATGGCCGAGGTCCTGGACCGCCTCGCCACGCTCTATTCCTGGGAGAACCGGGCGACCAAGGAGGCGCGCCTGCGCCAGTGGCTGGCGATGGGCGAGGCGCACCGATTTCTCGGGATCACCCCCTCCGCGGAGGAAGCGACCGTCTCGTTCCGAGCCCTCGAGCCCGGGGCGCCGATCCAGACCGCGGTCATCGCCGGCGTCCCCCGCGCCGACATGGGCGTGCATGTCACCCCGCTTTCGCGCCCCACGCCCGGCGTCGCCGAGCTGTCGCGCCGGCGCGACAACCGCGCCATGTGGTTCGACTTCGTTCCCGGCGAGCCGATCATGTACCTCCGCTACGACCGCTGCGCCGACGATCGTCAGATGTCGATCCGGCAGTACACCGACAGCGTGTTGCTGCGCCTCGACGCCGGCGGCGTAGAGCGCCTGATCATCGACCTGCGCGCCAACGGCGGGGGCAATTCGGCCCTGCTCAACCCCTTCATCAACGCCCTCGCGAAGCGCCCGGTGTTCAAGGAGCGCGGCTCGCTCATCGTCCTCACCGGGCGCGACACCTACAGCAGCGCCCAGCTCAACGCCGACGCCCTGCGACGCAACGCCGGCGCCGTCGTCATCGGCGGGCCCACGGGGCAGAAGCCCAACGCCTACGGCGAGGTCCGCAGCTTCACGCTCAAGAACACCGGCCTGCCCGTCTACTACTCGACGAAGTTCTTCAAGACCGACCAGGACGACCCCGAGTCCATGATGCCCGATGTGCTGATCGAGCCGACCATGGCCGACCTGGCCGCGGGGCGCGATGTCGTGCTCGAGGCGGCGGTCGAGTTCAAGCCCTGACGCGCCGAAGGACGGCGTAGGTGAAGGGCTGGTCCTTGCCCCAGGGCGTGGTGTGCGTCTCGCGCTCGCTGCTCACCAGCTCGAACGCCGGGGCGAACTCCTTCGCCAGCGCCTCCGCGCTGTAGCGGCGCACCGGGAGCCCGCTGCAGCGCTCCGGCCCGTCCAGCGCGAACGCCGCGATGACCGCGTGCCCGCCGGGGATCACCGTTTGCGCCGCCAGCGCCGCGTATCGCCGGCGATCCTGCTCGTCGGTCAGGAAGTGGAACACCGCGCGGTCGTGCCACAGCGCCGCGGCGCCGAGGTCGGGCGCCGCCAGCACATCCCCCACCACCCAGCGCACGGCGTCCGCCCCGCCGCCGGCGCGCGCCCGGGCTCGCTCGATCGCGCTGGCGGAGATATCCAGCGCCGTGACCGCGCCGTACCCCGCCCGCGCCAGCCGCCCGGCCAGCGCCGATTCGCCCGCACCGATGTCCACGACGGCGTCCGCGGGCCCCGCAAGGCGCAGCGCCAGGGAGAACGACAGCGCCGGGTCCTCCTGGCGCCAGGACAGGCCGGCGTCGGGCTTGTCGCGGTAGACCGCCTCCCAGTGTTCGCGGCGGGCGTCGGCTGAGGGGGCGGGTTCGGGCATCGGCGTATTGTGCGCGACGGTCGTCCCCGTGTCCCGGCCGTGGCGGGCGGGTGGTCACCCCCACGAACGATCTGCGAACCGGCTCCGAATGCCGCCCGTACGGCCGGAATTCCGCGCGCGAGATCATTGCATTCTCTTTATACCAACTTTACATTCTCGGGCTGCGTCCAGGCACAGAGATCGCAAAAACACATCGTGGAGACCAGCACATGCTGCACGGTTCAACCCCCCGCCGATCACTCGGGCGCGGCGCCATGCGCCGACTCGCCGCCGCGGCGGCCATGCTCGCCGGCGCCGCCGGCGTCTCGGCCCAGCCGGCCCAGCCGGCGCTCCCCATGCAGCCAGGCGAACTGGTGGTGACCTGCCACTCGGGCTACCCGAACTTCAGCTACAACCCGATCCGGCCCGACGCGTTCGTCGTCGCCATCGTCAAGGCCGCGAACCCCGTTGGACAGGGCGCCCCGATCGGCTCCAACTGGCTGGCGCAGCAGTTCCACAACGAGTTCCAGCCGGACCTGGGCGAGCGGTGGATCGCGCGCAACCTGGGCGAGGTCTTCGGCGTCACGCTCGACGCCGCCGTGCCGCCGAACATCTATGTGACGGCGACGACGGTGTACGGGCCGTTCACCCTCGGCGGCGCCATCGGCCCCGCGGGCTTCGGCGGCGTCTACCGGCTCGACGGCACGACCGGCGTGGTGACGACCCTCGCGACGCTGCCCAACGGGACCTCCGGCCTGGGCAACATCTGCCATGTGCGGACGACCAACCAGTTCTTCGTGAGCAACTTCGACGACGGGCTGATCTACCGGCTCAGCTCGACGGGCACGGTGCTGGGGACCTACGACCATGGCCTCAACGGCCGGCCGAACGAGAGCCTGGCGCCGATCGCGGACACGCCGAACACCGACTTCACGCCCCTGAGCCGGCGCGTCTGGGGCTTGGAGGACTTCCAGGGTCGCCTGTACTACTCGGTGTGGGCGGAGGATGTGGGCTGCACGCCCGGGTATGCGGCCTTCTCGCCGCTGCGCCCGATCCCGAATATCGCCACGGTGGAGAATGAGATCTGGTCGGTCGCGCTGGACGCCAGCGGCGCCCCGATCCCCTCGACGGCGCAGCGTGAGATCACGATGCCGGCGATCACGAACCTGGCCGGCGGCATGCCCCTGGGCCCGGTGTCGAGCCCCGTCTCGGACATCAGCTTCGGCCCCAACGGCGAGATGTTCCTGTCCGAGCGCTCGATGCTGCGCGACACCGGCTGGGGCGCCATCCCCGTGCACCTGTACAACCCCAACGACGCCCACTTCTCGCGTCTGCTGGAGTTCACCGGCTCGTCCGGCAGCTGGACCGCGCAGCCGCTGTACAAGTGGCAGGTCGGGCGCACCGTGAACGGCCTCAACAGCGCGGGCGGCAACGCCCCCGACTGCGAGGGCAATGTCTGGTCCTCGGGCGACGCGCTCATCCATCCGAATCCCTCGATCTACGGGCTGCAGCGCATCCCCCCCGGCGGCAACCAGACCACCGTGCCCTTCACCACCAGCGCCAGCTACCTGATCGACCTGGACATGGACACCAGCTTCCATGACAAGACGACCATCGGCGAGGTGGACATCTACGACCCCGCCTGCGACTGCATGTCGATCGACCAGCTCGTCATCGACTGCCCGCTCACGCCCGACGCCCCGTTCGATGTGAGCTTCAGCCTCACGAACAACTCCGGCGTGCCGGGCAAGTACATCCTGCTCACCCCGAGCCAGCCGACCACCGGCTCGTTCGTGCCCAACCAGATCGTCCTGCCCATGCCGCTGCCGGACGGTCAGAAGACCATCGTGAACACCCAGCTGCTGGGCCTGAGCCCCGGGCAGCAGTTCTGCTTCACCGTGACATTGCTGAGCGAGACCTTCAACGACTGCTGCTCGCAGACCATCTGCGTGGACATCCCCGAGTGCGACTGCTTCGAGGTCGAGTACGACGTCGTGCAGTGCGACCCCACGACGCCCGGGACCTACACCTACTCGTTCAGCTACATCAACCTAACCGGCGTGAACATCTACAGCCTGAACTTCTGGGCGCCGGCGCCGGTCGTCATCACGCCGAACAATGTGGACTACAGCAGCAACCCGATCCCGCCCTTCGGCGTCGTCTCCGGATCGGTCACGATCACGAACGGGACGCCCGGCGAGGTCCTGTGCTTCAATGTCAGCGTCCATGACGACCACCTGATCGACTGCTGCGCCGAGGAGATCTGCATCACGCTCCCCGTGTGCGACCCCGGCGTCGAGCCCGACACCTGCCATGTCACCAAGATCGTGCCCTGCTGCCCGGACGCGGCGGGCCTGCCGCCCAGCGGCACGATCACGCTCACGATCTGCAACAACAACACCTTCCCGCAGACCTACAACTGGTCGGCGACCGGCGGACCGCCGTCCTCGTCGTGCCCCGCGCAGCTGTTCCCCTCCCACTTCTCGCCCTCGTTCGGCACGGTCGGGCCGATCCCGCCGGGCCAGTGCGCCTCGGTGACGATCACCGTGGACTGCGAGGCCCTGCAGGGCATGAACAGCTCCTGCGCGAGCTACATCATCAACATCACCTCGCCGACGAACCCACTGGCGATGAGCTGCACCGGCGTGGTCCGCCAGGACCCGATCGCCGTCAAGAGCGTCGTCGGGACGCCGATCGACCTGCCGCTGGGGCTCACGCTCCCGATGTCGTTCGAGATCACGGCCATGACGGCCGACGGCGCGGGGCCGTTCAGCTTCGACTTCGCCGAGTCGCCGTGGGGAGGCGACGCGCCCGGCAACCCGGCGCTCAGCCTCAACGGCCTGCCCATGGGGCAGACGGCGCCGGGCTCGGTCGTTCTCGAGCAGGGCGTGACGCAGACGGTGCAGGTCGGCCTGTACTGGGGGCGTGAGGATCTCGGCCTCATCCAGGATGTCTTCGTGATCGGCGATGTGAATCAGGACGGTCAGCCGGATGTCGCCGGCAGCGCCGCGGCTCGGCAGGTCGAGTCGGCGCCCGCGCCGTGCCCGGGCGACACGAACAACGACGGCGTCGTGGACTTCACCGATCTGAACGAGGTGCTGGGCTGCTTCGGGCTGAGCGGCCCGGTCCCGGGCGATGTGAACCGCGACGGCACCGTGAACTTTACGGACCTCAACATCGTGCTCGGCATGTTCAACTCCGCCTGCCCGTAACGGCCGGCGACATTTCTGCTGGTTCTCCGCCGCCCCGACGCGCCTGCGCCGGGGCGGCGGTCGTTTTGCGCGCCGTCCGTGGGTGGATAACTCTCGCAATCCGCGTCCGCATCGTTGCGTCCGGTAATTCCAATGGTAGACTGCATGCCTCGTTGGTTGGGTTCCGGATTCTCACCGGATGGTCTTGTGGGGCCGGAACAGCATCGTGGGAGTTCTTCCATGTCGAAGCATTGCCTTCGCGCTGTCGCATTGTCTTTTGCGGCCGCGGCGCCGTGGCTGTACGCCGGTCCGCAGAACATCAACCCTGGCGGCGACGGGCCCGAGTTCCGATCGCCACAGCCGTCCTTCTCCGATCGTGGCGACTGCGGCTCGGACACGCTCACGCAGTCCACCAGTCCGAATGTCATCGGCGCCGCGACAGTCATCTGCGGCGACGCGGAGACCAGCGCCGAGTTCTCGCTGGCGCGCCGGTTCGTCGCGCCCTCCACGATGACCGTGGAGTGCGTGACCTTCGGCGTGCGCCTGAATGTCGGGCCCGCCTGGACGGCGCATGTCCGCCTGCTCGTCGGCGACCTGCTGGGGCCGTACGACGCGCTGACCGTGCTCGCCGATGAGGTCGTCGCCATCCCGGCGGACTCGGACTTCGATTTCTACACCGTCTCCATGCCCGGGGTGGTCCTGCCCGCCGGCACGGAGTTCATGGTGGAGCTGCTTTCACCGAGCCGCTTCCCGGCGGACGGCGGCGACGGCGGGCTCCTGGGGTTCGGCTGCAATGTGCAGGGCCAGAGCGCGCCGACATATTACCGCGGGCCGGCCTGCGGCGATCCGGACTTCATCGACCTCGCCAGCATCGGCTTCGCGGGTCGGCACCTGGTGATGACGCTCGGCGTCGAGCCCGTGTCGCCGCCGGACAACGACCTGCCGCAGGACGCGCCGCTGGTGACGCTCGGCGGCGGCGCCGAATTCTCCACGGTCGGCGCCGGGTCCGACGGCCCGCCGAATTCGTGCGCGAACGAAGGCGATGTCTGGTTCATGGTCCAGGCGGGGATGCAGAACACGATGACGATCGGGCTGCTGGCCTACGACAGCGCCGATATGGCCATCGCGCTCTACGACATCGGTCCGACCGGGATGTTCGATCCGGGCGACCTCGGGACCTTGCTGGTCTCGTGCGTCGACACGGCGACTCCCGGCGAGGAGTCCGCGGTGTTCGATGTCACGCCAGGCAACTTCTATCTCATGCAGATCGGGAACGGCGGCGGCGGCGGTGGCGGCACGGGAAGCGTCGGCATGTGGGACGGCTCGGGATTGACCCCGATCGAATTTTCCGTGCTGGCCTGCGTCCCGTGGTCCGGGTGCGTCGGCATGCCGTTCAGCCAGTACTTCGCCCTGAGTTCTCTCGGTGTCACGCTGGTCAACAGCTGCGGGGATTGTCAGGTCGACCCGCCGGGGCCCTGCCTCGACAACACCGCGCACCTCATCGCCTACTGGCCGATGGATGTCGATCCGATCACGAACCTGTTCCCCTCGGCGCTCGACGCCATCGGCTCGCTCGACGCGCTGCTGCCGTGCACATTCGCCGGGCCCGGCAACTGCGTTCCGGAATACGATCCGGTCGTGGGCCTGCGCGGCAACGCGATCGCGTTGAAAGCCAATGCGGTCAACGGCGCGAATACATTCCCGTTCACCACCTCTGGCGTGTTGCCGGATGTCGGCAAAGGATCCTTCACGATCTCAGCCTGGGTCAAGAGACCGACGACCGGCGCCGCCGAGGTCTTCCGAGCGTCGGGCTTCCCGACTGGCTGGTCGGTGTCGATCCTTGCGGATGGAAAGCTCCAGCTGGATATCACCTCCGACAACTGCCCATCGGGGTCGCCGGTGAACCTCACCCGCACCTCGACCTCCGCCGTGGCCACCGGTACCTGGCAGCACATCGCGGTGGCCGTGAGCAAGCAATCATCGGGGGCCACATGCTCGTCCGGCGGCGGCGTCGCGTTCTACATCAATGGGCAACCTGCCGGCGTCGCCGGCCTGGGTGGACTCTTCTACGACTGCAGCGCCATCCAGTATTTCCTGGGCGGACCCAATGTCTGGATCGACGAGGTCATGCTGTTCGGCGCCTTCGTATCCGCGGCGAGGATCGAGGAGATCTATGAGAAGACGATGGACGGCGTCTGCCCGTTCACGATCCGACAGACGCCTTTCGTGGATTGCTCGATCGGCGCCCCAGAGCTGGTGATCTGCAATGTCTTCGGTCCCGATCAGAATTTCGGATACACGCTTGCGGGAATCCCGTCGGGCTCGTGCGTGCTCGGCGTCAGCCCGAGCGTGGGCTCGGTGTTCGTGCCGAGCGGCAGTTGCGTGACAATCCCCATCACGCTCACCATTCCGCCGGGGTGCGTGAGCAACACGGCCAGCCTCCAGTGGATCGCCACGGTGACCGACAGCGCGACGCTGACCCCGAAGGTGGCGTTGAGCACAGTGCGATGCGAGTATCTGACCTTCGGCGGCAGCGGCGGCTCCGGGGTCCTCGGGCTTCGCGTCGGCGAGGGTCCCTCGGACCTGGCGCTCGAACTGGTCAATGTCTCGGGCGCGCCGCTGACGGCCTCTTACGCACTGGGGGTCGCCAATCCCGACGGCGATCCTGACGACTCCATGTTCTCGCTGAACGGGCTCGCGCCCGGGCAGGCGATCACGGGCGTCGTCAACCTGCCCGCGGGCGGGACCGCGATGGCGCCGATCACCGTCGAGGCGCTCTCGGTCGATGCCCTCGGCGTGTATGAATTGACGCTCTCGGTCGACCCGACCGGCGGCGCCAACTTCGAGCCGTCCGACGCCATAGGGCTGCAGGCGCTCCCCGTGAGCGCGGCGGCCCCCTGCCCCGGCGACACCAACGGCGACGGCGTCGTGGACTTCGCCGACCTCAACACCGTGCTCTCCGCATTCAACACCGCCGCGCCCGGCCCGGGGTACAACCCCGCGGCGGACTTCGACGGCGACGGCCTCGTGAACTTCTCCGACCTCAACACGCTGCTCGGCGCCTTCAACACCCTGTGCCCCTAGGGGCCGGTGATTCCGCAGATTAGTCCGCCGCCCCGACGCGCTCGCGCCGGGGCGGCGGTCGTTTTGGGGCGCATGGCGTTAGACTGCGGCCCGTGGAGGACCGGATGCCCGACGCCGCCAACGCAACCTCGCCCGTCGCGCCCGCGCAGCGGATCCAGGCGATCGATGTCTGCCGCGGCTTTGCGCTGCTGGGCATCCTGCTGGTGAACATCCAGTTCTTCGGCGAGCCGTTCGGCTCGTGGATGCACTGGGACCATTCCGATGAGCCGCTGCTGGACCGCTCGCTGCACTGGTTCACCACGGTGTTCTGCGAGGGCAAGTTCTATCCGCTGTTCTCGATGCTCTTCGGCATGGGGCTGGCGCTGCAGTTCGGGCGGGCGGGGCCCGGCGCAGGGGGCTTCACGGCGCGGTATCTGCGGCGGATCGGGCTGCTGCTGCTGATGGGCCTCGCGCACGCGCTGCTGATGTGGTACGGGGACATCCTGTTCCTGTACTCGTTCTGCGCCTTCGCGCTCCTGATGTGCATCCGGGCCCGGGCGCGGACGCTGCTCATCATCGCGTGCGTGATCGTGGGGATCTCGGCGCCGCTGATGGGCGGGTTCTCGATGCTCAACGCATTCAAGCCCGAGACGCCGGCGGCGGAGACGGCGAGCGCGGAGGCGACGCCGGTCGACGAGGTCGATGCGGCGAGCGCCGAGGCCGCGCCGGAGCAGACGCCTCTGCAGGAGTTGTTCGCCGGCTTCGAGAGATACGGCTCGAATGCCTCGCCCGACCAGGCGTGGTGGATGGCGGCGGAGGAGCGCGCGTACCGAGACGGGCCGTGGCTGCAGAGCTTCGGCTTCCGCGCGATGTCGTGGGCGTTCATCATGCTCATCAGCCTCTTCGGCTTCGGCTGGCACGCCATGGCGATGTTCTTCCTGGGCGCGGCGCTGCTGAAGATGGGGCTGTTCGAGGAGCGGCGCCGGCCGTGGGCGGCGCGGTTTGTGATGGTCGGCGGGTTCGTCGGGCTGCCGATGGTGATCGCGTCGCTCTGGGCGCGAGACCACGCGCCGCAGCTGCTCGGGCTGTTCGTGTGGGGCGCGACGCCGCCGATCGCGGGGCCGCTGATGAGCCTGGGCTACATGGGCGCGATCATCCTGCTCGTGGGCCGGGCGCGCGGGGCCGGGCGCGTGATCGCCGGCGCGATCGCGAACGCCGGTCGCATGGCGCTGACGAACTATCTCCTGCAGACGACGATCGCGACCTTCATCTTCTATCACTGGGGGCTGGCGATGTTCGGGCAGACGACGCACGCGGAGCGCGTGGGGCTGGCGCTGGCGATCTGGACGGCCGAGGTGGCGGTCAGCAGCGTCTGGCTGCGCGTGTTCCGGTTCGGGCCGATGGAATGGCTGTGGCGAACGGGCACCTACCTGCGGCTCCAGCCGATGCTGCGGCGCGCCGGCGACGCCTGACGCCAGCCCGGCTGGGAACCCGGCGCGGGATCGGCACGAATCCGGGGTGGCTGCGCGACGGCGCGCCGGTAGGATGTTCCTGACCGGTCATTGCAGGCCGGGTGGACGGCGGGCCGATGGATTTTGAAGTGGACGAGAAGCGCGAGATCCTGCGGGCCGTCCCGGATTCGGGGACGCCGAGTGGTGAATCGTCGGACATGGGCCGGCGCGAGGCGCTGCTCCGCGCGTTGATCGGGATGGGCCTGGCGGGGGGCGCCGCGGCGTTCCTGGCCGGGTGCGCGAACCCGACGGACACTGTTTTCCGTGGAACATCCAGCGCCTCGCCCGCGCTGCCGGCGCCGCGGTACTCGCCGCCGGTGCGGAGCGCCCCCCGCGTGGCGGCTCAGCCGGCGATCGGGCTGCCTCCCGAGGTGATCCCGCGGGACTCCTGGGCCAAGGCGACGCCGATCCAGGCCCGGATGGACCCGATGCTGCCGGTGCAGAGGATCACGATCCACCACGACGGCATGCCGCCGGTGTCGATCCGCAGCCGCGCCGACGCGGCGCGACGGCTGGAGCAGATCCGCGTGGCGCACCTGGGGCGGGGCTTCGGCGACATCGGCTACCACTACATCATCGACCCCAACGGCACGATCTGGCAGGGCCGGCCCCTGAACTGGCAGGGCGCCCATGTGGCCAACCAGAACCCCGGCAACCTCGGGATCATGTGCATGGGCAACTTCGAGGTGCAGCGCCCGACCTCCGACCAGCTCGCGGCGCTGCGCCGGTTCACGCAATCGCAGATGCAGCGGTACTCGGTGCGGGTGAAGAATGTCTACACCCACCGGGAGCTGGCCCAGACGGCGTGCCCGGGGCGGAACATGCAACCGGCGGTGGTGGCGATGCGTCGCAACGGGCTGGGCTGAATCCTAACAGCATACGAATGTTTCTCGTGGAACTGCCCTATTTGGGGTATGTGCAGCGCCGCGCCGAGGTCCTGTCACCCCTTCGGGGTTCAATCCTTCTATCTCGGGAGTCCACGGGTTCCGTTCGCCCCTTCGGGGCGGGGAAGGCATGACCCAGAGGATGAGGCGTCAGACGAGGAGGTAGCGCTCGATGGCTTCGGCGACGGCGTTGTCGTCGCTGGTGTGGTCGAGGATCTGGTCGGCGGCGGCGCGGGCTTCGGGCCAGGCGTCCTGGACGGCCAGGCCCAGGCCGGCCCAGCGGAGCATCTCGGCGTCGTTGGGCGCGTCGCCGATGGCCATGACGCGTTCGCGCGGGACGCCGTGCCGGGCGCAGAGGGATTCGAGCGCCGCGCCCTTGTCGGCCTTGAGCGAGCAGACGGAGAACAGGTGCTCGTCGCTGACCTTGCAGGCAAGCAGGCCCGGCTCGGCGAAGCGTTCGACGACGCGCTGGTAGACGGGCGCGAGGCCGGCGGGGTCGGCGAGGAACATGATCTTGGTGGCTGGCAGCGAGAGGATCTGCTCGAGGGGGGCGATCTCGTCGGGGCCGTGGGTCTTGGAGGTTTCGGTGCCGCGGACGCCGGTGGACTCGTCGTGCGGGCGGTCGGTGCACCAGCGGTCGAGGATCTCGACCCAGACGAGGACCTCCGGGTCGGCGGTGCGTGCGGCGGTGACGACGGCGCGGCTCAGGTGCGGGTCGATCGGGAAGTGCTCGACCGGCTGGTTCGTGGACATGTCCCAGGTGAGGGCGCCGTTGTAGTTGATGGTCAGGGTGTGCAGGCCCAGGTCGCAACGGGACAGGCCGAGCGCGTTGTAGATGGGGCGGGTGGAACGGGGCGGGCGGGCGGTGGCCAGGACGATGCGCACGCCGGCGCGGGCGGCGGCGGTGACGGCCTGGATATCGCGGGTAGCAAGGCGTTTTTCCGACGAGAGCAGCGTGCCGTCGAGGTCGAGGGCGAGGACATCGAAGGGGCGCGAGGGGTCGGTCGGTTGTGGCGAGTGAGCGGTCAGGGGAGCGTCTTTTCCATGATGCGGTGCGGGATGACATCCCACTTGGTGGGTCCGGGGCCGATGTCGAGGTAGCCGCAGCGCCGGTAGAACTCGACGGCCTCGACGCGGGCCTCCATCCAGATATGGCGGAGGGCGGTGAGGCGGCACTGCTGCTCCATGTGGTCGAGGATCATGCGCCCGACGCCGTGTCGGCGGATATTGCCGTCCACGAAGAAGTAGCGGAGCTGCGCGGCGGGGCCCTCGGGGCGGTCGGGCTGAAGGTCGAGCCGGGCGCCGGCGACGACGATGGGTTCGCCGACGGGGCCGTCGATGACCACGGCGCGCTGGAGGACGCCGGGGCGGACGCGGGGAGCATCCAGCTCGCTGGTGGTGCAGGTGTGGGGCAGGTTGTAGACGAGATAGAGGTTGCGGTAGCGGGCGCGGAGGTAGTCGTTCCAGAGCGCGGTGGACTCGGGGACGACGACGCGCGGGTTGATCGCCGAGGCGACGGAGGTGGGCATGGGGCCCAGTCTAGAGGGCGACTAGAGCGGGGTCTTGAAGCCCATGGCGCGGACGGCGCACCAGCCGTTCGCGGCCTCGAAAAGGCCGAACGCGCCGGCGAGGATCGCCAGGCCGGCTGGGATCCCCAGCGCGAGGGGCTGGCCCATGCGCCACGCGGCGATGGCGAGAGCCACGCCGACGAGGAGGAAGACGGCGCCGACGATGGCCCGGGCGCGCTGGCCGCGGCGGTCGATGTTGCAGGTCAGTCCCATGGGAGTGTGTTCGTCAGGGTCGGCCCTTCTGGATGAGGGCGGCGATGGCCGGGTCCGGTGGTTTTCCGTTGAGCAGGAGCAGGTCCATGCCGTGGATCTGCCACTGGCCGGTCTCGGCGCGGCGCCAGGAGAACTGCCACCAGGTGAGGTTGGCCGTGGCGCCGCTGGGGCCGCCGCGGACCTGGAGTTGGCTGCGGGCGTGGCCCTGGCCGTCGATGGAGACGCGTCGCTGGGGGGCTTTCACGCCCTCGATCTCGAGCTGATCGGGGAAGAGGTCCACGGTGTCCATGATCCAGGGCTTCTGGACGGAGGCGGAGCCGCTCGAGGCGATGAAGGTGACGGCGTCGGCGAAGTAGGGCTCGGCGCCGGGGGCGTCGCCGGTGCGGATGGCCTGCATGACGGCCTCGGTCGCGGCGTGGACTTTCTCGCGGTCGGTCGTGACCAGGAGCGAGGCGAGGACGACCAGCCCGGCGAGGGCGCCGATGCCCGCGCCGACGAGCCGGCCGTAGCGGGCGCGTCCCTGGGCCCGGCCCCCGACCACGGCGATCAGGGCGATGGCGAGCAGGACGAGCCCCGAGGTCAGGGGGCGTTCGAAGAGCCAGTGCTGGATCTCGGGCGGGGCCGGGAGCTGGGGCGGGGCGGCCCAAGGGGCCTGGGCGAGGGTCGCGCCGGCCCGGGGAATGAGGTCCAGTAAGCCGGGGAAAGCGCCGATAACCACGGTTGCAGACTCCGTTCGATGAGGCCCGATGAGCAGTCTACGGGCGGGTTTGCGCGTGCAACGGACGGGCTCCTCTTCTACGCCGCTGCCCTTGGGGCACGAGGGTCGACCGAACTCATGATGTCCACCACTGCTGTTCCTCTGGAGGCCGCGCCGGTTTCGGACCGGGCGCTGCGTGCGAACCTGGCGGCGATCGCTCGCCTGTGTCCTGATACGGCTCAGAAGATCGAGCGTTCCGAGTCTCGCGCGGATGTGGAGTTTCTGACGGCCTCCGACGGGGCGGTGACGGCGCGGGTGGACGGCCGGCTGCTGGCGAGCGCGAAGAAGCCGCTGGCGGAGGCGGAGGCGCTGGCGTCGGCGGTGGATGTGCAGGAGGCGGGCGGGGTGGTGACGCTGGGCTTCGGCGTGGGGCACCATGCCGCGGCGCTGGGCAAGCGGATGGGGCGCGACGGGCTGGTGATCGCGTTCGAGCCGGATGTGGCGCTGCTGCGCGCCGTGCTGGAGCGCGTGGACCATTCCGAGTGGATGCACAGGACGAACTTCGCGCTGCTGACGGAGCCGGCGAACGGGCCGGCGCTGAGCGGGGCCCTGAAGGGGCTCGAGGCGCTGGTGGCGATGGGCGTGGAGATCGTGGACCACGCGCCGAGCCGGGCACGCCTGGGCGAGAGCGGCAACGCGTTCGGGCGCACGCTGGCGCAGGTGGTGTCGGCGGTGCGGACGAATGTCGTGACGACGATGATGCAGACCGAGACCACGGTCCGCAACACGCTGATGAACCT
>CALKYH010000059.1 GCA_938003595.1 uncultured bacterium
AGGCGGCGGCGCGTTCACCAACAACGGGCAGTGGACGATCGCGTCGGGCCAGACGCTGACAATGAACGGCGCGAGCCTGTCGTTCACGCAGGCCGCAGGCAACTTGAATGCGCTCGGGACCTTCGAGCTGACGAGCGGGACCTTCAACTTCGACGGCGGGATGGTGACCGGCGGGGCGCCGCTGCTGACGAACGCGGCCCTGCACATCGGCGCGGGCTCGACGGGCGCTGCGTCGTTCGTGATGCGCGGCACGGGCGGCGCCTTCAGCGGCGATCTCGCGGCGGGTCAAACGCTGACCGTTCGGGGCGATTCAACGATCAACTCGGCGGTGGCGGTGGCCGGCTCAACAGTCAATGAGGGGATCATCGACCTGACAACCGTCGGTGCGGCGACGAGCGCGGCGTTCAACGGCGCCGGGACGCTGGTGAACATGAACGAGGTCCGGATCAGCCAGGGCGCGGGCGGGGCCCGGACGCTCGGCATCGAGCTGGACAACCGGGCGGACCTGATCCTGCAGAGGAATGTCACGGTGGGACGCGCCGGCGCCAACTCGGTGAACTCCAGCGACATCGACCTGATGGGCACCACGATGACGCTCATCGGGGACTCGTTCACCAACCAGTCGGGCGGGCTGATCCGCGGGAACGGCGGGTTCGGCACGACAGGCCTGGGCGCGTTCGTCAATGCGGGGGTCATCAGCCCCGGCGATTCGATCGGGACGATCGCGTTCACGGGCGGGTTCGGCCAGAGCGCGACGGGCCTGCTCGAGATCGAGATCGACGGCACGGGCGTGGGCGGTTCGGATCGGCTCACGATCACCGGCGCCGCGTCGCTGGGCGGGGGCGTCGATGTGACGCTTCTGGGCGGGTTTGTCCCCGACTGGGGCGATCGCTGGTCGATCCTGACCTACCAGTCGTTCACGGGCGACCTGCTGGTGTCGGCGCCGTCGCTCAGCGACCCCGACCTGCGCTGGTGGTCCGAAGCGACGAACGACTCGTTCGACATCGGTGTGCGCCATGTCGCGGATGTGAACCACGACGACTTCGTGAACTTCGCGGACCTCAACCTGATCCTGTCGTTCTTCAACATGTCGGGCGTCGGGCTGCCGGGCGACGCGAACGAGGACGGCGATGTGAATTTCGCCGATCTCAACATCGTGCTGTCGTTCTTCAACACGCAGGCGCCGCCCAACGCCGTGCCGGCGCCGGGCGCGATGCTCCTGCTGCTCGCCGGCGTCGCGACGCCCGTGCGCCGCCGCCGGCGGTGAGCGGGCCGCCCGCCTGCGGCTAGAAATCCCGTCCCAGCACGCCCTCGGCGGTGTCGTGGAGCGTCATGGTTTCCTCGTGGCTCTTCATCGGGTTCACGCCTGGCGCCGAGGCGGTCGTGGGGTCATGCATGTCGGCGTGGCCGTCGGCGAAGAGCACGGCGGTGCGGACGGCGTAGTGCCCGCCCACGATCGGCGGCGCCTTGCGGATGTAGGCGACCTCGCCGTCCCAGAGCATGGCCTTGTTGGATGGATACGCGACCTCGCTGGGCTTGATGGCGGCGAAGTGCTGCGGCCCGGGGTGCGACCCCTCGCGCCAGAGCGAGGGCTTGGCGAGGAAGGAGTTGGAGTAGCGGTAGGAGATCTGCTGCTCCGGCGTGGGTGAGTTGGGGTCCTCGAAGGGCATCGCGGGCAGCTCGGTGTCGCGCCCGGGGGAGAGCCAGGTGGCGTAGTGCTCGGGCCACGGGGCGATCGGCGCGACGAGCGCGGGCCAGAGCCCCGCGAGCAGCCAGTGCGGCGAGACGGCGACGACCACGCCCTCCGGCCACCAGCGCACGGCGACGGCGTCGCCGAACGGGGGATGCTCCACGCCGGGCCCGGCCTGGCCCGGCGCGAGGAACGGGTAGGCCCCGTTGTCGTTCGCGTAGGTCTGGAAGGTCTGGCCGGTGGAGCGCGCGTTGGACATCGCCTGCACGCGGCTGGCGGCGAGGCGCGCGCCCGAGAGCGTCGGCAGGATGATCGAGATGAGCACGCCGATGATCCCGATCGAGACCATGAGCTCGATCAGGGTGAAGGCGGGACGGGAACGGTGGGGGAGCATGGCGGGGGTCTCCAGATCGAGGCGGCGATCAGCGGCCCATCGCGCGGCCCATCAGGGCGCGAAGGGCGGAGGAGTCGTCGGACATGAAGTTGATCTGCGCGGGCTGCCAGGTCTGCGTGGCCTGGTTCCAGACCATGACGGCGCCGATCATGATCGGCGGGGCGTTGGGGTCGGCGCCGTCGGGCAGCAGCGGCGCTCGGACCTCGACGGCGGGGAGCTTCTTCTTCTCGAAGTCGTCGACATCCGTGAAGAGCCCGGTCATGCGCACGGCCATGATCTCGCGCGGACCATCGCCGGCGTTGGCCATCGCGTCCATGGGGCCCTCGGGCCTCCACGGCAGCACCCGCGCCTTGCTGGCGTCGATGGACGCATGCTTGAGCAGCGCCATGATCGGCGAGGAGCGGCGCGCTGGCTCGGCGCCGTCGGCGGGGGCTTCGCGGGGCGGAGCGCCGAGCGCCGAGGCGGTGGATTCCATGCGGTCCTGATCGCCGTAGAGATAGGGCGTCATCGCGATCGTGAAGCACTCGGCGAGCTTGGTCTGCGCCGTGACGCCCATGGAGGCGAGGTCCTGGTTCGAGCCCGCGGCGACGGAGACGCTGGTGCGCAGGTCGGAGAGCAGCGCTTCCACATCGGCGTCGCCCTTGATCGCCGGGAACTGGAAGGGCTCTGCGGGCGCGCTGCGTTCGGCCCTCGGCACGCTGTCGGCGGGGCCTGCGTCGTCGTCGGCGCCGGGCCCGGCAGGGCCTCGACGGGGGCCGTCGGGCCGCTCCATGGACGGAGGGCCGATGGGGCGTTTGCCGCCGGCGAAGTTGGACATGAGGGTCCATGCGGCCAGGCCGCCCCCGGCGATGCCGAAGACCATGGCGATCACGAGGGCCTTGCTGGTGGCGCCGCGGCGGTGCGGAGATCCGGTCATCGTCCTGCTCCTGAATCCCCCCGGGCATGGCGGCAAGCGGGTCGGCGGCTCGGCTCGGCCGGTCCCGATGTCATGCTCAGACGCGCCGGGGCCGAGGCCCTGTCAGGAAAATCGGGCCGCGCAGGCCGCGGCGCACGAAAACGCCCCCTGGGAGGGGGCGATGGGGGGTCGCTCGAAGGGGCTGGATCAGCAGCCCTGGCCGAAGTTGCCCAGGAGCAGGTTGAGGTCGGCGAAGTCGATCTCGCCGTCGCCGTTGGCGTCGGCGGGCAGATCCACGCCGGAGGTGGCGTAGGTCCCGAGGAGGATGTTGAGGTCGAAGAAGTTGACGATGCCGTCGTTGTTGGCGTCGCCCGGGCAATAGGAAGAGACACTGCCGGGCACCCGGGCGGCGGCGCTGACGCCGGCGGGGTCGCCGGGCTTGAAGAGCGTGAGCAGGACCTGCCCGTCCACCGGCGCGGCGGTGGAGGTGAACGAGAAGGTGTAGAGCGTGCCCCAGCGGAGCGCGTTGGTGTTCGGATTCTGTGCGAAGGTGGCGGGGCTCATCCAGCGGAAGGAGGCGTCGCCGATGAAGAAGTTCCAGTCCGCGTTGTCGTAGACCTCGCCGGAGTGGTACTCGACATCGTGGAAGGTGAAGCCCTGCGGCGCCGGGTCGGCGCCCATGACGACGGTCAAGCCGGACACGGCGCGATCGGAGGAGATGTTCTCGATCGCGATGACATAGCGCCAGCGGCCGTTGCCGATGGGCTCGGCGTCGGAGCCGACATGGAGCACGCCGTCGCCGGGGATCGAGACCTCCGAGACGAGGATGCCGGCGTCGGGCGCGCCGTTCTGGTTCAGCGCCTGCCAAGCCTGCACGCCGGACATCGGCATCAGGTCGCCGGCGAAGGTCATGTTGTACGAGGCGTTCACGGCGACCCGTCGGGTGGAGGCGTTGTTCGAGGTGGCGCCGGCCGCGGCGTCCTGGAAGTGGACCACGACGGTTTCGGCGAGGTAGATGGCGCTGGCGTTGGCAAGATCGGCCTCGGCGACCTGCAGGCGCTCGCAGGTGGGGTCGCCGGCGCAGAGCGTCGCGGGGATGGGCCAGGCCGGCACGCCGGTGGCGGCGTTGACGCTGGAGCGCGGCGCGAGCGTGGACTGCGAACCGAGGAGGCTGGCCGTGTCGGGGCTGGAGCATCCGATGCCGAGCGCATTCGCCCCGCCCGGCGTGCAGACGCCGCAGGTCGCCTGCTGCAGCGGCGGCACCTGTCCGTGCCATGCGAAGCTCATGCCGATCTGCTCGATGCGCCCGTTGGCGATGCGATGGATGTTCTGCCCGAAGACGGGGTGCTGCGCGCTGAGGGCGTTCCACACGGCCGCCTCGTCGCCGAGGTTGCAGGTGGTGATGCCGAAGCTGTAGGCCTGCACGCCGGCGGGGCCGGGCGTGGGCGTCCACTTCGAGACGCCGTTGATGGCGCCCATGAACAGGTCGGGAGAGCCCGCGAGCGCCCCGGAGGCGAGCACGAGCGTGGCGGCGAGGGAGGTGTGCATGAGTCTCATGTTGTGATCCTATTCGTGTGAATTCGTCGGCTTCAGCAGCCCTGCCCGTACTGGCCGAGCAGCAGGTTGAGGTCCGAAAAGCCGACCTCGCCGTCGCCGTCCACATCGGAGGCCGTTTCCGGACCGGTGGCGCCGTACGCGCCGAGCAGGAGGTTCAGATCGCCGAAGTCCGTCGAGGCGTCGCCGTTGATGTCGGTGGGGCAGAACAGGCCTGAGCTCACCGTCGCCGGGGCGTTGACGGCTGACGGAACGCCGGGCTTGTAGAGGCGCAGCTCCGCCTGGCCGTCGAGCGGGATCGCCGCGGCCTCGAACTGGAAGGTGTACAGCGTTCCCCAGCGGATGACGTTGCCGAGGCCGCTGAAGGCGTAATCGGGGCCGAACCAATACAGGTTGGCGCCGTGGGAGGCGTCGTAGTCCCATTCATCGTCAAAATAGACCTCGCCGGAGTGGTAGTCGGGGTCGAAGTACTGGATGTTCTGCGCCACGGCGCCGTTGAGGCCGACGGCGAGCCGGTTGATCGAGCGGTCGGAGTTCACATTGTGGATCGCGTAGGTGTACCGCCACACGCCGCCGCCGATGTTCTGCGCCCTGGAGCCGAGGAACACGGTCCCGTCGTTGGGGATGTCCACGCGCTCGATGCGCACCGAAGGATCCTGCTGGGCGCCGTTGCCGAAGTAGCGCCATGCGAAGATCGCGGGCTCGTCGATGGTGAAGTCCTGCGGGAACGGCTGCTGCAGCGGCCCGACGATGGTGACGCGCCGGAAGCTGTTGTTGTAGATCTTCTCCTCCTGCCCGATCTCCTCGGGCGCGATCATCTGCACCTCGATGAAGTAGTTGGAGTAGCCCGTCTCCAGGTCGCTGGTGTGGACCTGCAGCCGCTTGCCGATGACGCTGTTGTCGCCGGTCTGATCGCCGGGGTAGACGAACTGGCCGGTCGCGGCGTTGACCCAGGAGCGACGCAGGAGGCGCGTCTGCTGGCCGGCGCTGGCGTCGCTGGTCGTCGAGAAGCAGCCGGGTCCCAGGGTTCCGGATGGCCCGGCGACGCAGCCGCTGCAGTTCTGCTGCAGCGGGAAGAACTCGTGGAAGACCCACGACATGCCCACCTGCCGGATCATGCCGTCGCGGACAATGAACATGTTGCTGGTCGTGATCGGATGGTTGGGAGTGTTCGCATTCCAGACCGAGGCCGTCGTGCTGCGGTTGCAGATCGAGTAGCCGATGGAGTACGCCCGCACGCCGTTCACCGGACCATTGGTCGTCCAGGTCGCGGAGTTGTTGGAAAGCGAGGAGACATAGAGATCGACGGAGCTCGGGCCCGCGATGGCGGCGGCGGACGCGGCGCCGATCGCCAGAACGCACGGGAAGTAGCGACGCACCATGGCTGATCTCCATTGCCGGAGGGGCGGGGGACCGCGGACCCTGATGAGCTGAGCGATCAGGGATGACCCCGAACAGTCTCACGCAGGCAACCGCCCGCCGCAACCCGAACAGTGTGCGAATTCACGATTCGGCTCAGCCGCCCGGACCGTACCGGCCCAGGAGCAGACTCAGGTTGGAGAATCCCGGGCCCAGGTGCACTCTTCAGTCGCCCGACCGCGAGAGTCTCCTGGCGCTGGTCAGCCCCGCGCCGGGGTCAGCAGCGCGTCCGGAGTCTGCAGCAGATCGATGACATGCTGCAGGCAGCGGGCGGCCTCGGCGCCGTCCACCACGCGGTGGTCGGCCGCGAGACTCAGCGGCATGACCTTGGCGATGCGGATGGCGCCGTCCTTGACGACCACGCCCTCGCGCACGCGCCCGACGCCCAGGATGGCCACCTCGGGGTAGTTGATGATCGGGGTGGCGAAACGCCCGGCGTAGGAGCCGACATTGCTGATGGTGAAGGTCGAGCCCATGAGCAGGTCGC
>CALKYH010000060.1 GCA_938003595.1 uncultured bacterium
GAGTTCCCGGCGTTCCCGTGTGATCTTCGGATGGAGCTGGAGATCGGCGAGTCGGGCGCCGGCGGACCGGAGTGAGCATGAAAACACCCCCGCCGCGGATCTCGCGGAGCGGGGGCGTGTGCGGGGCTGCGCTGTGTGGATCGGTCACTCGCAGGCGTCGTTGAAGGCGCTGAGGACGATGTTGAGGTCGGAGAAGCTGACCAGCAGGTCGCCGTCCAGGTCGGCGTTGGGGTTGTAGCCCTCGTCGCCGGGGGCGGTGTTGAAGGAGGAGAGCACGAGGTTCAGGTCGTTGAAGTCGATGAAGCCGTCGCCGTTGACATCGCCGAGGCAGAGGATGTTCTCGAGCCGCAGGACGACGGTGTTGAAGTTGTAGATCACCGACCACTCGTAGGTCAGCGGGCCGACGAAGGAGGTGGGGACGTTCGAGAACGCGCCGGTGACGGCGCCGACGGCGTTGAGGATGACGAACTCGTCGCCGACCTCGGGCTTGAACTGCCCGCCGCCGAGGTCCAGGTGGGTGATGCGCAGCTCGCCGTCGAGCGCGGCGCCGGCGCCGGAGACGAGCAGCTCGTCGTGCTCGGTCCCCGGGGTCAGGCCGCCGAGCGAGACCGTCCAGACGGAGGTGGGCGAGAACTCAGCGCGGTGCACGCTGGCGACGCCGGCGTTCTGGTCGATCGCGAGGGCCCCGTCGTTGAGCAGGGAGATCGTGCCGAGCGAGGCGCCGTCGTCCAGACGGATCGAGCCGCCGGCGGTGTTGCGGATGGCGCCCGCGCCGGTGAAGTCGGCGCCGGATTCGACGACGGTCGCGTCGTTCATGCGGAGGACGGCGCCGGCCTGGGGGATCGAGACCTGCGCGCCGATGCCGGCGCCGACGAAGGTGGTGTCGGCGGAGATCTGGACGGAGCCGCTGGCCAGCGTCATCTGGCCCTGGACGCGCATCGGCGAGCCGGTGACGCGGGTGGGGGCCAGCGCGCCGAAGCCGACGAGGTTGAGCTGGTTGGTGGTGGTCCAGGAGGCGGCGGGGTCGGTGAGGTTGACATTGAGGCGCGCGGTCAGCTGGTTGCCGATGTCGAGCACGCCGCCGACGGCGTTGGCCGCGGTGTCGCCGATCCGATCGGCGTTCATGTTGAGGTTGGCGTTGATGTCCCAGCGGGCGTCGTTGGAGACGCCGTCCATGTCGAAGAACGCGGCGTCGATGGTGGAGTTGGCGTCGACGATGACATCGCCGTTCTGGCGGGCGGCGCCGTCGAAGAGGGAGACGCCCCGCCAGATGGTGAAGCCGTTGAAGTAGACGGCGCCGTCGCTCAGCGAGCTGGTGGGGGTTTCGAAGGTTCCGCCCTGCATGGTGGTCGGGCCGTCGAAGTCGATGCGCCCGCCCTGGCCGATGGTGAAGACGCCGCCATTGATGGTCGCGGCGCTGGTCAGCTGCAGCCCGTCGGTGGCGCCGACATTCACCTCGGCGGTCGGCTGGAAGGTGGTGGAGGAGAGGATGCGGAGGCGGCCCTCGGCGGCGCCGATATTCATCGTGCCGCCGAAGGTCAGCCCTGAGCCATTGATCTGCGAGGCCGCGGCGGGGTTGTTGAACCCAGCGACATTCAGCTCGCTGTAGGCGTCGGCGGTCCAGCCCTCGTCGATGTTCATGGTCAGCAGGGACCCGGGGACCAGGCTGATCCGGCCGCTGAAGGTGTCGGTCAGACCGATGGTGTTGACCTCGAGCACGCTGAAGGGGATGTCGAGCAGGAATTCGCCTTCGCCGAAGAGGCCGTCGAGGTCCAGTGTTCCGCCGTTATAGCTGTCGAGGACGATGCCGCCGTTGTTGGACGGGCGGATGACGCCGTCGTTCACGAGCGGCGAGAGGATCGTGCCCCGCCCGGTGATCGTGCCGTGGGACACCGTGGGCGTGAAGAGCCGGACCTGCACATCGTCGCGCAGATCGAGGTACGCCCCCGGCCCGATGGTGAGCTCGCCCTGGAAGTCATGGAAGTTTGGACCACCGGCGGGACGGGCGATGATCCGGGAATTGGTCCCGGAGATCAGGACGGCTTCGAACGAGATGATCTCGCCGCCGTTGGAATCGAGCGTCATGCCGTTGCTGACCTCGAGGTAGTCGTAGAAGAGCCCGGGGGGTCCGAGCATGACGACGCCGTTGTGGGCCGCGGGCAGGTTGCCGATGAGGATGGTGTCGTCGAAGGTCGGGACGCCGTTGGGCGCCCAGTTCGTGGCGACATTCCAGGCGCCGCTGCCGGTGTTCCACGAGTAGGTGGTGGCGTGGGCCTGGGGCGCGACGCCCTGAGCGAGGCCGGCGGCGAGGGAGAGCGCCGCGACGATGCGGCGCCCCGGCGCCGTGCGAACGGCGCGTGCGGTGAGGTCGAGTTCCATTGGGTTGCTCCTTGAGGGGCGAGGGTGTCTCGCCGGCAAGGACGCGGAGACGGCGCGCGGATCGCGCCATATTGCATTTCGGGCTTGTTGGGCCGCTGGCAGAGCGATGCGGCCCCGGCCCGGGGGCGGAAATGCGGCGGGCCGCCCTTTCGAGCGGCCCGCGCGATGATTCAGCTGGGGGAGCGGGCTCTCACTCGCTCATCTTGTTGTCGCGCTGCGCGGCCTGGAGCTTCTGGATGTCATCCGGCGAGAGCTTGGGCCGATCAACCTTGATGGTCAGCTTGTTGAGCTTCGCGGTGAGGTGGAAGGGAGGGAGGTAGTCGGCGTCGTTCACGCCGGTGAGCGTGTCGGAGCCGATGTCGAAGGCCTCGTCCCACTGCAGGATCATGGGGATCGTCTGCTTCATGGCGATGGTCTGCACGGCCTTGCCGTCGACCTTGAGCGTGCCGGTCCCGGCGCGGCCGACGCCGCTCATGTTGTTGAACGCCAGCGTGCCGACGCCCAGGCCGTCGTACTTGAAGTCGAACTCGAGGGTGTGGCGGCCGGGGGAGAGGGCCTCGGGGCCTTCCCACTTGAGGCGCTCGAGGTCGATCATGTTCCAGAGGAATACGGGCTTGCCCTTGAGCAGGTAGAAGCCGTATCCGGCGAATCGGCCGCCGGAGGTGAGGATCATGCCCTCGGCGCCGCCCTGGGGCACATCAATCTCGGCGGTGATGGTGTAGGAGGTGTTCAGGAGCAGGGGCGAGTCGCCCTGGGGCAGGCCGGTCATGGGCCGGGTGTAGACGAACTCGGTGCGCCCGGCGGTGATGTTGGGGCGCGGCGCCACGATGCGCGCGGCGACCGAGGCGTCCATCGGCAGGACCTGGTACTTCCTGGCCTCCTCGAGGAACATCGCCCGCATCTGCGTGACCTTCTCGGTGTGCTGGTCGGCGATGTTGTTCGACTGGCTGAAGTCCTCGTTGAGGTTGTAAAGCTCGAAGACCTGGTTGTTGAGCGGGTCGGGGTTGGCGGCGCCGAAGGCCTCCCACGGGGCGCGGTTGACCTTGGTGCTGAGCAGCCAGCCCTCGTGGTAGAGGGCCCACTGGCCCATCATCTCGAAGTACTGCGTGGTGTGGCGCGTGGGGGTCTTGGCGCTGGCGGCGGGGAAGGTGTAGGCGAGGCTCGTGCCCTCGATGGGCGCCTGCTTGATGCCGTCCACGGTGTCGGGGGCCGGGATGCCGGCGACCTCGAGGAGCGTGGGGACGATGTCGATGACATGGCAGAACTGCTCGCGGAGCCCGCCCTTGTCGGTGATGTGGCCGGGCCAGGAGATGGCCATGCACTGGCGGATGCCGCCGAGCTTGGAGGCGTTCTGCTTGAACCAGGTGAAGGGCGTGTCAAAGGCCCAGGACCAGCCGGCGGACATGTGGTTGTAGGTCTGCTCGGTGCCCCAGACGTCGTACCACTTCATCTGCGTCTCCACGGGCATCATGTTGACGCCGTTGAAGAACGCGACCTCGTTGGGCGTGCCGAGCGGGCCGCCCTCGGCGCTGGTGCCGTTGTCGCCGTTGATGTAGATGAT
>CALKYH010000061.1 GCA_938003595.1 uncultured bacterium
CCGGCGTAGGAGCCGACATTGCTGATGGTGAAGGTCGAGCCCATGAGCAGGTCGCGCGGGATCGAGCGGTCGCGCGTCATCCGCGCCAGCTCCTCGACCTGACGGGCGATCTGCAGCACGCCGAGCGAGTCCGCGTCGGTGAGCACGGGCACGGTCAGGCCATGGTCGGTGTCCGCGGCGACGCCGATGTGGATCGAGCGGTGGCGCATGATCTCGCCGCCCTCGTCGTCCACGGTGGAGTTGAGCGAGGGGAAGGCCTTCAGGGCTCGGCACACGGCGCCGATCACGAAGGGCAGGAACGAGAGCTTCTCGCCCGAGGACGCGGCGGTCCGCTTGCGGACGGCGTCGAGCGCCGTGACATCGGCCTCGTCCATGACATTGAAATGGACCGCGGTGTCCACGGACTGGCGGAGTCGGGTGGCGATGGTCTTGCGCACGCCGCGGAACGGGATGCGGGTGACCTCGCTGGGCGCGCTCACGCGGACCGGCGTGCGATCGGGCACGGTGGTGGCGAGGGAGGCGCTCGAGCGTGCGGGGGCGTCGTAGACCTCGGCCTCGACGACGCGCCGGGCCGGGGGAGCGGGCTCGCGCGCGGGCGCGGCGGGCTTTCGAGAGCCGCCCGAGGCCGCACGGACATCCTTCTCGGTGACGCGTCCGCCGATGCCGCTGCCGGCGATCGAATCGATATCGACGCCCAGGTCGCGCGCGAGGCGGCGCACGGCGGGCGTCGCGAGGGCCTTGCCCGAGCCCGCGGACACGCCGGCGAGTTCACCCGACATCTTGCCGACGACGGTGCCGGCGTCCTCGGTCTCTTCTGCGTGCGCGGCCGGAGCGGGCGCAGGGCGGGATGCCGGCGCGGGCGCGGGGGCCGCCTTGCCGTTGTTGCCGCTCGAGGCGGCGCCTTCGTAGGTCCACGCGGGCTCGCCGACCTTCATGATGTCGCCGGGGTTGCCCATCAGTTCCTTGATGACGCCGGCGCGTGGGCTGGGGACCTCGACCAGGGCCTTGTCCGTCTCCATCTCGGCGACGGTCTGGTGCTCCTCCACGGTCTGCCCGGGCTGGACCTTCCAGGAGATCAGCTCGGCCTCGTGGACGCCCTCGCCCAGGTCGGGCAGGATGAAGACATTCGGGTCGGTCGACTTCGCGTGAGCCATAGCGGGTCCGTCTCCCAGGAAGGTCAGCGGCAAGGTACGGAGTATGTCCGGTGGAAGGCCGTCCGCCCCACCTCGGGCGGTCCGGCAGTGTATCGCCCCCGGGGAAGGTTCTCCCGGCGGGGCGCCGACCGGCCGGCGCCGGGCTCTCGGGGCCCGGGTGCACCGAAAGTCCACTACTCCGGCCGCGGGATGAATCGTAAGTTGTGTGATCAACAGCCCGGCGCCATGGACTCGTGGCGGCGCCGGCAAATCCCACGGGCCGTCGCGCGGCAGCGGCGGCGTCGAACCACGAACTGGAGAATCCCCATGCACGCCGTTTCTCACACGGGGGAAGCATCGTCGCCTCGTTCTTCCGCCGCCGACGCCGGAGCGGCGGCTCCCGCATCCTTCGTCGCGCGGGCCGCGGCTTTGGCCTACGGCGCCTTCTGCTACGCGATGTTCCTCGGAGTGTTCCTGTACGCGATCGGCTGGATCGGCGACTTCATGACGCCGACGCGTCTCGACGGGCCCAGGACCGGACCATTCTGGGCGGCGGTCGTGATCAACCTCGGGCTGCTGACGGTCTTTGCGCTCCAGCACTCCGTCATGGCTCGACCGACCTTCAAGCGCTGGTGGACGCGGTTCGTTCCCGTGCCGGTCGAGCGGTCCACCTATGTCCTGTGCACGAACCTCGCGCTGCTGCTCATGTTCTTCGCGTGGCGCCCCATGGGCGGGCTGGTCTGGGATGTGCAGCATCCGATCGGCCGCGCGGCGCTGTACACGCTGTACGGGTTCGGCTGGGCGCTGGTGCTGGTCGCCACATTCCTCATCAACCACTTCGACCTTTTCGGGCTGCGCCAGGTCTGGCTGTACTTCCGGGGTCGGCCCTACACGCACCTGCCCTTCGCCACGCCGTGGCCGTACCGGATCGTGCGCCATCCGCTGTATGTGGGCTGGCTCTGCGTGTTCTGGTTCACGCCCACCATGACCGCGGCGCACCTGCTGTTCGCGCTGGTGACGACGGCCTACATCCTGGTCGCGATCCAGCTCGAAGAGCGGAACCTGGTCGAGCACCACGGCGAGTCGTACCGCCGGTACCGTCATCGGACGCCGATGCTGATCCCGGGCGCCAAGCGGCGAGGCGCGGAGGCGCCGACGCTCGGCGCGACCTGACCTGTCTCGGCAGGAACGAAAAACGCCCCGGTCGCAGGGACCGGGGCGTCGGATGGTTCAGGGTTGTGCGAGGTCGGGTCAGCTGCGACGACGACGCACCAGCGAGAAGCCCGCGAGGCCGATCAGCGACGCGGCGCCGGGGGTCGGGATGACCAGGTCATCCAGGTAGCGACCGCCGCCGGCGTAGACCTGCAGGCTCTGGCCCGTGTTCACATCGAACACGAAGGCGCCGGCGCCGCTGGTCCACATGATGTTGCCGTTGCCGAGCTGGTAGACGCCTCGGGCGCCGGCCGCCGCGAACGACGAGAGCAGCGCGCCGGTGCTGGCGTCGAGCGTCACGACATTGTTGGAGGAGAAGCCCGCCGCCAGCACATTGCCGGTCGCGTCGTGGGCCATCTGCTCGACGAAGTTCAGCGAGGTGGAGTTGTGGAACACGCCGACGGGCGAGCCGGCGAGATCGAAGCTGTAGATGTCGTTGTTGCCGCTGGAGCCGCCCACCAGCAGGCCGCCCTGGTGATCCAGGACGCTGAAGGGGCTGGGGACGAGGCCGGTGGTCAGGAACGACCCCGTGTTCGCGCCGGCGGTGTTGAAGGTGACGACCGAGTTGGCGCCCGGCGAGCCGTTGCCCGAGCCGCCGTTGCTGACATAGACGGTCCCGCCGACCTGCTCCATGCCGCGGATGTTGTCCATGCCGCCGGTGATGGCGCTGATGAAGTTGCCGAACAGGTCGAAGCGGGCGACCCGGTCGCCGAGCTGCTCGGAGACCCAGATCTCGTTGCCGACCTGCATGCCGTGCAACGGCGTGCCGCCCTGCAGCGCGAAGTAGTTGCTGTTGACCAATGAGCCGTCGAACGGGTTGAACAACACCATGCGGTTGTTCGTCGAGTCCGGCATCATGACATACTGCGCGTCGGCCGAGGCCGAAGCGAACAGGCACGCGAGGGCGGCCGCAGCCGCTGCGAACAGGCGAGACATGTTTCTTCCTCCACTTAGCTTTGGTCGCCAGAGGCGAAAAACCCCAAACACGGGCCCGGCGTCTTGGTCGGGCCCGAACGATGAGCCGTCATGGTCCCGCGCCCGGCCTGCGGCGTCAAGATAAAACTCCGCTCGCCATGCGGCGACCTGACGGGCGTTAGCGCCGCGTTCGCATGAACAGCCCCCCGCCATCCGCGAGAACAGGCATGTCCAAGCACAACGGCCTCATGGATTTCCACGCCCTCGCGGTCCTTGAGGAACGGCGCGAATCCCGCGGCGTGGGCGAGATCGCCGACGAGGCCATGCCCTTCGCCGGCGGCGTCGTCTGCCGGGGCGAGCCGGGCTCCTGGTTCAACGGCGCCCGCGGCGCCGGCATGTCGGGGCCCGTCTCGCGCGACGAGGTCCGCGGGTTCATCCATGAGCTTGAGATCAGGGGCATCGAGCCGCGCATCAGCATCTGTCCGTTCGTCGACGAGTCCCTCCGGCGCGCGCTGTTCGAAGAGCGATTCCTGTTGCGCGACTTCACCTCCGTCCTTTGCCGTCCCCTGCTGCCGGATGAGCGCATCGCGCCGCTTGTCGCGCCGCCTCAGTCGCTGCGCATCGAGCCGGTGGATCCGTCCGATCAACAGGCTGTCGAGAGCTTCGCACGCACCTCGGTCGCTGGATTCCTGTCGGACAGCCGCGAGCCGCCGGAGATGTGCCTAAGGCTCACCAGGCGAATGGCGCGCCATCCGCGCGCCACAGCCATCCGCGCCATGGTTGGGGATGAGTGCGTCGGCGCTGGCGCCATGGAGATCGACGGCGAGCTCGCCGCGCTCTACGGCGCATCCGTCCTGGTGAACCGTCGAGGACAAGGGATCCAGCAGGCGATGCTCGCGTGGCGACTCAACAGGGCGGCGGCGTGCGGCGTGTCGATCGCCACTATCGGATCGCGACCGAGGGCCCAGACCGAGCGCAACGCCCAGCGCATGGGCTTCGCGTTGGCCTACATGAAAGTCACGCTCGTCAGGCCCGGGCCGGGGCTTGCGCCCAACCTGGATTGACATTCCTCAACACGCGAGGAATCGCCCCCTCGGTGGGACGCGTCCCCCGCGGGGGGCGCGTCGCTGGAATCAGGGATCACAGGCCAAAAGCCGCGAAATTAAGGCCAATGCGCTTTGAGGACGCAGGCCGGCGCGGTACCATCGAAACGCAGAATCAGCTGCCCACAAAGGCTGTGGGAGAAACACAACATGGGGAATCAGGTGTCGGCGCAGCGCTGCTCGGATCAGGTCCGCGAAGCGTTCGCACCGACAACCGCCCACAATCGAAAGAGGAGACTCGAGAGATGCGCATCCATTCCGCTATCGCGATGATGTCGTCCGCCGCCATCGCCGCCGCCGCCAGCGCCGGGGGCACGCTCGTGCAGGTCGACATCTTCGGCTCGATCGATTTCAATGTCATCCAGGGCAACCAGGCCGGCAACATGGCCGGCGCGCCCGTGCACATGGGCTTCCTGCTGAACTCCAACAACTTCGTCAACAGCGGCAGCTTCCCGACCCGCGGCTACGAGATCGACCTGACCTCCTGGACCATGGATGTCGACGGCGACCCCATCAACATCCTCGACCCCCAGCCCTTCGGCCCGGCGTACTTCGTCCTCCGCGACAATGATCCCGCCGTGGACGGCTTCCTCGTCTCGCGCGATGTCAACTTCCCCCAGCCGATCGGCGTGACGATCCCCGGCCTCGCGCCCGACCACGAGCTGGGCTTCCTGGCGACCTACTCCTCGAACACCGTCCTCAGCTCGCTCGACATCGTCGACGCCGTCGGCTCCTACGACCTGACGGGCATCAGCTCGTTCCACTGGTGGGTCGGCCGCTTCGGCAACTCCGGCGCCGAGTACATCTACGAGTCGATGACGATCTCGATCGTCCCGGCCCCGGCCTCCGCGGGCCTGCTCGGCGTGGCCGGCCTGGTCGGCCTCCGCCGCCGGCGCGCCTGATCGGCCGTTCGGCCCCATCTCGTGCAATGACCACGGCCCCCGCGATCGCTCGCGGGGGCTTTTTCGTGCGCGTTACGGGCAGGCGGTGTTGAACGATCCCAGCACGATGTTCAGGTCGCCGAAGCCGACGAAGTCGTCATCATCCAGGTCCGCCGCGGCGTTGTAGCCGGCGTCGCCGGGCGCCGTATTGAACGCCGAGAGGATCGCGTTGAGGTCGGCGAAACCGATCATGCCGTCGCCGTCGATGTCGCCGACGCACGGCGCGGCGCCGCTGTCGAGGATGACGTTGTCGACCGCCGCCTGCTCATCCGGATTATTGCCGTTCGTCACCAGCTCGATCGGAATGAACACCTCTGTCACATCCGCGAGAATCGCCTCCCACGTGCCGGAGAGGACGGTCCACTCCGACTCGATGAGCGGCGCTGTGTAGGTCATCCAGGGACCCGGCGCCGTAAGCGCCGGCCCTTCCCATCGCGCCTGCCCGCCCGGCCCGGTGATCCGAACGCTTGGAGGACCGAAGGCCTGGGGCTGAGCGCCGTTGGAGATGCGAATGAAATCGAACGAGACGCTGCCGACGGTGTCGTACGGCGCCCAGTTCCCCAGGAACGCCGCCGGCGCGTTCATCGCCGCGGATGTGTTCGTCTTCTCGGGCACGGGTCCGAAGATCCGACCGCCCGGGTTGCCGCCGGTGGATTCCCAGCGGGCGGAGGCATTGAGCGTCCAGCCTTGCGGCCCGTCGTCGAAGTCCGACGACGCCACCGGTTCAGCGACAACGAAGGAACCCAGGAGCGCGAGGCTCACGAGCGACTCGATGATGCGCATGTTGATTCTCCCATGAGCGGGAGAGGTCGAATCGGCCGCTCCCTACAGGCAACATATCGAGGCATGGGCCCCGCGCCAACAAATTCTTCGCGATGGGGCGGCTTGTCCGCGGCCCCGCAGGGCCTCAGAGGAGGCTTCGATGGAGCCGATTTCGGGGGAAGTCAGTACGCCGCGCACTGCATGATGCCCTCGGTGATCCGGGGCGCCTCGGGCAGGTACTCCAGCTCCAGCTTGTAGTACGGCATGACGGTGTCGAAGCCGCACACGCGCTGGATCGGCGCCTTGAGGTGCAGGAACGCGCGCTCCTGGACCATCGTTGCGATCTCCGCGCCGAAGCCGCAGGTCTTGGG
>CALKYH010000062.1 GCA_938003595.1 uncultured bacterium
TGGTGGCCCGCAGCGAGCCCTGGATCTCCGCGTCCAGCCGGCCTCGCTCCAGCAGCGAGATGAGCTCGCGCCGGCGCAGGTCCACGCCCCCCACGCGTTCGGCGTTGCGCCGGAGTTCGCCCATCGCCGCGGAGCTGTAGTACTTCGGGTCGTCGTTGAACCCGCCCGCCAGCGAGAAACGGAAGCTCACGGTGCCGCTCTCGGCCGGGCCCTGGCCCTCGCGGACGACCACCGCGTCGAGGAGCCGGATGCGCACGCTCGTCTCGCGCGCGTTCTCACCCGTGTACAGCCACACGCCGGCGCGCCGGGCCGTCGCCTCCCACTCCGGGGCGCCCTCATCCGTGGGCTTGAACGCCACCACACCCTGCATCACCAGCACATTGCTCGCGCCGCTCGCGGCGTCGGGGCCCAGCTCGTCGATCTGGTCCGCGTGCAGGAGCACGCCGTCCGGCAGGCGCACCGAGCCGCCGCTCTCGATGGCGTTGGTCAGCAGCCGGCCCACATCGCGGACCAGCAGGACCTCCATGGCGCGGAAGAACCTCGGGATGACCGAGTTGCTCAATCCATATAAGGCGGTCGAGAGCAGCAGCCCCGTCAGGATCGCGGGGATCAGCAGCGCCCGGTGGCTGACGCCCCCCGCCATCGCCGCCGTGGCCTCGTTATCGGCGGCGAAGCGGTGGTGTGCGAGCGTGGCGCCGAAGCCCGAAGCGAACGGCAGCGCGAACTGCAGCATCGGAGGGATCGCCAGCAGCATGAACTTCAGCGCCTGGCCGGGGTCCAGCTTGCCGTCGGCCAGCGGCTTGATCGCCGCGGCGAAGGCGATCACGCCCACCAGCACGCCCGCCGTCAGCGCCACCAGTCGCCAGAGATCGGCGCCGAGGTAGGACCACAGGATGACAGGCCAGCGGAGCCGCATCGGAAGGCCATCGTTGTGATCGGACCTGCAAACAGCAAGTCGGACCGGCCCGGAATCTCTGGGAGAGCGTCTCCGCGGCAAACCCTGCGGCCTGGGGGGGCTGTAGGTCGGGCCCTTGAGGCGAATCGGCCCCGGCGCCTTTCCCGGGCTTGCGGATCGCCGAACCGGTTCTGAAGGTTTCCTCGGACCGCACCCCAGAGATCGGTCAGCGCACATGCATCCCAGCTCTCCCAGATCGACGGCCGCACGCACGCGCAGGGGCTTCACGCTCCTGGAGGCGCTCTTCGGCTGCGTCATCCTTTCCGTCACCATGCTGGCGCTGGGGGTCGCGGTCAGCGCCGGCCAGCGCGCCTCCATCGACAGCCAGAAGGCCGTCCTGGGCGCCATGGCGGTCGACGACATGCTCGCCGAGCTTGCGACGGTTCCCTACGCCAGCCTCGCCGGCTACCACGGCTTCAGCCAGGCGGTGGGCGCCATTGAGTCCATCGACGGCGACCCGTACCCCGCGCCGTTCTGGTGCGTGGGTCGGCGCGTCGCCGCAGTCGAGCAGGAGATCGATGTCCCCTCGCTGGGCGTCAAGGTCCGCGGCATGGCCGTGATCGCGACCGCTTTCGATGAGGTCCGCGACGTCGCCGTGGCCGAGGTCTTCATCCCGGAGCCCGCCGAATGAACAGCGCCGCACGCCATCCCGGAGCGCGCCGCGGCCTGACGCTGGTCGAGCTGCTGATCGCGCTGATGATCACCGCCATGATGGGCCTGGCCATCGGCTCGATGATGACCATGGTCGGCTCCGCCACGGGGCGCGACAGCGTCGAGCGCACCGCGCTGCTGCGCGCCCACGCCGGCCAGGTCCGCCTGCGGGCGTACATGGACAACGCCCTGTCGATTCTCCAGCACGACAAGGACACCCAGGCCACGGTGATCTGGCTGTACGACAAGCTGGTCACGGACTCGGTGAACCTGCGCGAGATCCGCCTGCTCACCGTCGCCGACGGCCTGGTGACGGTCGAATGGGTGGCGTTCCCGGAGAACTGGTCGCCGACGATGCAGGACGCGGCGGATGTCGTCCTGCCCAGCGACTCGGACTTCATCGCCGCGATGGCGGCGCAGCGGGCGCTGGGGCAGACGAAGTCCACCACGCTGCTGAACCATGTGCAGGACGGCTCGTGGGCGCTGAGCGCCGCTTCGCCGCAGGACGCCGAGCGCGCGCGTCTGACGCTGACGCTCGACGCCGAGGGCTCGCCCGTGCAGGCGCTGTACGCCTTCGGCCTGAAGGATCACACCATCCCGGAGTGACCGCACGACGGGAAAGGAGCGGCTGACGAGATGAACAAGCTGCCGAACGACATGACGAGCTCTCCGCGCCCCGAGGGCGCCGCGCGCGCCGACCAGCGCCGGGGCGTCGCCATGCTCCTGGCGCTCTGCGCCGTGGCCACGGTCACGATCGTGACCGCGTCCTATGTCGCCAGCCGCGAGAGCGCCCCGCTGATCGGCGACAACGCGCTCCACAATGTGGTGGCCAAGTGGGCCAACACCTCCGCCGGCGACCTGGCCGTCGCGGCGCTGGAGACCGGGCTGGACCCCGCCTCCCTCGCCGATCCTGCGAAATTCATGGACAGCATGACCGTCGCCGGCGCGGATGTGAAGGTCTCCGTAACGGACGCGAACGGCGATCCCCCGCCGGCGGACGCGACGGAGGTCGTCGTCACGATCACCGCCACCAAGGACGGCCTGACGAGCACCAGCCAGCGCATCGTCAAGCTCCCGCCGCAGGAAGAGCCCGTCGGCGACGCGCTGGACCCCGAGCTGAACGAGTTCGGCGTGTACGCGCGGTCGTGGCTCACGGTCGAGTCCGGCGCGGTGCTCGGGCCGTGGCAGGTCTGTCCGAACCCGTTGGGCGATGTCAATGTCGGCCTGGGCTTCACGAGCGACAGCGCGCTGGAGGTCAGCGCTTCCGCCGGCCTGGTCTCCACGAAGCTGTTCGTGCCCAGCGCCGCGGCCAGCACGCTCAAGGCGCGCATCGGCTCCGGCGGCTTCGCGGGCGGCGCCGTGCTGCCGGACGGCGTGCCCCTGCTGGGCGACCCGGTGCCGTCGCAGTACGCCACTTCGACGGTGCAGACCCTCACCGGCCTGATCCTGAGTCTCTCGTCGCGCCTGCTCAACGCCGGCACCTACCAGGACCTGACCATCACGAGCAGCAAGGTCATCACCATGAGCGGCTCGCCCGCCTTCTATTCCTGCAACGATCTGATCATCGAGAACAGCGGCGTGCTGCTGATCTCCGGCGACATCACCATCTATGTCCGGGATGACCTGGTCGTTCAATCGCTCGGCGCCATCGAGCTGGCCGACGCCTCGTCGCGCGTCCGCATCATCGTCACCGACGACCTGACCGTGGACAACGGCGGCGTCGGCGTGAGCCGCACCGTGGCCCGCGACGCCAACCGCGCCGTCTGGTCCGCGGCCTACATCGATCCGAGCCGCGTGCAGATCATCGGGCTCTCCAGCGCGCAGGGCGGCACCGTCGGCGCGAACTATTACATCCGGGGCAAGAGCGTGGTCTGCGCCGCGATCCACTCTCCGAACGCGAACATCGATGTCTCCGGCAGCGCCTCGCTCGCGGGACGCGCCACGGCGGATGTGCTCCGCGTGCGCACCGGCTCGTGCGTCATGGTGGACGCCTCGCTGAACAAGCAGACCGGCTTCACCGTCGCCGATGGTCCCCTGTACAAGAGCGCCGGCGTGCTCAAGGACAGCGTCGCCACCGTGCTGAGCAACATCACGGCCTCCACCACCATCGCCGACCTGGAGGCGACGATGGCCGTGGCGTTCGCGACGGACGACAGCGTGAAGGTCGAGCCCGTCGACGGCGATGTCACGCCCCGCACGGCCGACTCGGCGCAGTCCACGACATGGCCCGCGGCCGCGATGGCGCTGGAGGAGGCCGCGATCGGCGGCTCGACCAAGGGCATGCTCTTCGATGTCGCGACCCTCACCGCGTCGGCGGAAGTCGTCGAGTGAGCCGCCACCGCTCTGGACGACGGAAGGAGGCCGCGGCCGGCCGCTCGATCACGGGCGCCGGCCGTTGCGCGCGCGGGTTCACCCTCATCGACCTGATGATCGCGATCTTCGCGCTCCTGGTCATCGCCGCGATCGCCATGCCCTCGATGCGCCCGGACGACCGCTCGCGCCTGCTCGGCGCCGGCGGCCGACTCCTGGCCGACCTGCAGTACGCGCGCTCGCTGTCCATCGGCCAGCCCGACAACCCCGGCACGCTGGTCCTGCGTGAGGAGGGCGACGGCTACTGGCTCGCCCGGACCGAGTCGCCCGAGACGCCGATCGAGAAGAACGGGCTGGGCGATCCCTACGAGATCGTCTTCGGCGTCGGCGACGCCGCGACCCTCTCGGGGGTGTCCGTCACTCTGGTCGGCTCCAAGACGCCCGGCGGCGCGGTCGCCTTCGACGCGTTCGGGCGCCTCAGCCCCGCGGTGGCCGCGGAGCTGGTCCTCACCAACCCGGCCGGCTCTCTCCCGGTGGTGGTCGATCCCTGGACCGGCGACGCCGAGCTGCTGGCGATCATTCCCGCCGAGTAGCCGGCGCTCGCGCGATCCCAAGGGCCGCGGCGGGTAGGGTATCCCGGCGATGGCCCAGCGCCGCCACCACTACGAGAACGCCTTCGAGCACTACCTCCGCGCGCGGCGCATCCCGTATGTCTCCGTGGACGAGGCCCGCAAGGCGCTTCTGCCCGACGCCGGTCCGCTGTGCGCGCCCGATGGGCTCGCCGGCGCGTTCGGCGGTGTGAAGCCGGGTCGGGCGATCAAGTCCTTCGACTTCGTGGTCTACGGCGAGGGCGCGAACCTCCTGATCGACATCAAGGGCCGCAAGATCGCGAGGCGCTCCGGGGCCGGCGTCGGCGCGGCGCGCTCGCGCCTCGATTCCTGGGCCACCCGCGACGATGTGGACAGCCTGCTGACCTGGAGACGACTCTTCGGGGCCGGTTTCGACGCGGCGCTGGTGTTCGTCTACTGGTGCGACGACCAGCCCCCCGACGGCCTGTTCCAGGAGGTCTTCACCCACCGCGAACGCTGGTACGCCGTCCGCGCCGTCCTGCTCGACGCCTATGTCGGCGCCATGAAGACCCGCTCGGCCAAGTGGCGGACCGTGCATGTGCCGGTGGACGAGTTCGAGCGGATCAGCCAGCCGTTCTGCGGTTCGGGCCTCGATCTTCGCCCCGGCCCCCGATCCGGACGGGCCGGCGAGCCATTCCCGGGGATCCCGCCGAAAGGGGCTTTACAGCCCCGGACCGGGCCCATATCGTCCGAGTGAATGGCGACGCACAACGCACTCATCCTCCTGGCCCAGACCGCCCCGCCCGTCCCGACCGCGTCGGACGCGCCGCCGATCTTCATCTACTACGGCGTGCTGGCGGTCCTCCTGGTCGCGACCTTCCTGATCAGCGTGATGCCCAGCAAACGCGGCCATCAGGACTGATCACACCCCCCACCGAACCGGCGCCCGGGCGCCGGGAGGCACACCCATGGAACGCAGCCGTTTCCGATCACTGGTCGCGCTCAACGCCGTCCTGCTGGCGGCGCTCGCGGTCGTCAC
>CALKYH010000063.1 GCA_938003595.1 uncultured bacterium
GATCCGGCCGTACCTCAAGGGCACGGGCGTGCGCCACGGCGCGACGAACGGCCAGACGGGCGACGACGCGGCGCCGGGGGTCGGCGGGTTCGACACGCTGCAGTGAGGGTGGCGGCCTGATCGGCGGGGATTGTGCTTGCATCGGCGCCTGCCCGTGGCACAATGGACCTGCACACGGCCTCCGAGTCTCCAGGTCCGGGAATTATGCGCATGTTGATCTGTCGATACGCCGTTGGTCTGATCGCCGCGATGGGGTTGGGGTCCGCCGCGCTCGGGGGCGGGGGGCTCGGTCGCGGTGCACATCCGCGCCCTACTGACGACTTCGGCCACGATTTCGTCAAGGTCGGCCGCCCCGGCAACCGCGACGCGCTGCCGGAAGAGCGGGTAGACAATGTCGATTGGCCGAACCTCGGAGGTGTGGGACATCGGTTCCGGGTTGCGAGGACAGAGGTCACCGCGACCCACTGGCTTGAGTTTGTCAACGCCTACGACCAGTACTGGGCCGCCGCAGGAGGCAGCCGCCTCGACAGCCACTTTACGAGCGAGCTGATTCGACCGACGAACCTCAACCCTGCGTCGCCGCCGAACTACCAGATCCTTCCGGGCTTGGAGCGCTCGGCGGTCACCATGTCGTGGTACATGGCCGCGCGGTACTGCAACTGGCTCCACAATGACAAGGGTGCGAACCAGGAGTCGTTCGAAGCCGGGGCGTACGACACCAGCACATTCGGCGTCGTGCCGGGCGTGGGCTACTTCGACCAGATCGAACATTCGCCCGGGGCCAAGTTCTGGATCCCGACTCTGGACGAGTGGACGAAAGCGGCCTATTACGATCCGAATCGATACGGCGATGGCCTCGAGGGCTATTGGTCGAGTGTCGGTCGGCAGAATGAGCAGCTGATCTCCGGCCCTCCCGGCGTCGGCGAAACCAGCGCCGGGACCGCCTTTCCCCCGGGCTACGACTATATCGCGATCGGGGTAGGCGCGTACAGCGACATTCAGAGTCCGTGGGGCTTGCTAGACACCTCCGGTGGTGTCCGCGAATGGACCGAAACGCTCGACAATCCCTATATCGACCCCAACGGCGCGCACAACCCAGCGCGCATCTATCGTGGGTCAGAGGCTGGCCAGGGTGACTATTTCGACCAGGACATCATCGATGACTATCCCTTCGACATTTCGAACCCGAACCTAAGCCCGGCAGGACTGCGGCTTGCATCGGCGATTCCGGGGCCGGGGACTCTGCTCGTTGCGATGGTCGCGATGATGGCGAATGCAGGGCGACGGGAGCGGAGATCCCCACGATGACAAACTCGATGGCTCTGGCCGTCGCCGCCGCGACGATGTTGAGTTCCGCGGCGCTCGCGGGTGGATCGGCACGGGTCTCGACGGAGCATGGGATTGACTTTGTCACCGTTGGCGCCCCCGGCAACCGCCACATGCGGACGCAGGAGCGTTACTACAACTTCAATCTGTACCCGGTCACCGAGCGGGTCGGGCGCGTCAACTACCGCTACCGCATCGGCCAAACCGAGACCACTTCGACCCAGTGGCTCAACTTTGTGCGTGCATTCGGCGAGCACTGGGAGGACCTCGGCGGCCAGCGGCTCGACTCCGAGTTCAACGGCGGCACGATCAGCCCCGCAACGCTGAATCCCAATGTGGTCACCGACTGGTTCATCCACGGTGGCGCCGAGCAGCGGGCGGTCAAGATGAGCTGGCGCGTCGCGGCGTACTACTGCAACTATCTCCACAACGGGGCGCCGGTCATCACCGACCCCGCGAGCCAGAGCGTGCCGTGGGAGGTCTTCGCCGGCGGCGCCTACGACGCGAGCACCTTCAGCCAGAACCCGGACGCGTCGTTCAACGATCAGGTGCGGCGGTCCGAGGGCGCGAGGTTCTGGATTCCTGATCTCAACGAGTGGACCAAGGCCGCGTACTACGACCCGCAGCGGTACGCGGATGGAAACCCAGGCCCGTACAACGGCGCGATCCCGGACCAGGAGGGCACAGGCGGCTACTGGCTGTATCCGCATGGGAGCCAGACTGAGCCGATCGTCGGCAATCCGGAGGATGGCGGCGAGACGAACGGCGTCGGCCCGGATGGTCAGCCGCTCGATGTGGGCTCGTATCCCACTGTGCAGACGCCCTGGGGAGCGCTGGATATGACGGGGGGCGTCAGTGAGTGGACGGAGAGCATTCCCGGGATGTACGAGACGCCGTATGGGCTCGTGCATAGCGGGACGCGGTATGTGTTGGGGAGTACATGGCCCTTCGTGAACGATCAGTTCTCAACAGGATTCAGCATCAGCAGTGCCCGCGGCCTTAGAATCGCCGCAGCGATCCCGGCGCCGGGCACGGCGCTCGTCGTGTTGGCCGCGGGTTTGGGACTGATCCGACGCAGGCGGTAGCGGACACCGACCTCGTCGGGCCGAGTTCGGTGGCACGGGGGTTGGCGGGATGGGGTGGCGCCCCTCCGGGGCTTGGGGGTGTGGGGTGGCGGTTCCCAGGCCTTACGGCCTGGGCTACGGTCTGGCGCCGCTCCGCGGCTCTCGGAGGGCGCGATCGGGCGCAATTGTTGGTTGGTCATGGCCTGGCCGGGGACGGCTGGACCATGGCGCCCAATTGGTCGGGAGAAATCGGAGGGCGAGGCAGAGTCGGGGTAGGAGAAGTAGCGAGGCCCGTAGCCCTCTCCCGGCCTCTCCCACGACGAAGCGTCGAGGGAGAGGTGGGCGATCACTTTGCTTCGCCGGCGAGGCGGAGGACTTCGCGGTACTGGTCGCGGAAGAACTTCGTGTAGGCCATGCGGAGGATGGGTTCGCGGTCGGGGTTGCGCCAGTCGTCGAGGATGGGCACGATGTTGTCGGGGTTGACGGAGAGGGTCGTGCCGTCGGGGAAGGGGTGATCGGGGAAGGCGAAGAAGGCGCGGTCCATGGCTTCGAGGAGGGCGGGGTCGGCGTGGCGGGCTTGGGCTTCGTGCATGGCGGCCCAGGCGGCGCGCATCTCGTCGTGGATGTCGATGGCCGCGGCGCCGAAGATGCGTTCGATGATGCGGAACCAGCCGTTGATGGGCGCGGTGGAGGCGTCGGCGAAGGGCTGCACTTCCTTGTCGACGAAGCGCCCCCGGAAATCGTCGTAGAGCAGGCGCCGGCCGGGGAGTTTGCGGAGTTCGTAGACGCGCGGGCCGAGGGCGTCGGCGGGGGCGTCCTCGCCCTTGGCGGGGAACTGCCAGAGGGCCTGGCCCTCCAGGGTGCAGGTGAACTCCACGAAGCGCGCGGCGATCTCCGGGTTGGGGCCGGCGCGGAGGATGGAGATGGGGTCGGCGTTGATGAAGACGATGCGCGGGGGGTCGATGTAGCCGACGCGGGAGCGCGGGCCCTGGCCGGAGGCGCCGGCGTCGATGAGGGCCTGGGACTGGAAGCGGCCGTAGAAATCGAGCGAGGGTCCGGCGGCGGCCTCGGCGCGGGCGACTTCGAGGGGGGGCTTGAGGGAGGAGTTGGCGAAGAAGCGGGCGTTGGCGCACATGGCGCGGAGGGTGCGCCAGCCCTGGTCCCAGCCCTCGTTGTTCAGGATGGAGTCGTAGGTGACGGCGACGGAGGAGGACTGGCGCGGGTCGGTCATGGCGAGCCAGCCGAAGTAGCGGAAGTCGGTGAGGTCGCTCCAGGTGGTGGGCTCGGGCAGGCCGAGCTGCTCGAGGACATCGCGGTTGTAGACGATGCCGAAGGAGGTCAGCGCGACGCCGAGCCAGTAGAGGTCGGGGTCGTAGAGCAGGTCGGCGCCGATGAGGTTCTCGCCGAACCACTCGGCGACCTGCTCGGTGGTGAAGGGAACGGGGATGGAGATGGTGAGGTTGGGCGTTCCGGGGGCATCGGGGGCTGTGGGGATGCCGCGCTTGATGATGTTGTGCTCGTAGGCGCCGCCGCCGAAGAGGATGTCGTAGGGCATGGTGCCGACGGTGAGCTCGCCGTCCGCGGTGAGCTGGCCGTTCTTGAGGGCCTGCTCGTAGACGGCGACGAGGAGCTTGCGGATCTCGCTGGTGCCGCCGGGGGCGCGGAAGTCCACGAAGACGGGCTGGCCGTAGCGGGCCTCGTGCCATTCGGAGAAGGCGCGCCCGAACTCGTAGCGGATCTGCTCGTTGTGGGGGGTGATGACGACGAGGCGCAGGGCGTCGGCGGGGATCGTGGCCTCGCGCGGGCGGAACGCGAAGGGGACGGCGAGCAGGCCGACGAAGAGGGCGAGCACGATGACGCGGGCGGGCGTGAACACGGCGGCGGCGGGCTCCGGGGATTCCTGTGAGGAAGCGGGAATGTAGCAGGGCGGCGCGCGGGGCCGCGTGCGGATACTGTGAAGGCGTCGGGACAGTGGCCCCTGCGGAGCGGACCACCCCCACCGCCCGGCGTGGACCCTGCGGAGATCGACGGATGCTGTTTCGGATGATCTATGACGACCGGCTCGCCCAGGCGGCCTACCTGATCGGGTGCCAGAAGACGGGCGAGGCGATCATCGTCGACCCGGAGCGTGACATCGATCGGTACATCGAGGCGGCGGCGAAGGAGAAGATGCGGATCGTCGCGGCGACGGAGACGCACATCCATGCGGACTTCGTGTCCGGCTGCCGCGAGTTCGCGGAGCGCGGCGTGCGGGTGTACCTGTCCGACGAGGGCGACGCGGACTGGAAGTACCAGTGGCTGGACAAGAAGACCGGCGGCGGGAAGTACGACGCCGTGCTCCTCAAGGACGGCGACACCTTCAAGGTCGGGAACATCGAGCTGCGCGCGGTGCACACGCCGGGCCACACGCCGGAGCACCTGTGCTTCCTCGTGACGGACCGCGGCGGCGGCGCGACCGAGCCCATGGGAGCGCTGACCGGGGACTTCGTGTTCGTGGGCGACCTGGGGCGGCCGGACCTGCTCGAGACGGCGGCGGGGAACAAGGGCAGCGCGGAGCCCTCGGCCAGGCGGCTGTTCACGACTGTCGGCGGGCTGGCGAAGTGGGCGGACTACCTGCAGGTGTGGCCGGGGCACGGCGCGGGCAGCGCGTGCGGCAAGGCGCTGGGCGCGGTGCCGCAGAGCACCGTGGGGTACGAGAAGCGATTCAACCCGGCGATCCTGGCGGCCAGGAGCGAGCCGGGGTTCGTGCAGTTCATCCTCGAGGGCCAGCCGGAGCCGCCGCTGTATTTCGCGAAGATGAAGAAGTGGAACAAGGTCGGCCCGCCGGTTCTGGGCGAGGTTCCCAAGCCGCGCGAGATGACGGGCAAGGACCTGGCGGGGATCGACACGAAGCGGGTGGCCGTGGTGGACACGCGCCCGTGGAAGGCGTTCAAGGATGGGCACGCCGCGGGGGCGCTGTACATCCCGCACGACAGCATGTTCCCGGGGATCGCGGGGTCGTACATCGGGGACGATGAGGATGTCGTGCTCATCGCCCGCGCCGCGGAGGTGGACGGGCTGGTGCGCAGTCTGATCCGGGTGGGAGTCGACCGCGTGGTCGGATGGATGGAGCCCGCGGCGGTGGCGGAGTTCGAGCGTGCCGGGGGCAAGGTGGCGACGACGCCGGAGATCACCGTGGCGGAGGCCAAGGCGACGCTGGAGGACAAGGGCGCGTACTTCCTGGATGTGCGGCGGGCGGACGAGTTCGCGGAGGGGCATCTGCCCGGGGCGCACCTGGCGCCGCATGTGCGGCTGCCGTCGCGGCTGGAGGATCTGCCGAAGGACAAGCGGATCATCGTGAACTGCCGGAGCGGCGGTCGGTCGGGGCGGGCGAGCGCGCTGCTGCAGCGGGCGGGGTTCGACGCGGTGAATGTGGAGGGTGGCTGGCTGGCTTGGGAGAAGATGGAGCGCGGGCAGTGAGCGGTGAGGCATGCTGATCGCGGAGCTGCTGGGCGCCGCGTTGATCGGGCTGAGCCTGGGGCTGCTGGGCTCCGGCGGCGCGATCCTGACGGTGCCGATCCTGGTGTACCTGGCGGGTCACGGGGAGAAGCAGGCGATCGTGGAGTCGCTGGCGATCGTGGGGCTGATCGCGTTGTCGGGCGCGCTGCGGAACGGCGCGAGCGGGCAGGTGAACCTGCGTTGCGTGATGCTGTTCGGCGTGCCGGGAATGCTCGGGGCGTTCCTCGGAGCGCTGGTGGCCAAGTGGGTGCCCGGCGCGGTGCAGCTGGCGCTGCTGGCCATCGTGATGCTGCTGGCGGCGTGGTTCATGTTCCGCGGGCGGGCGGCGGAGCAGACCAAGGCGGTGCGGGCGCCGGGGCCGCTGATCGCGGCGGAGGGGCTGGGCGTCGGCGGGATGACCGGCCTGCTGGGGGTCGGCGGGGGCTTCCTGATCGTGCCGGCGCTGACGCTGCTGGCGCGGCTGCCGGTGAAGGAGGCGATCGGCACGAGCCTGGCGATCATCGCGATGAACTGTGCCGCGGGGTTCGTGAAGTCCTGGCGCGTGCTCGACGAGGCGGGCGGCGCGGTGGACTGGTTTACGGTGGGGATGTTCGCGGGCGTGGGGATCGCGGGGGGTTTCGCGGGCGTGGCGATCGGCGGGAAGCTGGATCAGCGCACGCTGCGGAAGGTGTTCGCGGTGTTCCTGGTGCTGATGGCGGTGTTCATCCTGATCCGGCAGGCGCCGCGGGTGTTCAACGGCGGCGGCGACGCGCCGCCAGCGGCAGCGCCGCGGCCAGCATCATCGTGATCGGCGGCGCGGGGATGAACGCGACATCGTCGAACGAGTCGCCGAAGCGGATCTCGTCGAAGCCGAAGTTGGTCGGTCCCTGCACGCCGGTGAGGACCAGACCCCGGAGCGGCGTGGTGTTGGCGATGGTGAGCGAGGCGTCGACGGCGGTGTCGCCCAGGGATGGGTTGATGATGAGGTCCACGCGGTAGGTCGCGCCCATCGGGACGACATGCATGACATAGAGGTCGGTGGAGCCCGCGGGGATGGTCTCGGCGGCGGTGGAGGTTGCGCCGATGTTGCCGCCGAAGACCTCGGCGAGGATGACGGGCGCGTTGGCGGTCCCGAAGCCGACGACGGCCGCGAAGGTGGTCTCGGCGCCGGTGGGACCGACGAACCGGAAGGCGCCGCCGGAGGTGGAGGCGTCGCGGCGCATGATGACGGAGGTCCAGAACTCGGTGGCGCCGGGGTCGATGTCGGCGGCGAAGTAGCGGAGGGCGACAGAGCCGTTGGTGGCGAGGGCGTTGCCGGTGGTTGGGAGCGAGTTCGGGTGGGAGAGGCTGGGGCCGGCGATGGCGCTTGTGCCCACCGTGGCCTGCCAGGGGATGGACCATCCCGAGCCGCCGGTCTTCGCATGGAGGACGCCGCCGTTGTCGTAGTCGAAGCCCTCGTAAGCGAACAGCGCCGCGGACGATGCGGGCGCGGCGATAACGGCGGACGCCGCGCCGATGAGGGTGTAAAGACGGCGCGACGAGATGAATGAACGGGGCATGCGGGACTCCTCCGAGGTGACTAACGGGCGTTGTGCGGCGCCCATCACCATCAGCGTATCAGGGGAGAGAATCCGCACAAGAGAATTCCGTTGGATCGGCTTTCTGCGGCGGAGGGGCCGTCGAGGCGGTCTGGACGCGCGACCCCCGGCCCGAGAGAAGGACGACCCGGATCGAACTCCAAAGCCCCAGCGGACCGGTAACTGAGGCGTTCCCGCTCCTTCATCGAAAGCGCCAGCGGCGCCGATGCCTGATCTTTGTCTGTGTGCTCTGACTTGCGCGCTGCCGGAGATCGCGATGACCGGGGGGGTCTAGGGGATCGAAGGCCCGAGACGGCGCCTCATACGGGTATTCCCCTGTGCCTTTCACGAGCATCGCAGCGGCCCAGAGGGCTTCGGGAAGCCGCAATATTCGATTGTCGGACATGTTTGTCGGGTATACTCTTGAGACCCCCGCCACCATCTGGCGGCGCGAAAGGAGCCTGCAGATGACCATGCCTGCCAGTCCGTCCCGCCTGATGGTCCGGCGCTTGTCGCTTCTCCCGTCCGTGGCGCTCCTGACGGCGCACACCGCCTTGGCGGGCGGCGGGCCCTGCCAGGAATGGAACCTTGTGCCCACGCCTGATGTTGGCGACAGCCGGACGCACCTCCGCTCCGTGACGGCGCTTGCTCCGGACGACGCATGGATTGTCGGCGACTGGCGGAACGCGGTCGGATCGTTCGGCCCGCTTGCGATGCGGTGGGATGGCGAGAACTGGAGCCTGCAGAATCTGCCGAGCACGGCTCACCTGGGCACGCTGCCTGACACTTCCGGAGTTGAGGCGACGCCGAACGGCGAGGTATGGATCGTCGGCAAGGTCAGCACGGGCTACCCGACCAACACTTTGCCACTTGTGCTTCGATGGATGGACGGGCAGTGGGCGACGGTCGACACGGTGTCGCTCAGGCCGCAGACCGTCTATCCGTTCGCTGCTCGCGGCGGCATACTGAACGAGGCCTCCGCGCTCGCGGATGACGACATCTGGGCCGTGGGCATCGGCGCCGGCTTCGGGGACGGCGGCGCCACCTCCGCCCCGCTGGCGGTCCACTGGGACGGCTCGAGCTGGACCGAGGCCGATGTTCCGCGCGTCGCCAACCGGCACCATGAGTTGACGGGCGTTGTAGCGATCGCTTCCGACGATGTCTGGGCGGTGGGCGACTACCGGAATGTCGCTGACGCCTATCGCGGCGTGACCTATCACTGGGACGGCGAGACATGGGCTCATGTCCCGAGCCCGATCGAGGCCATTCCGCAGAGCGGCCTCTTCGATGTCGCCGCCACCGGCCCCAACGATGTCTGGGCGATCGGCAGCGCGACGGATGTCGGTGTCGTGCTGATGCACTGGGACGGCTCGGACTGGAGTCTGGCGACACCGCCGCCGAACTCGGGCGGATCGCTCATCGCCACCGGCGGCGGGGAGTTGTGGGCGTCGGGCT
>CALKYH010000064.1 GCA_938003595.1 uncultured bacterium
CCAGCCCGCAGTTGAGAGTCAGCAGATCGCCCGACGCCGGCGCCTCCACCCGCACCTGCGCCCATATCGACCGCGGCCGCCGCACAACCCAGCCGATCGTGCGAAACCACGCACCCACGCCCGGCCCACGCTGCCACGCCGACCCCACCCGCCGCTCCGGCAGCGACTCGGCGATCGTCCGACCGCACTCCGGGCAATGCCCTTCCCGCGGTAATTCCCCGATCGGATAGCCGCAGGACTCGCACAGCAGCAAAAAGGGCTCGATTCTCACCGGCGTCACGATACGATCATGGCGACCTCCCGGGCCCACCGGGCGGCGATGGTGGGTTCAAAGAGAGAGAAAACACATGAAGACGACTAACGCCCTGGCCATGACCCTTCTCGGGACCGCCGCCGCGTGCGCGGGCACGACCACGCTCGCCCTCCACGAGGGCGCCGCGGACCCGACCACGGAGGGCTTCACCTTCAGCAACGCTGGGCAGATGCTCGGCGCCGTCGGACCCGTGAAGGGCGACGGCCTGCAGATGCTCGACGCCTGGTTCACCGACGACGAGGGCACGGACTCCAACCTCTCCTACCGCGCCGACCTGACGGCCGCGCAAACCGCACAGATGGCCAGCGCCGGCTTCCGTCTCGCCGTCCGCATGCGCACGCCCACCCTCAACGACGCCACCGACTTCGGCATGACCGTGCAGGTCGAGAACGGCGCGCGCCAGTTCCTGCTCCGCTTCGGATCCGCCGCGAACGGCGTCCCCTTCGTCGTCGCCAACGGCGACGAGACCACCTTCGTCGTGCCCGGCCCGGCCGACTCGTACCACCTGTACGAACTCATCGACGACGACGCCGACGGCGATGTGGACCTCTACATCGACGGCAATCTCCGCCTGGCCAACTACGCCGGCCTGCCGTCGAGCGAGCGCCGCGTCGCCTTCGGCGACACCTCCCTCACTCCCGGCTACGGCGGTCGCGCGAACTGGAACCTGGTCGTCCTGCAGACCTTCGTGCCGCCCGCGTGCGTCGGCGATGTCAACGGCGACAGCTTCATCGGGTTCACCGACCTCAACGCCATCATCAGCCGCTTCAACACCGAGTGCATCGGCTGCCCCGAGGATGTGAACCGCGACGAGCAGGTGAACTTCACCGACCTCAACATCGTGGTCAGCAGCTTCAACAGCGATTGCCCCTGATGTCCACCGCGGCCCCGTGCCCGTGACCGCAGCTCTGGGCGGTCGCGGACTCGTCGACCAAGGGTCATCGACCGCTCCGAGCCGCGGTCGATGGCACGGCGCGGGCGCGATTCCACCCGTTTGCCCCAGCGCATCCGCACGCCAATACTTCCCCCGGCGCCCCCGACCCCCAGCGGGCCGGGTCCCCGGGCCCTCACCCAATCCCTTCTCCCGACACGCCTTCCGCATGACCGACCCCAACGCCATCCTCGCCGAGAGCGGACTTCGCTGCACCAGGCAGCGCCAGGTCATCTGGAACGCCCTCGCGGCCACCAAGGCCCACCCCACGGCCGAGGAACTGCACCGGATGGTCGCCGAGGAAAACCCCGGCATCTCGCTCGCCACCGTCTACAACACCCTCGAGGCCTGCACCACAGCCGGCCTGTGCCACAAGATCCCCATGGTGGACGGCCCCGCCCGCTACGACGCGGACCTGAGCGACCACCTGCATGTCATGCTCGGCGACGGGAAGGTCATGGATGTCCCGGACGATGTCGGCCAGCGCCTGCTGAGCCGCATCCCCGCGGACGCCCTGAGCGAGCTCGAGAGCCGCATGGGCCTGCGAGTCCGGCGCGTTCGGATCGACCTTCTGGCCGACCCCGATCCGAGGTAAGCGCCCCCCGACCAGATGGCCGGTTCCGGTTCATCGAAAACGATGATTCAGGGTTTTCGGCGCCCGGGAGGGCGTTTTTCATTGGCGCCTATCCCCAGGCGCGGGCATACTCGGCATGAAATAACCATCATTCTGGCCAACCCTCGGGAATAGGCCAGTGTGTTTCGTGGGGAGGACGGGTGTGTGGCCCTTCCTCGGTCAGGAGAGAGAGACGCAAGGCCGCGGCCGCGGGCTGAAGGAGCCCGGGGACCGGCCCGATAGTTTGGGAGAGAGCGTTCTGCCCAGTCGCTCTCCCGGAGCCCGCCATGCGTCCAACGATCAAGAGCGACAACCGCCGCCAGCACGACCGGTTCCTGGTGCCCCCGATGTACACCCGGATCGCCATCCGCCCGTCGGACAGCGAACAGTTCATCTGGGATGGGCACGCCTACGACATCTCCGAGGGCGGCATCCAGTTCGAGATCGACCAAGCCCTCGAACCCGGAGCCCAGATCGGCATCCGCATTGAGCTGCCCGGCCGGGGCCTGACCTCCCGCCAGCTCATCGGCGCCGAGCGCCTGCCCGTCTACGCTCTGGGCAATGTCGTCTGGGTCGATGACGACGACGGCCTGGGCCCCTGCCGCATCGCGGCGGTGTTCTCGAAGTTCACCAAGGCCGGCGACCGCGACCGACTGCTCGCGCGCCTGGCCAGCGGCTACTTCACCCGCGCCGCCTGAGCCGCTCTCCTCAACGCGCTCCCGAGGTCCGCCCCACCACCGGCGCCAGCACGCGCTCGATCCGCGCGATCGACTCGTCCTCGCCCAGGTCCTCGATCACCGCGAACGCCAGACCTCTATAGAGCGGGTCGCGGAAGCGGAAGATCTCGTCCATCTCGGCCAGGGGGTCCTTGCCGGTGATGCTCGGCCGGTCGGCGCCGATCTTCCCCGTCAGCCGCCGACGCAGCTCCGCCGGCGTGCAGCGCAGGTAGACCACCACCGCCCGCTTGTGCCGGGACTCGTGCCGGATGTGCTCCGCCGCGCCCGGCGCCGTAGGCGTGCCCCCGCCCAGCGCGATGACCGCCCCGGGGTGGTCGCGCATCTGCTCGCGCAGGGCCGCGGCCTCTGCGGCGCGGAAGGCCTGCTGGCCCGTGGCCTTCCATGCCTCCGCGACCGTCGGCGCGCCCAGGCGCGTCAGGGTGGCCTGATCCAGGTCGATGAACTCGCGCGACAGCCGCTGGGCCAGCCGGGCGCCGACGGCGCTCTTGCCCGAGCCTCGCAGCCCGATGAGCAGGATGGTGGTTCCGGCGGGCGTGGCGTCGCTCACGGCGCCAAGCGTACCAGCCGGCGCGATCAGGCGGCGGGGCGATCCGTGCGGCCCAGGCTCTGGCCCGGACGCAGCAGCACCACGCCGCCGTCGCCCTGCATGAAGCGCGTGGACATCAGGTCCTGCGGCACGGCGATGAACCGGCAGCCCGAGGCGTAGCGCATGTCCCCGATGTAGTCCGTGTGCACGACCTCGACGCCCACGAGCGCGATCGAGCCGTCCAGCCGCGTGAGCTGCACCACGCCCTTGGACCCCGGGTAGAGCATGTAGCGCCCGACGATCCGCACGCCGCCGACGGAGATGTCCGACGCGCGCACGCTGTTCACGACATCCGACTGATTCATGAGCCCCAGCCACACCACCGGAAGATCGACATGGTACGCGTGGCGCGCGTGAGAGCGCCGATTCTCCTTGGGCGCGCAGGCGCCGGAGCCGATCTTCGCGGCCGAGTCGATGCAGTCGCCGACGCTGTTGGCTGTGGTGCGACGCTTGCCGCTCATCGACGGGGCCTCTCCTGGACCGGTGACGGATCGGTTCCAGCATCGACCGGAACGCGCGCCGCCTGAAGGCCGCGGCCCGGGGGGCGAGCCGGCTTATCGGGCGCTCCCGGCGATCACCAGTCCGCCCGCACCTCGCCGTTCCGTTCCACGAACCGCAGGTTCTTCAGCTGCTCGGGCATCTCATCGAACCGGCACCCGATGACATACTGCATCTCGCCGGCATAGTGGCAGTGCACGGCCTCGACGCCGACGACCGCCGGCTCCCGCCCCGGGATGCAGAGCCGGACCACGCCGCGCTGGCCGACATAGGCCATCCATTTGGCCATCAGCGACAGCCCGCCCATCGAGATATCGGTCGATCGCATCGCCACCATCTTGTGGCTCACGCCCGGCACGCCGACCCAGACCGTGTGCAACTCCTGGCTGAACGGATAGCGCTGGTGGGCGCGCTTCTCGGAGCGCTCCGGCGAAGCGACCTCCCCGCGTGAGATCTTCTCCGCGGACCGGATGCAATCCGCCGCGGCTTCGGAGGTGGCCGACATGGCTGCTTCCCCATGATGGAGGACCGAGGGATGACCCCAAGGCATCGGCGCGTCGATCGCGCCCGGCCATCCTGGGCTCCGGGGATTCTCTCGCGCTCTTCGGGGGGCGCCGCCGGCGCCGGTCGCGTCAACCGTAACGGCTGAGCAGCTCGACGATCCGGGGCTGACGGTCGTTGATCTGCAGGCTGCGCCGCAGGGCCCGCAGCGCCTCGTCCAGCGAGACCTTGTCCCGCGGCTCGGTGGTCAGATAACGATTCAGCAGGCACACGCCCACGCCGTTGAGGCCCGGATAATGACCGGGATCCAGCTCCACGGACCTGCGGAACGAGTCCAGCGCCTTCTCGTACTGACGCAGCCGGAAGTACGACGAGCCCAGACGCTCGTACGCGATGACCGCGTTCGGCCCGCTCGGCTCGATCTGCAGCAGCCGGTCCAGCGTGTTCACCGCCTCCTGGTAGCGCTGGATCTTGCTCAGCGAATCCGCCCAGTTCAGCAGCAGCTGCGGGCTCAGCTCCATCAGCTCGGCCGCGGCCTCGTACTCGGTCACCGCCTCCTGGTGACGATCCATCGCGCCCAGCACGGCGCCGAGGTTCACGCGGGACGGGCCGTGGTCGGCGTCGAGCTTCACGGCCTTCTGCGCGTAGGGCAGCGCCTGCGCGGGCTCGTTCAGCTGCAGGTACGCCGTCGCCAGGTTCAGATTCGCCTCGCGGTCGTTCGGCCGGATCGCCAGCGCCCGCAGGTACTCGCGCACGCTGTCGGTGAGGCGGCCCATCATCTGCAGCGTCAGGGCGTAGTTGTAGCGGGCCTCGAAGCTGCCCGAATCCAGCGCCACGGCCTCGCGCGCCGCCTTCTCGGCCGCCGCGAGATTGCCCTGCTGCCGGTGGATCTCCGCCAGGCTGATGTAGGCCGTCGTCAGCTTGGGGTTGTCGCGGATCGCCAGCTCGAGCTGCTTGATCGCGTCCTCGACGCGACCCTCGGAGCGCAGCTTCTCGGCCTCCGCCACGCGCTCGTTCGGGCGCATCGGGCGGTTCGGATCGGGCTGGCTCGGCGCCGCGGCCGTCTCGGTCGGACGCGAGGGGGTCTCGCTCTCGACCACTGCGCCGGAGGTCGGGTCCAGGTCGGCCATGGGGTCGGACTGGGGCTGGCCTTCGACGGCCTGCTGAGTCTCGGCGCCGGTCTGGGCCTCCGCCTGCGCGCGGTCCGGCTTCACCGCGCCGGAGGACTCGGCCTTCGAGTCGCGGAACCAGGCGCAGCCGGACCCCACGCTCATCATCAACGCGAGCGCGCACGCCCCGATCGCTCGTCCAGCGCTCGCGCGGGGTCGTGTCGGGTCCATCGCCATCTTCCGGTGCTCAGCCATCGAATCTCCTCTGGGTCCATCGCCGGGTCGACCGGGGGTTCCCGGTCTGGGCCGACTGCGATTATCGGCCATCCGAACGGGCCTTGTTCAGGCGCCCGCCCCGATCGCGGGCTTCTTTCCCGCTTTTCCCCCCGCCGAGGGCCCCTTGGAGGGCTTCAGCAGCCGCTTCAGCCGGGCCAGGTTCTCCTGGTCCCACGGCTGGCCGGACGGATCGTCCTCCTTCGGGGTCTCCAGGATCATGGGTACGCCCCCGAGCGCGGGGTGGTTCAGGAAGGCGCCGAAGCCGGAGTAGTCCCGCTTCCCGCCGTCCTTCAGCGGGCCCCCGATCGTCCCCTCCCCGATGTGCGCGTGCCGGTCCAGCTTCGAGCCCATGGGCGCCTTGGAGTCATTCAGGTGCGCCACCCGCAGGCGCTCCAGCCCCACCACCCGGTCCCACTCCGCCAGCGTGGCCAGCGCCGCCTTCTCCGTCCGCATGTCGTGGCCCGCGGCGTGGGCGTGGCAGGTGTCGAAGCAGAACCCCACCCGCGGCGCGAACTGCTTGCCCGCCCCCTGGAGGATCAGGTCGCGCAGCGCCCGCAGGTGCTCGAACGGCCCGCCCAGGTTCGAGCCCGAGCCCACCGTGTTCTCGATGCAGATCACCACCGAGGAGCCGTCGGTCTCCCGGAGCAGGCGCGTGTACGCCGCGGCGATGCGCGCCAGGCCCGCCTCCTCCCCCGATCCCGTGTGGGCGCCGGGGTGGGAGACCAGGTACGAGATGCCCAGCGCCTCGGCGCGGTCGATCTCCTCGCGCTGCAGCGCGATGGACTTGTCCCAGAGTTCATCCGTCGGGCTGGCGAGGTTCACCAGGTAGGAGTTGTGCGCCACCACCCGCCCGGCCCAGCCCAGGCGCTGCATCTCGGCGCGCCACTCGTCCGCGTCGGCGTCCTTGAGGGGGCTGACCTTCCACTGGCGCTGGTTCTTGGTGAAGACCTGCACCGTGTCGAAGCCCAGGCCCTCGGCCTCGCGCAGGGCGTTGGCCATGGAGCCGGCGATGGACAGGTGGGAGCCGAACAGGGGCATACGCCGAGCATAGACGCCGCGGCGGCGACGTCCGGGCGCCGACCCCCGGAATGCCCGTTATTTGGGCAGTCTTTCGATGTCCTGATCGAATCCGGCGATGACCAGGATGTCCGTCTCGCGGAGGCGGCTGGTGGGCAGGGGGGCCTCGACGACGCGCTCCGCGGAGGCCGCGGCCTGCTCGGACTCGGCGCCGGCGATGATCTTGCCCTCGCTCGCCGTGCCGCCGTCCTTCTTGGCGGCGCTGGCCAGGCGCTTGATCGCCACCAGCGTCACCTGGTTCTTGCGGCGCATGTCGATGTCCGCGAGCGACTTGCCCACCCACGCGCTCGGGGTCGGCATCTGGATGATCGCGTAGTTCTCCGCCAGCTCGATGTGGTCGATCGTGAACGGCGCCAGCAGCCGGTGCGACCAGCGGTCCGCGGCCTCGTCCTCGGGGCGGACCACGCCGTCGGCGCCGATCCGCTGGAGGATCTGGGCCTGCATCTGGTTGCCGGCGCGGCTGATGATCCGCTTCACCCCCACCGACTTGAGCAGCACGGTCGCCAGGGCGTTGGCCTCGAAGTTCTGGCCGATGCCGACGACGGCGCAGTCCACCTGGTCGATGCCCTGGAGCCGCAGCGCCTGCTCGTCGGTCGCGTCCAGCGCGATGGCGAGGGTCACTTTGTCGCGGAGTTCCTCGACGATCTGGCGGGAGTGGTCGATGGCGATGACCTCGGCCCCCGCCGCGGCGAGATTCTGCGCCAGGCGAGACCCGAACCGACCCAGACCAATGACGGCGAAACGGTCCAT
>CALKYH010000065.1 GCA_938003595.1 uncultured bacterium
ATCAAGATCAAGGGCGCCGAGCACGAGTTCTCCTCGCTCAAGGGCGTCGCCGAGGATGTCGCCGACATCGTCCTCAATGTGAAGAACCTCGTCGTCCAGCTCGAGGGCGACGAGCCCCGCACCATGACCCTCTCGGCCAGCGGCCCCGGCGATGTCACCGCCGAGCTCATCGACGCCGACACCGCCGTCACCATCCTCAACAAGGACCTGGTGCTCGCCACCCTCACCGACGCCGTGGACTTCGAGATGGAGCTCCGCGTCGCCAAGGGCCGCGGCTATGTGCCCGCCAGCGAGCAGTACAACGCCGACGAGGACCAGGAGATCGGGCGCATCCCCGTGGACGCGATCTACAGCCCCGTCCAGCGCGTCCGCTACAAGGTCGAGGACACCCGCGTCGGCCAGCGCACCAACTACGACAAGCTCATCCTCGAGGTCTGGACCAACGGCACCGCCTCCCCGGAGATGGCGCTCGTCGAGGCCGCGAAGATCTTCCGCAAGCACCTCAACCCCTTCGTGCAGTACTTCGATGTCGGCAGCGACCGCGTCAGCGAGGAGGCCGCCAAGGCCGCCAGCATCGACGACGAGCTGATCCGCAAGCTCCAGATGCCCATCTCGGAGCTGGAGCTCTCGGTCCGCGCGAGCAACTGCCTCGAGTCCGCCAAGATCAACACCGTCGGCGAGCTGGTCGCCCACGCCGAGAGCGACCTGCTCAAGGTCCGCTCCTTCGGCAAGACCAGCCTCCGCGAGGTCAAGCGCAAGCTCCAGGAGATGAACCTGGACCTGGGCATGTCCCTCCCCGAGGGCGCCGCCCCCTCGGCCGCCCTCTGAGTCCCCGTCTATAGTCGTCCCCCCCGGGCAATCACGCCCGGCTGATCCCGGTCGGAGTTCAACACCATGCGTCACCGCAAAGCCGGCTACAAACTCGGGCGCACCACCGCCCACCGTCTGGCCACCCTCCGCAATCTCGCGGCGGGCCTCTTCGAGCACGGCCAGATCGTGACCACGATCCCCAAGGCCAAGGCCCTCCAGCCCTTCGTCGAGCGGATCATCACCCTCGGCAAGCGCGGCGACATCCACTCCCGTCGCCTCATCGAGGCGCGCATGGGCCACGACCGCATCATGGCGGACGACGAGTCCAAGATCGAGCGCAACCGCTACGGCGAACTGAAGAAGGGCCCCAAGCTCGTCAAGCACATCGTCGACGATGTCTCGCCCCGCTTCAAGGACCGCGCCGGCGGCTACACCCGCATCGTCAAGCTCGGCGCCCACCGCATCGGCGACGCCTCGCCCCTGTGCATCATCCAGTTCGTCGGCAACGAGGAAGGCCCCGAGATCGGCGGCCGCCCTTCCACCCGCCGGCGCATCGCCGACAAGCGCACCGCCTTCGCCGCCAAGGTCCGCAAGGAATCCGCCGCCGCCAAGGCCTGAGCCGCCGCTCGCATCCATCGCAGCCCCAGGGCCCGCACCAGCGGGCCTTTTTTCTTGCCGCCGCGCCCTCGGTACACTCGTGGCCCGCATGCTCGAACGATTGAACGAGATCGAGAAGGATGGGCTCGCCACGCTCGCGCAGGCGAACGACGCCGACGCGCTCGAGCAGTGGCGCGTCCGATTCCTCGGGACCAAGGGCCTCCTCAAGGAGGTCACCGCCCAGTTCCGCGAGGTCCCCAAGGACCAGAAGCCCGCCGTCGGGGCGCGGCTGAACGAGGTGCAGCGCAAGCTCCAGGAGGCCTTCGACGCCCGCGGCGCCGCGGCCCCCGCCGGCGCCGCCAAGCGCGCCGGCCCCATGCTCGACCTCACCGAGCCCGGCCTCTCGCCCCAGCTCGGCCGGCGCCACATCCTCACCCGCGTCCGCGAGGAGCTGTGCGAGGTCTTCGCCCGCATGGGCTTCGAGGTCGCCACCGGCCCCGAGCTGGAGGATGAAGAGCACAACTTCGCCAAGCTCAACATCCCCGCCGACCACCCCGCGCGCGACCCCATCGACAACTTCTATGTCGATGATCCCTTCACCAGCGCCAGGCCCCGGATGCTCCGCTCGCAGACCAGCACCGTGCAGATCCGGGTCATGGAAAACCGCAAGCCCCCGCTGCGCATCGTCTCCCCCGGGCGCGTCTACCGCCCCGACACCGTCGACGCCACGCACTCGTTCATGTTCCACCAGATCGAAGGCCTCTATGTCGATCGCGGCGTGAGCATGCGCGACCTCAAGACCACGCTCCTCCAGTTCGCCCGCGCCTACTTCGGCCCCGACGCCGAGGTCCGCCTCCGCCCGTCCTTCTTCCCCTTCACCGAGCCGTCCGCCGAACTGGACATGAAGATCGCCCTCCGCCCCGGCGAGCCCCCGAAGTGGATCGAGCTCGGCGGCTGCGGCATGGTGGACCCCGCCGTCTTTGAAAGCGTGGGCTACAACCCCGAAGAATGGACCGGCTTCGCCTTCGGATTCGGCATCGAGCGGATCGCGATGGGCAAGTACGGCATCCCCGACATCCGACTCCTGTTCGAGAACGATGTCCGGTTCCTTGGTCAGCTCTGACGAACGCCCAACGAGGAGGTTGGCTCCATGACCGATCACGCGATTCCCCCGACCCAGGCCGACTTCCTGGACGACGACATCGCCCCGATGCCCCGGTGGCCAAAGGTCGTCGGCATCATCAGCATCGTCTGGGGTTCGATCGGCCTGATCTGCAACGGCCTCGGCTTGGCGTCCTCGTTCCTGTTCGCCGGCATGATGAAATCCGCCGCGGAGCAGATGAACGGAGGCATGCCGCCCCAGATCACCGAGATCAACCCGATGATCCTGCTGATGTACGGCGTCGGCCTCGTCTGGACCATCCTGCTCATCGTCGCCGGCGCCGTCACCGTCGCCCGCAAGCCCGCCGGCCGGCCGATCCACCTGTTCTGGTCGATCTCCAACCTGCTGATCGCCGGCTGGGGCATTTTCTTGTCCGTCTCGATGCAGAACGCCATCGCCCAGTGGGTCCGCGACAACCCAACCGCGGATTTCTCCCAGAACTACAGCCCCATGCAGGGCATGGTCGGCCTGGCCCTCGGCATCGTGCTCGGCTTCGCCTGGCCCCTGTTCATCCTGGTGTGGTTCCTCTTCGTCAAGCGCAGCAACGCCGACCTCGCCGAGGGCGTCGAGGAACTGGCGGCCTGATCGCGAGTTGGCCCGAGGCGCCCGGTCGGCTCAGCCGACCTCGCGCTTCTGGAACAGGATGACCCCCAGCGACAGCAGCGCCGTGATCTGCGCGAGGCTGTAGACCAGCAGCTTGCCCATGTACCGCATGGGGATGGCGTGCGTCTGCGTCACCGCGTCCACCAGCCAGTAGAACTGCATGTTGGGCGTCACCGACCAGATCAGGCGCGCGATGAAGCTGCCGCGCCTCGACTCGAGGAACACATAGTCCCCCTCGCGGGGCGGGCGCTGCACAGCCAGGCCGCCGACATTCTCGACGGTTAGCTCGCGGGAGCTCGGCGAGGTCGTCTCGACCGTCAGCGCGGGGCCCGTCTCCGGCGCCCGGACCGACTCGGGCCGCGACAGGTCGCCCTCGAACTTCCGGTGCCGGGGCACGGCCATCGTCGCGCCGCTGGGGTCCGAGGCGTAGAAGAAGGAATCGCCGACCTTGAAATCCTCGCGCGGGTCGCCGACCAGGGTGACCCGCCACGAGTCCCCCGCGTCGCGCAGGTCGCCGTTGGTGTCGCGAACGACCTCCACCAAGGCGATCCGCTCCATGGGGTCGTTCACGAACGCCCGCCGGCCGACCAGGTGGTTGGACAGCAGCCCGAACAGAAACACGCCGAAGCAGACCACAATGGTCATGACCTGGCCGAGGCGCGTGGAGCAGCACACCGCCACCGCCGTCAGGACCAGCATCGACACCCCGACCGCGACGCAGCACAGCAGGATCTGCGGATGCACATCCTCCACCAGCCCCTGGTGCGACCAGTCCGGGCCCATGAACAGGGTCACGACCCAGCCCACGAAGACCAGCGGCAGCATGATGAGCGTGGCGGACGAGGTGAACATCCAGCCGTAGAAGTAGTTGCCCCACAGGGCGATCCCCATGGCCAGGGCGACCGACCCGAATCCGAAGACCAGGACCGGCTGATCCACCTTGTCCATGGCCCGGCTCATGACCCCGTGCTGCAGGGCCAGCAGGAAGAACAGGAGCATGAGGGCTGTGGCGATGCCCATGGCGCCCGCGACCCCCAGGTACTTGCCGATCACGAACAGCGGCCGGGCCACAGGCTTGCTGACGACCGTCAGGGCGGTCTTCTGCTCGATCTCGCGCGAGAGCACCGCCGTGGCGATGAACGAGGCCAGCAGCGTGAGGGCGATCAGGATCGTCGAAAGGCCGATGTCCAGGAACAGCTTCTCGTCGCCGGAGACCTCCGAGGAGTCGGAGTACCCCATGGAGTAGGTCGAGAGCAGGTTGTTGAAGATCTGGCAGACCCCGCTGACCGCGATCAGGATGAAGAAGATCGGCTGCCGGATGCTCTCGACGAGCGCGTTGCGGGCGATGGCGAGCAACTGCGTGGGCATGCCGGGCGGTCTCGGTGGGGGCCGGGGAGGAGGGCCCGGGACGGGATTCGCCCCGGTCCTACGGCGCCGGGGTCCCTGTGTTCGCGGGAAGGCCGCAAGGGCCTGAACATAGGGCCGGGGGCTGCGTACTTCAAACCGGGGCGTCGCGCGGTCGGCGCTCCGGACGGTATGGTGTTGCGGGCCCGGCGCGCGTTGGACAGGGGCGCTCCGGAAGGCCACAATCGGCGTCCTCGGACACGGGTCGAGCCCTGCGGGGCCGGCGCCGACCGGGTCGCCGCCCCGATGGATCGGGCGGTTGTCCGACCGCCCGCGGAGTCTGCATGAGAGCCGACCATCTGACCTATCGCCGCGCCACCTCCATCAGTCTCATCGGACTGGCGATCCAGGTCGGCCTTGCGCTCGTCCTGCTGCTCTACGCCCTGTTCGCCCAGGACCCCGCCGCCGTCACCGCCGCCGTCTACACCGCCATCGGCGTGATCGTCTGGCTCGGTCTGGCCCTGCTCAACCACCAGCACACGCTCGAACGGCTCGAGTCCATCGAGGCCGACGCCTTCGCGGAGGCCTCCGCCTCGCAGGCCTCGGTGTTCGAGGGCATCCAGGACGAGCTGCGCGTCGCCGCCCGTCGGCTGGACTGGATGCACCGCATCCTGACCCCGGCCCTCTCGCTGCTGGTCGGCCTGGCGCTGGTGGGGGTGGGGTTCGTGCGCTTCGTCGCCGGACGCATCGCGCTGAATATCGAGGAGTTCACGCCCCCGACGCTGACCGGCTGGGCCATCGCCGCGGGTCTGACCGTGGCGGTCATCGGCTTTGTCTTCGCCCGCTTCGTGGCGGGGATGGCCAAGCAGAAGGAATGGTCGGCGCTCGCGGCGGGGGCGTCGTACCTGGTGGGTGTGGCGCTGGCCGGGCTGGCGCTGGCGATCTCGCACTTCGTGGCGTTCCTGGGCAACGACAGCGTGCTGCGGTATGTGACCGTCGGCCTGCCGCTGTACATGGTCCTGCTCGGCGCCGAGATCTTCTTCAACTTCGTCCTGAACATCTACCGCCCGCGCCGCCCGGGCGAGGCGCCGCGTCCGGCGTTCGACTCGCGGCTGCTGGGCTTCCTCTCCGCGCCGGACCGCCTGGCGGAGTCGGTGGGGGAGGCGATCTCCTACCAGTTCGGCTTCGATGTCACGACCTCGTGGTTCTACCGCCTGCTGAGCCGCACGATCCTGCTGCTGACGCTCTTCGGCGCCGCGCTGCTGTGGGGGCTCTCGACGATGGCGGTGGTCAAGCCCGAGGAAAAGGGCCTGATCCTGCGGTTCGGCGCCCTGCGCGCCGAGGTGGACTCCGGCCTGCACTTCAAGCTGCCCTGGCCGATCGAGCGCGTCGAGACCTACCCCGCCCTGGCGGTGAACGAGCTGCAGGTCGGCACGCCCAAGCCCACGACGCCCGGCCCGATCATCTGGACCGAGCCCCATGTCGATGTCGGCGCCGAGGTGCTGATGATCGTCCAGCCCGACGGCGAGGGCCCCGGCGGGCGCGATCTGGCCGTCGTCGCCGCCGAGATCCCGGTCCTGTACCGCGTGAAGGACCTCGAGGCCTTCGAGGCGTTCGCGCTCCCGGCGATGCGCCACGAGCTGCTGACCTCCATCGCGGCCCGCGAGGTCATCGAAGAGATGGCCAACCGGCGCGCGGCCGAGGTGCTGGGCCCCGGGCGCGAGGCCATCGGCGAGCAGCTGACGCGCCGCATCGAGGCGGCGTTCGATCGCATGAACGCCGGCGTGCAGGTGATGTTCGTCGGCGTGGTCGGCGCCCATCCGCCCATGGACCAGCAGGTCGCGCAGACCTACGAGCGCGTGGTGTCCATGGAGCAGGCCCGCGAGACCGCCATCGAGCGCGCCCGCGCCGACGCCATCCGCTCCCTCACCCGCGTCGCCGGGAATGTGGACCTGGCCCGCGAGATCACCCGCGAGCTGGACGCCCTCGAGACACTCAACGAGGCCGACGCCCCCGACAGCCAGGTCGCCGCCCAGGAGCTGAAGATCGAGGCGCTCATCGCCCGCGCCGGCGGAGAGGCCCAGTCCCTCATCGCCACCGCCCGCGCCGACCGCTGGACGCGCCACATGGCCGAACGCGCCCGCGCCGCGCGGCACGAGGGGCGCGTCGCGGCGTACAACGCCTCCCCGATGGTCTTCCGCGTCACCGAATACCTGACCGCGCTGACCGACATGGCCCGCGGCGCCCGCGTCTACATCACCGCCTTCCCCGAGGCCCGCGTGCGACTGAACCTCGAAGACAACCCCGAACTCGGCGGCGTCCCCCAGGCCGTCGAGCCGAGAGAGGAGTAGCCCCTCCGTGCGCTCGACCCTCATGCTCGCCGTCACGGCGCTCATCGTGCTCGGCTTCATCGCCTACTGGAGCACCTACACCGTCCGCTTCACGGAAGTGGCGGTGCTGACGACCTTCGGCAAGGCCGGCGAGGACTCGGTCCGGCGCGAGCCCGGGCCGTACCTCAAGTGGCCCTACCCCGTCCAGAGCGTCACCACCTACGACACCCGCGCGCGCTACCTCGCCACCCGCAGCGAGACGCAGCAGACCGCCGACGACCGCCAGATCATCGTCGAGGGCTTCCTCGCCTGGCGCGTGAGCGATCCGCTGGCGTTCTACCAGCGCTACAGCGCCGCGGGGCCCGACGCCCGCGACCACTTCCGCGCCGCGGAGCGCATCCTCGAGTCGCTGCTCCGCGCCGCGATGTCGGAGGTCAGCCGCTTCCAGCTGCGCGAGCTGTTCGACCCCACCCCCGGCGCCTCGCGCCTGGGCGATCTCGAGAAAGCCATCTTCGACCGGCTCTCCCTGCCCGATCCCGCCACGGGCCAGCGCATGTCCGACTACGGCGTCGAGCCGGTGCTCGTCGGCATCAAGCGCATCGTCCTGCCCGAGGACACGACGCGCCAGGTCTTCGAACGCATGAAGGCCACACGCGACCGTCTGTCCGCCGAGGCCGAGAGCCAGGGCCAGGCCATCGCGAGCACCATCCGCAACCAGGCCCAGGCCGACGCCCAGCGCATCCGGGCGTTCGCCGAGCGCCGCGCCGAGGAGATCCGCGTCGCGGGCGACCGCGAGGCGGCTCGCTACCTCGCGTCCTACGAGGAAGCGCCGGAGCTGGCGGTGTTCCTGAAGTACATCGATTTCCTCCGCAACGGCCTGGGCAAGAAGTCCACGCTGGTGCTGCCGACGACGATGCCCGGCATGGGGCTGTTCGAGCCCGACGCCGTAGATGACTCGGGCCGCATCCCGGTGACGAGCCCCTCCCCCGGCGGTCAGGAGCGGTCGCCCCGATGACCCAGTTCCCCGACCCGCCTCTGGACCCGATGGACGCCGACGCCTCGGCGCCGCCCCCGGAGCCCTCACGCGCCGCGTCGGTCACGCTGCGCACGGCCTCGGGCCCCGGTTCGGAGCCGCTGTCGCTCGACCCGGCGCAGAAGTCCCTCGCCGAGGCGCTGCGCATCACCTTC
>CALKYH010000066.1 GCA_938003595.1 uncultured bacterium
CCGCCGACATCGACGGCGACGGCGACCTCGACGGGATCGGCGCCTCCCTCGGCGGCGACCTGGTCGCCTGGTTCGAGAACAGCGGATCCGTGCCCCCGACCTTCACCCAGCGCACCGTCACCAACAACGCCCGCGACGCCCGCGAGTGCTTCGCCATCGACATGGACTTCGACGGCGACATCGATGTCATCGCGGCCTCCCGCCAGGACAACAAGATCGCCTGGCACGAGAACCTCAACGGCGACGGCTCCGCGTGGGCCGAGCACATCGTCTCGACCGCGGTTCTGAGCTCCTGGTCCGCCTGGGCCGCGGACATCGACGGCGACGGGGACCTCGATGTGCTCTCCGCGGGTCGGGACGACAACACCATCTCCTGGCACGAGAACCTCGACGGCTCGGCCCTGACCTGGTCACGCCACATCCTCAACACCGCCGCGAACCGCGCCCAGAAGGCCGTCGCCGCGGATGTCGACGGCGACGGCGACCTGGATGTGCTCTCCGCCTCCGGCGCCAACTCCACCATCGCCTGGTACGAGAACATGGGCGGCTCACCCCCGGCCTTCACCACCCGCATCATCGCCACCAACGCAAGCAACGCCAAGTGGGTGAAGACCGCCGACATCGACGGCGACGGCCGTCTCGATGTCCTCTCTGCCTCCGAGGGCGACGGCCGCATCCGCTGGTACCGGAATCTCGGGGGCGCCCCGAACACCTTTGAGGCCTTCACCGTCAGCACCATCTCCGGCGCCAAGGTGGTCGAGCCTGTGGACCTCGACCTCGACGGCGACATCGACCTGCTGTCCTGCGGCATCGGCCTCGACCAGATCGCCTGGCACGAGAACCTCGGCGGCGACCCCGTGGCCTGGTCCACCGTCATCGTCTCCACCGCCGCCAACAATCCGCTCACCGTTTTCCCCGGCGATCTCGACAACGACGGCGACCCCGACCTCATGTCCGCCTCGTTCATGGACGACAAGATCGCGTGGTACGAGAACCGCTCGATCCACCGCGGCTTCCGCTACGGCGACCTCCAGACCGTCATCAACACCGGCCCGCTCAACGGACCCTGGTCCGTCTGCATCGCCGACATGAACCGCGACGGCGCGCCCGACCTGGTCAGCGCTTTCCCCTACACCAACACCATCCGCTGGCACGAGAACATCGGCGTCGAGCCCACGCCCTGGGTCTCGCGCGATGTCTCGATCAACGCCCCGACCGTCCGCTCTGTCGTCGTCGGCGACATCGACCGCGACGGCGATCCCGACATCGTCGCCGCCACCGAGTCCGACAACGCCGTATCCGTTTTCTACAACAGCGGCACGGCCGTTCCCTTCTTCACGCGCTCGATTGTCTACCAGTTCCTCTCCGGAACCCGCGCCGTGCAGATCGCCGATCTCGATCTTGACGGCGACCTCGACATCGCCGCGTGCGCCCGCGCCGGCGACAGCGTCTCCTGGCACGAGAACCTCGGCGGCTCGCCCCCGACCTGGACCACGCACTTCGTCACCATGGCCGCCGACGGCGCCGAAGCGCTGGCCATCGCCGACATCGACCAGGACGGTCGCCCCGACCTGGTCACCGGCTGGGAGAACGCCGACACCGTCGCGTGGCACCGCAACCTTGGCGGATCCCCGATCCTCTGGAGCACGCAGCCCGTCTCCATCTCCATCGACGGCCCACTCGCCGTCGCCGTGGCCGACATGGACATGGACGGCGATCCCGACATTCTCTCCGTCTCCGCCAACGGCGACACCGTCCAGTGGCATCAGAACGGAGGCGGCCCCACCCCCATGTGGACGCTCCGCCCGGTCGACACCGGCGTGACCGGGGCGCAGTGCATCGCGGCGTACGACCTCGACGACGACGGCGACACCGACATCGTCGTCGGCGCCGCGACGCTCGACGAGGTCTTCGTCTACGAGAACCAGGGCGGCTCGCCGCCGGCCTTTACGCGGTCCGCGATCACCGGCGTGACTCTGACCGATTTCCCGCGCTCCATCGCCGTCGGCGACATCAACCGCGACGGCCGCCCCGACCTGGCCATCGCCTCGCGCAGCGACGGACGCGTCATCGTCGCCCCCAACACCGGCGGCCAGTTCGCGCTGCCCACGACGCCCGTCGCGCCGGAGTTCGTCGCCAACGGCGCCGAGGCGACCCTCATGGAGTTCGACCTCCGCCATCGCGGCCGCGCCGGCGACAGCCCGACAGAACTCGCCTCGCTTCGCTTCCGTTTCGACCGCGACGACAAGGACCCGCACTTCCCGGTGATCCTCTACAACTCCGCCGAGCTCAACGCCATCATCGACCGCCTCCGCGTCTTCCGCGACGACGGCTCCGGCGTCTTCGATCCGGCTGACACGCTGGTCGCCACCGTGGACACCATGTCGCTGGCCGACGGCGTGCAGACCATCGTCGTCGCCGACGGCCTCGCCGCCGCTGCGGGCGCGTTCGGCGCCTCGCCGACCTTCTTCCTCGTGGCGGACTTCACCGCCGACGCCTCCAGCCAGTCGCCCCGGCAGTTCCGCGTGACCCACGAAACCGCCGCCGGCAGCGCCGCGGAGGACGCCGCCTACGACATCGCGATCCGCCGCGAGGAGTTGCCCGATGTCGCGACCATCCTGGTGACCGCCGGCGCCGCTTGCGCGGGCGACACCAACGCCGACAATGTCGTCAACTTCGCCGACCTGAACAATGTGCTGAGCACCTACAATCAAACCGGCTTCGGCCTCGCGGGCGACGCCAACGGCGACGGCGTGGTGAACTTCGCCGACCTCAACCTCGTGCTCTCGAACTTCAACCAGGAGTGCTAGTGCATCGCCTTCACCTCCTGCTGCCCCTCGCGACGCTCGCCCTGGCTCATGCCGCGCTCGCCGGCCCCGTCGAGGGCCCGCCGTGGGTGCGTCACGAGATCGACAACACGCTCCGCGGCGCGGACGGCGTCCGCGTCGGCGACGCCAATGGCGACGGCTACGACGACATCGTCGCTTCGTGGGAGCAGAGCGGCAAGGTCCGCATCTACATCAACCCCGGCCCGTGCGAGGCCGGCGCCATCTGGCCCAGCGTCAATGTCGGGTCTGTCGCCTCGCCCGAAGACGCCTTTCTGATCGATCTCGACGGCGACGGCGCCATGGATGTCGTGAGCTGCACGGAGGAGGGGTCGCGCAAGGTCTATGTCCACTGGGCCCCTAGCGACCCGGCCCAGTACATGGACCCCAGCGCGTGGGTGACGGCGCCGTTTCCGAACCCGCCGGTCTGCGCCTGGATGTACGCGGTCCCCGCGCAGATCGACAACGAGAACGGGATGGACCTGTTCATCGCCTCGCGCCAGCCCGATGTGCAGCCCTTCAACACGCAGATCGGCTGGCTCCGCTGCCCGCCCGGCGACCGGCGCAATCTGGCCGCGTGGACCTACCACCAGACCGGCTTCGTGTACTGGGTCATGTCGATGTTCGTGGACGACATCAACCACGACGGCTTCCCCGACATCGTGCTGAGCGATCGGCACGGTTGGGCCGCGGGCGTCCGTTGGTTCCGACACCCCGGTTTCAATCACATACAGCTCACCGGCGCCTGGAACATGCGCTTCATCGGCAACGCCGGCGAGCAGACCATGCTCTTCGATCTGCACGACATCGACCTCGACGGCATCAAGGACGCCGCGATCCCCGTGCATCACAACAAGGTCTACTGGCACGAGGCGCTCGACCAGAGCGGCATGAAGTGGGAGCAGCACGAGGTCACCTACCCGACCGGGATCGGCAAGGTGAAGTCGCTCCAGGTCGGCGACATCGACGGCGACGGCTATGAGGATCTGGTCCTGTCCTGCTCCGACTCCGACGCGCCCAAGATCGGCGTTCTCTGGTTCAAGAACCCCGGCAACCCGCTCAGCCCGGACTGGACCGCGTACAACATCGCAGGTCCCGAGGGCGTGAAGTTCGACCTCACCCCGCTCATCGACCTCGACGGCGACGGCGATCTGGATGTCATCACGACCGAGGAGAACAACAACTCCGCCGGGCCGGCGCTCGGCCTGGTCTGGTACGAGAACCCCAACGCGCCCGCGGCCCAGTCCTTCGCCGACATCAACCTCGACGGCGATGTCAACTTCGCCGACCTCAACATCGTCATCAGCGCCTGGGGCGCCGTCGGTCAGGGGCTCGCGGCGGATGTCGATCGCGACGGCGTCGTCGGCTTCTCCGACCTCAACAGCGTCCTGAGCCTGTTCGGTCAGTCGCTCGGCTGTCACTGACCGGCGCCGAGCCGGCGCACGCCCGACGGCGTCACGCGCAGCGCCGACACCCCGCCCAGATCGATCGCCTCGCCCGTGACCTCCACCGGCTCGCCCACCCACGCCGCGGCCCAGGCGTTCACCGGCTCGCCCGCGGCGCCCGTCACCAGGTGGAACGATGGTCGGCCCGCGCTGTCGCGCGTGACCAGCATCGGCGGGATGCCGCCGCCGACGCAGAGCGCCGCGCACGCGCGGTGGCCCATGCCGTCGCCGGGGCGCATGGCGCCGAGGTAGCACTTGGCGTCCATGATCTCGCCGCGGAGCGTGACCGTGCCGAGCGAGCGGGGCGTGGGTCGTGGGTGGGCGCCGAGGGCCGCGTCGTCGACCTCGATCGCGCTGTCGCCCTCGTCGATCTCCACGATGCGCCGGCCCTCGCGCTCCAGCAGCCAGCCACGGATGCGGACGCGCCGGCCGTCGAGCCCCGCGACGCGCTGCTGGGCGCCGCGCTTGCCCAGTTCGACGAGCAGGATGGCGGCGCCGTCGTCGGCCTCGAGCAGGGGGTAGGGCCGCTCGCGCAGGACGCCGCGCCACTCGCGGGCGTCCCCGGTCTCCCAGAGGGTCGGCCCGGGCGCGCGCATGGACCAGAGCATCAGCGCCGCGAGCAGGGCCATCGCCCACAGCGTGCAGGGGATGAACACGCGCAGGAAGCGGGAGTGGCCCCAGGGCAGCGGCAGGTAGCCGACATACAGCCGATCCTCGCGCGGCTCGGTCACGGCTCGCCCCCTTCGGCCGCCTCGATCTTCGCGCGCCCGTTCTCGATGCGCACGCGGTGCGTCGGCACGCGCTCGGTGAACGGCGGCGGCGATCCGCCCGAGCATGGGCCGTACTGGTAGCCGTGCCAGGGGCAGGTCAGGCAGCCGTCGATCACGCGCCCCTCGCCCAGCGGGCCGCCCTGGTGGGCGCAGACATTGGACATGGCGCAGAGCCGGCCCTCGTGGCGCACGAGCGCGATCCGCTCGCCGTTGTGGACCGTCACCACGGCGGCGCGGCCTTCCGTGACGGCGTCGGCCGGACCGGCGTCGATCCAGCCGTCGATCGGGCGCACGCCGCGCAGGTCGCGCAGCGTTTCGCGCCAGCCGGCGAACAGGTGCAGACCGCAGACCGTCGCGGCGCCGGCGAGCAGCAGGATCGTGTAGACCGGGCTGGCCTCGCTCTGGAGCGCGCCCCAGGCGACATGCATCACGACCAGCGCATACGCGCCGATCACGGCCAGGTGGATCGCCTTCCAGACGCGGGGCGAGAGGTTCTTCAGCCAGAAGTCGTGGCTCGTCGCGGCCATGACGAACAGGATGAGCAGCGCGCCGAACCCGAACGCCTCGTAGGGCGGCGCGGAGCGCGCGGGGTTGACGACCGCGGCGATGGGATTGCGTTCGCCGAACGCGCCGTAGAAGCCGATCGCCAGCGTCGCGTGCAGCAGGGCCACGAGGAAGGTCAGGACGCCCAGGTGCCGGCGGTTGTAGAGCAGCGGCGCGAACAGAGGGCTGATCCGCGCGAGCGGGCCGATGCACAGGACGATGTGGAGCAGCACGATGGCGCAGGTCCCCAGGGCGCGCATCGCGAGGATGGGGGCGCTGACCGCGCGGTCGCCCCGGAGCAGCAGCAGGCCGCCGCCGACGAAGACGCCGACATAGATCGCGACGGCGCCGATGGCGATGGCGTCGTACACGCGCTTGTGCCGGTTCCACTGGACCAGCCGGTAGCCGACGCTCATGGCGCGGCCTCCGAGATCGCGGCGGTGGACTGGGCGCGCTGGCGGAGCGCGCCGGCGAGGCCGGCGGCGATGACCACTGCGGCGACGGCCCAGGCCAGCGCGTGGGCGAGGCGCAGCGGGCGCATGCCGCGGGCGAATCGCGCGGGTGTCGGCCCGGCGCGTTGGACGGCGGCGAACCACAGGGCGAGCACGATCGGCCACAGCGCCGCGGCGCCGGGGAGGAGGAGGAGGCGGACCCAGCGGCTCGCGCCGTGCGCCGCGTGGTCGACGCGGTCGACGCCGCGGGCGACGAAGGGGATTCCGACGGCGACGCCGACCGCGAGGTAGGCGAGCAGCAGCCAGAGAATCCATGCGATGGGGCTCATGGGCGCGCCCCGAGTGTAAGTGAGACTCGCGGGGCGCCGACGGCGCGCTGCGCGTTCGGGTTTCGATAGGAACGGCGCGGCAGGGCATCCCTGATCCCGGGCGTTCCGATCGGCGCGGCCGCGCGAAAAACAGCCCAAGATCGCGGCGATCCGTTGCAGTCCGCCGGATGGCTTCTACCTTGTGCATCCGCGCGGCCTCGCCGCGTTGCCCACGCTGACTTCTTCGAGGAGAGTCCCGCATGCGTCATCTCATCGCGTCCGCGCTCGGCGCGGCCGGCGTCCTTCTCGCCGCGCCCTTCGCTCAGGCCCAGCTCCGCATCGCGGAGTGGAACATCTCCAACTACAACGGCGGACGCACTTCGGCGATTCATGCCTCGGTGTACGGGCAGTTCGAGGGGCGGAGCATGGCGCCGGACGCGTTCGTGCTGCAGGAGTTCCTCAGCCAGACGGCGGTGGACCAGTTCGTCGCGGCGCTGAACACGGCCCCCGGTTCGCCGGGCGACTGGGCGGCGGCGCCGTTCGACAACGGGCCGGACACGGACAACGCGTTCGTCTATCGCACGAGCCGGGTGCAGTTCCTGGGCATGACGATCGTGGCGGTGGGGGGCAACTCGCCGAACCATCCGCGGAACATCAACCGCTACGACATCCGCCCCGTGGGCTACGACGCGGCCGAGGCGACGATCGCCTGCTACAGCGTGCACATGAAGTCGGGCACCGGCAGCGACGACCAGCAGCGCCGACTGCTCGAGGCCCAGCGCGTGCGCGACGACGCGGAGCAGCTGCCGACGGGCTGGAGCTTCCTGATCGGCGGGGACTTCAACATCCAGTCGTCGAGCCAGGCGGCGTACCAGGAGATGGTGGGCGCGCAGGTGTCGGACGCGGGCCGGTTCTTCGATCCGATCTCGACGCCGGGCTCGTGGAACAACAACAGCGCGTTCCGGTTCGTGCACACGCAGGACCCGGCGGGCGCGGGCGGCATGGACGATCGGCACGACCAGATCCTGCTGTCGGACTCGCTGATCGAACAGACCGGGCTGGCGTATGTCGGCCAGATCAGCCTGATGACGGGCCAGCCCGTGCCGTACAGCACGGTCACCTGGGACGACGCCAACCACTCGTATCGCTCGTGGGGCAACGACGGCACGACCTTCGACCAGTCGCTGCGCGTGGAGGGCAACGCGATGGTGGGGCCGACGATCGCGCAGGCGCTGAAGGACATGTGCGTGGGCGCGGGGCATCTGCCGGTGTTTCTGGATCTGCGCGTGCCGGCGGAGGTGAGCGCCGACGAGGCGATCGACTTCGGGACGGTGGCGATGGGCGAGACGGCGACGCAGACGCTGACGGTGTTGAACGCGGGCGATACGGGGCTGTGGGGGGACTCGGGGATCTCGGCGCTGCACTACGCGATGGACGCGACGGGCGTGTTCGGGGCGCCGGCCGGGTCCTTCTTGGATGACGCCGGCGGCGGCGGGATTCAGCACGAGGTGACGATGGACACCTCGGCGCCGGGCGAGTTCATGGGGACGCTGACGATCTACTCCGACGCGCCGGACGAGCCGGTCCGGGTCGTGATGCTCAGCGGCGTGGTGACGGGCGGGGAGCCGTGCGTGGGCGACATCGACGGCGACGGGCTCGTCAACTTCACCGACCTCAACATGCTGCTGGGCAACTTCAACGCGGTCGGCGCGGGGCTGGCCGGCGATCTCGACGGGGACGGCGATGTGGACTTCGCGGACCTGAACACGCTGCTCGGTGTGTACAACACGGCCTGCGAGGGCTGAGCGGCGGGTGGTCGCGCGGGGGGCCGCGGGGGCCGGGCCGGGAATGGCCTGGCCCCGAGGCGAACACGGGCGAAGGGATTCGAACCCCTAACCTCCTGATCCGTAGTCAGGTGCTCTATCCAATTGAGCTACGCCCGCAAGGGG
>CALKYH010000067.1 GCA_938003595.1 uncultured bacterium
CACGGTCTTCGAGCACGTCGAGGCGCTCATCAAGAAGGGCGCGCTCGTGCGCGAGGCCAACAAGGCTCGCTCTTTGTCCATCGCTGACGGCATCGCCGTCCCGGACGAGGACCGCCCGATGAAGTTCCCGCTGGTCGGCAAGATCGCCGCGGGCTACCCCATCGAGAAGCTCGAGGATCGCGAGGAGCTCGACATGCGCGACCTGTTCGCGCCGAAGATGGGCCGGTTCTCCGGGACCCCCGGCGCGGGCGGCGGCGGCGGGACCTTCGCCCTGCGGGTCGAGGGCGAGTCCATGAAGGACGAGGGCATCTTCGACGGCGACTTCGTCATCGTCGAGCGCACCGAGGTCGCCCGCAACGGCGACCGCGTGGTGGCCCTCCTGCCCGACGGCCAGACCACCCTCAAGACCTTCTACAAGGAATCCGACCACATCCGCCTGCAGCCGGCGAACAGCGCCTTCGAGCCGATCCGCGTGAAGGACTGCAAGATCCAGGGCATCGTCGTCGGCGTGCTGCGCCGGTACTGATCCACCTGGTTCGAATCGAAACGACTCCCCCCAGCGCCCGCGCGGCCCGCCGCGCGGGCGTTGTTGTGCGCGGGCCCGCGCCGAGTGACTCAGAGCAACGCGACGAGCAGGATCGCGATGATCACCAGCGCCGCGCCGACGAGGATCACCGCCTCCTTGCTGCGGGCCTTGTCCCAGCGGTCCTCGATCTGGTCGAACGCCTGGTCGTCGTAGTCGCTCAGCTGATCGTCGTCGTCGCCGCCGAACTTGGCCATGTCGGCCTCGGAGGGGGCTTCCTGATCGACATCAAACGCGCGGCCGTGTTCGGGTCCGGGGCAGCAGCTCATGGGTGGATCCTAGCGGAGGTGTCAACCCGGCGCGGGCGTCACTGGATCTGGTGCGCCGGGGGCGGGGTCTCGGCGTCGATCTTCTCGCGCTTGGGGGCGTCGTCGGGCTTGTGCAGGGTGAACAGCCACTGCTCGTCCTCGATGCGGGCCTGCAGGCGCACGGGCCGGCCCCAGAGGATGCGAACATTGCGGAGCGTCTCCATCGCCTTGGCGATGTCGATCTCCATGCCGCTCCATTGGTGTGCGAGGTACAGCTCGCCGCGGTTCAGGTAGTTCGCGTCCACGACATAGATGAACGGCTGGCCCATGTTCGTCAGGCGCGTGAGCAGGGTCTGCTTGATCTGCTGGTAGTCGCGGGTGGCGATGCGCTGCTGGCCGGTGGACGGGTCGCCCCGGGTCTGGAACAGCTGGTGCCGATCGACGAACTCCTCGGTCAGGAACTCGTCGATGAACGACACATCGTTGTAGATCCGGCGCACCTCGAAGATCTTCTGGCGCCCGGCGCTGGACTTGTCGTCGAAGCCCTCCCGGGCGCCGAGCGACTCGAGCGACTCCCACTTGGCGCCGTGCTGGCCCTTGTCCCAGCGGCGCTCGATGTCCTTGAACAGCTCGATGCCGATCTTGTACGGGTTGAACCCGCCCGGGGGCGTGAACACCACGCCCGAGTGCTTGTCGGCGTAGTCCACGATCTCGGAGGCCTCGAGGAAGTGCTGGGTCATCAGCTTCGTGTGCCAGTACGAGGCCCAGCCCTCGTTCATGATCTTGGTCATGCCCTGGGGCGCGAAGTAGTACGCCTCGTCGCGCACGATCGAGAGCACATCCTGCTGCCACGGCGCCAGCGGCGCGTGGCGGAGCAGGAACAGCAGCACATCGCGCGTGGGGCGCGCGGGGTTGCGGTCCTTCTCCGCGGCGAGCTTCTCCTCGTGCGCTTTCCGCTGCGCCTCCAGCGCCTCCTGCGGGTTGATGAACGGGTCCATGTAGGACTTGGCGGGCAGGCGCTCGGGGACGAAGCCCTCGTCCTCGTCCGGCGCGTCGCGCGAGGGGTCGCGCTTGACGAAGGGCGAGTGGGGATCGATCAGGTGCTCGATGGACAGGCACGCGTCGAGGAAGCGCTCGACCGTCTCGGCGCCGTGCCGCTCGATGTGGCGGCGGACGCGCGTGGCGTGGTTGGCCATCTCGTCCATCATGCGCCGGTCGGTGCGGGAGAACCAGAGGTTGGACTTGAAGAAGTCGGAGTGGCCGTAGACATGGGCCATGACCAGCTTCTGGTCGACGACCGCGTTGGATTCCTGGAGGTAGGCGTAGCAGGGGTCGGTGTTGATGACCATCTCGTAGATGCGCCCCAGGCCGTAGGCGTCGCGCTTGCGGAGCTTCTCGTACTCCATGCCCCAGCGCCAGTGCGGGTAGCGGACGGGGAAGCCCCCGTACGCCGCGAGCTGGTTCATGGTCTCGAAGTCCAGGACCTCGAAGATGACCTCGAAGAAGTCGAGCCCGTACTCGGCGGCGCGGGCCTTGATGGCCTGCATGTGCGCGGCCAGCTCCGGGGGCAGCGAGGTGTTGGGGGTCGCGGGCATCGCTGGGGGTTCTATCGGCGAGATCGGGGCCGATGATCTATACGCGGGGCGATCCGGGGCAGTTCAGCGCCGCGAGCGGCGGCGGTCTCTTCCGGGTGGCACTGGTCGCCGCTCTGGGAGACCAGTGCGTCAGCATGTCACCTCGGGAACGGATCGATCCGCACTGCCGTCGCCTGCATCCCATTGCGAGTCGCCGCCGAGGACCATCGCCACTCCTCCGAGCGCAATGCCAGCCCGTTCCGCACGGGGTTCAGTTCGATGTAGCGGCCCTTCTCGCGCAGCTCCTTGTCGCTGAAGACATTCCGGTCGAATCCGCCGCCGGGCTCCCAGATCTTGGTTGGCCCCGCCGGGTTGCGCTCCACGAGTCCTTCGCGTAGGAGTCGCTCCGCAATGGGCCGCTTGAGGCTGTGCAGAATCCGAGGCATCGTGGCGACCTGAAGGTTCGGAAGTACGAGCAGATGGAAGTGATCGGGCATCAGGACCCAGGCGAACAATCGAAATTCAAGCGTTTGCCTGACGGTCTCGAGTCGCTCCGCGAAGCGATCGGCCGCGGACTCATTCGCGAAGACCGGGAGCCGACGAGCCGTCGAGCATGTGATGAAGCGCGCATGCCCTTCGACCTCGAAGCGCCGGAGCTCCTTGCGGATGGGGCCATTATCCGGCGCGGTCATCGGTGGCATTGTAGAGAAAGTGCAGCTTGGATCGCGGGAGCACTGGTCTCCCAGAGCGGCGACCAGTGCCACCCGGATGAGCGCCGAGTTGGACCTACCCCACCACCACCTTCACACGCCTCACCGGCGCGCGGGACTGGGCGATGAGCAGCGTCTCCAGGCCCTCGCGCAGGCGCCGGTCCAGCTCGTACGACGCGGCGCTGTTGCGCACGCGGAGCGTCAGCACGCCGTGGCGCAGCCCGTCCACCTGCACCAGGTCGGCCAGGTCGGGCGGGCACACCGCCTGCCACGCGGCGCCGGCGCCGGAGAGGCGCTTGCGCGCGCGGTCGAGGGACTTGCTGGTCGCCTCGAAGATCGCGTGCATGGAGGCGTCGCGCTCGGGGCGCGTGCGATGGCTCCGGAGCGACTCAAGCCGGGACTGGGGCGTGCGGTGCTGCATGGCGCTCGGTCCTGCGGTCGGAGGGCGATCGCCCTCGACCGCGGCGTCGGCCGCCATGGTACTGCACTCAGAACATCGCCGCGGCGCAGCTGGAGACCATCGCCATGCCCTGGGGGTCCATCGCGGCGGCGTAGTGCAGCAGGCGGACCTCCTTGGGCTCGACCGTCTTGAGCGTCGCGACCAGGTTGCCGACGCTGCACCAGCGCGTGGGGTTGCGCTGCCAGGCCATCGCGGCGA
>CALKYH010000068.1 GCA_938003595.1 uncultured bacterium
GAATCTTATCTTCGGGGTTTCACGGGGCCGGCGCCGCGGGGCGGCGCCGAGGGATCGTTCGAGGCATTGCCCAAGAAAAGAGAGCAGACAATGCGGATGCGTGACGGTGTGTGCGTGGCGGCGGTTCTCGCGGCGACGGGCCTTGCGGCTTCGGCCGGGGGGCCGGCGGTGACCTATCGGGTGGTGGCCAAGACCGGCGACGCCGCGCCCACCGGGGGGAACTTCACGGCCTTCGGCTTCCCGCACATGAACGATCAGGGCGAGGTGGCGTTCACGGCGGACACCAGCGCCGTGCTGTTCTCGAGCGGCATCTGGTCGGAGGGCGTGGGCGGCCCTGGCGCCCTGGCGCTGGTGGCGCGGGAGGGCACCGCCGTGCCGGGCAGCGGGAACACGCTCTTCATGGGCGAGTTCGGCGGGGAGAACTTCGTCTACTTCGCGCCGGAGATCAACGACCACGGCAATGTCGGGTTCAGCTACCGGATCATCGGCCAGGGCGTGACCGACGAGACGGACATCGGCCTGGCGCGCCAGGTCGGCGGCGTGCTGCAGAGCGCCGCGCGGCCGCTGCAGCTCGTGCCGGCCGTTCCCGGCGCGTCGCTCCACACCATCAGCAACCTGTTCACCTTCAGCGACAACGACGAGGTGTCGGTGGTCAGCTCGATCGTCGGCCCGGGCGTGAACGCCGACAACGATTTCATGATCCTGCGCGTCAACCAGAACGGCTCGCTCTCGACGGTGGTGCGCGAGGGCGGCGCGGCGCCGGGGATCCCCGGCGGCATCATCACGGGCGGCTCGTTCGTGTACCCGCTGCTCAACGATGTCGGGCAGGTCTCGTTCACCAACTACCCGACCGCGAACGGCGACTTCTTCTGGTCGATCTATCTGGGCGCGCCCGGGGCGCCGCAGCTGGTGGTCCGGGAGGGCCAGCAGACGCCGCTGGGCGCCGGGACGGAGTTTCTTGGCAGTCTGATCGGCTTCGGGCGGCACATCATCAACAACGCGGGGCATGTCCTGTTCCCGCAGGACGCGTTGGTCGGCGGCCAGTTCCGTAGCGGCCTGTGGCGGTCGCTGGGGGGGCCGGTGCAGGCGGTCGCGGTGCAGGGCCAGCCGTCGCCGCTGGGCAACACCTACCTCGGCATCGGCGCCTTCACCGGCGCGCTGGGCAAGGACGGGCGTGCGGTCTTCAGGGCCACCATCGCCCAGGGCGGCTCGATCACGGCGGACAATGACACGGCGGTGCTGGTGCGGTTCGCCAACGGCTCGACGCAGACGATCGCCCGCGAGGGCGAGCAGGCGCCGGGCATGATCAACGGCATCTTCTTCGACCACCTGTCGGCGTCGAACGCGATCGAGCAGGTGAACTCCAGGGGTCAGGTCCTCTTCTCGGCGAAAGTCCGCGGCTTCGGCGTGAGCGACGCCAACGACGAGACTCTCTGGGCGACGCGACTGATCGGCGGGCCGACCCTGATCATGCGCGAGGGCCAGATCTTCGAGGTGTCCCCGGGCAACTTCAAGCTGGTGCAGGACTTCTCCTTTGCCTCGGGCATTGGCGAGGAGACGGGCAGCCGTGCGGGCTTCAACCGGCTGGGGCAGGTTCTGCTGCGGCTGCACTTCTCCGACAACACCGCGGCCATCGTCGTCGCCACGCTGCAGAACGACTGCTTCGGCGACATCGACGGCGACCTGGATATCGACTTCGCCGACCTGAACATTCTGCTGGGCGTCTTCAACACGCAGACCGGCACCGGCGACCCGGGCGATCTGGACCTGGACGGCGATGTGGACTTCGCCGACCTGAACCTGCTCCTGGGCGTGTTCAATACGAACTGCGTGCCGATGTAGGCCGAGTCAGCGGCCCATCGGGGCCCGATGCCCGGGGTGGCCTTCAGCCCGGGTCGTGGCGCGATCGGCATTCAGTTGACGCGTCTTCCGTGCGGACCCGATCGATCGGGCCGTGGTCCATGCTCCTGAGCTATGGATCGACCTGATTCGTGTGACGCCAACGCCGTCGGGCCAACAGTCCCAGGCGGCGCAGGACGAGGAGATCTCGACATGTTCCGCAACAACGCTGTGACGGTGGTCGTTGGTTCGATGTGCGCCCTGCTCGCCGAGCCCGCATGGGCCGGCGGACCCGCGGTGACCTACCGGGTCGTCGCCAAGACGGGCGATCCCGCTCCCGGCGGCGGCAATTTCACGGAGTTCGGCATCCCCCGCATGAACGAGCAGGGCGAGGTCAGCTTCCAGGCGGACACCAGCGCCGTGCTGTTCTCGAGCGGCATCTGGTCCGAGGGCGTCGGCGGGCCGGGCGCCCTGGCGCAGGTGGTGCGCGAGGGCGCCGCGGTGCCGGGCAGCGGCGGGACGCTGTTCTTCGGCGACTTCACCGAGAGCAACTTCACCTTCTTCGGTCCGGAGATCAACGACCGCGGCAGCGTGGTGTTCGGCTACCGGATCCTCGGCGCGGGCGTGGACCCGAACCATTCGATCGGCATCGCGCGGCAGGTGAACGGAACGCTGCAGAATGTGGCGCGCCCCCTGCAGCTCGCGCCCGGTCTCGGCGGCGCGACTTTCCTCGACATCCTGAATATCGTCAACTTCAGCGACAACGACGAGGTCGGGCTGGTGATCGATCTCACCGGGCCGGGCATCAACGCGAGCAACGACGAGACGATCTGGCGGTCCAACGCGAACGGGACCTTCAACCTCGTCATGCGCGAGGGCGCGGCCGTGCCGGGCCAGCCGGGCTCCACCTATCCTGGCACGGGCCTGGTCCTGCCGCAGGTCAACGATGTCGGCGAATTGTCGTGGGTGAGCTACCTCAACACCCCCGGGGGCAATCTCTGGACGCTGCTGCGCGGCGCCCCCGGCTCGCCCACGATCGTGGCGCAGGAGGGACAGCAGACGCCGCTGGGCCCCGGGACGGCGTTCGAGGGCGGCCTTTTCAGCTTCGGCCAGCACTCCATCAACAACTCGGGGCACACGCTGTTCCCGCAGTACGCGACGATCGCCGGCCAGTCGAAGCTCGGCATCTGGCGCCGCCTGGGCGGAGTCCTGCAGGCGGTGGCGGTGGACGGCCAGCCCACGCCGATCGGCAACTTCTACACCTTCCTCGACGGCTTCACGGGCGGGCTCGGGAAGGACGGGCGCGTCGCGTTCCGCGGCCGCGCCACGACGGGCGGATCCATCACCGACGACAACAACAGCGCGCTGTTCATGCGATTCGCGAACGGCGCAACGCAGGTCATCGCACGCGAGGGCGAGCCGGCGCCGGGGCTGCTGTTCGGAGCGACCTACGACCAGTTGGACCAGGGCATCACTGCCGAGTTTGTGAATGATCGCGGGCAGGTCTGCTACAACGGACTCGTCCGGGGCGTGGGCGTGACCGCGGGCACCAACTACTGCCTCTGGGGGACGCGCCTGATCTCGGGGCCGACGCTGATGCTGCGCGAGGGCCAGGTCTTCGAGGCCGCGCCCGGCGATTTCCGGCTTGTCTCGGATTTCCGATTCATCTTCGGGTCGGGGACAGAGAGCGGCGACCGGACGGCGTTCAATCGCCTGGGTCAGGTGGCCATGCGCCTGGAGTTCTCGAACGGCACGGAGGCAATCGTCGTCGCGACGCTGCAGGACGAGTGCTTCGGCGACATCGACGGCGACCTGGACATCGACTTCGCGGACCTGAACATCCTGCTCGGGTTCTTCAACATGCAGGTCGGCACGGGCCTCAACGGCGACCTGGACCTGGACGGCGACGTGGACTTCGCCGACCTGAACCTCCTGCTGAGCGTCTTCAACACCAACTGCGTCCCGATGTGATCCGAGCCCGGAAATTTCCGGGCGCGGGGTGAGCCGGTCGGGGGCCGTTCGTGGCGTGTGGTGGGACGCACCACCCCACGAACGGAGACCCTTCATGCCGAACGCCCGACCGATGATCCTGAGCCTCTTCTCGGCCGCCGCGCTCGGGGCCGGCGCCCTCGCCGGCTCCCTGACGCCGCCCGCCGGCGCCCCCACTTCCACCTACCGGACGCTGCAGGAAGTCGAACCCCGCACGCCCCTGACCCAGTCGGTCGCGCCCGGCGACGCGGACAGCCTCTACAAGATCACTCAGCCGGGGAACTACTACCTGACGGGCGATCTGGTCGGCGTGGCTGGGAAAGCGGGCATCGAGATCACGACGAGCGATGTGTCGATCGACCTGAACGGCTTCACGATGAGGGGCGTCGCCGGCGCCAAATGGGCGATCGGCGACCACGGCGACGAGCAGCTGCCCAGCCCGAACAACATCACGATCCGGAACGGCACGATCGCGTTCTGGCCTCAGAACGGGGTGTCGGGCGACTGGTTCGGCGGCGTGCGGATCGAGCGCATCGCATTCCGCGCCAATGGCTACTCCGGCGTCAGTGTGAACAGCACGGCCACGGTCATTGACTCGGCGTTCTACGGGCACACCGGAACGGGCGTCTCGATCGACGGCGCCGGCTTGGTCTCACACTGCGTTTCGGTCGGCAACGCGGTCGGGTTCTATGGCAACGGCGTTCACTTCGAGAGTTGTTCCTCCAGCTACGACCAGACCGGGTTCTCGGGATCCTCGAGCCATTTCATCGACTGCACCGCGGCCAACAGCTCCAGCTTCGGTTTCGAACTGAACGCGCGCTCGCTGGCTCGAGGTTGCAAGGCGTCCAACACGCCGACCGGCGCCAAGTTGGTCGGGCCCTACTCCGCGGTGGAGGATTGCTCATTCCTGGGGATCGGCGTGAACGGCGTGCTCGTGGGCGCCGTGCATTGCACGGTCAAGAACAACACCTTCCATGGCGTGGGGACGAGCAATACGGACGCCGCGATCCAGGTGAACGTCGGCGTGACGAATGTGCTGATCGCCGGCAACTCGGGCACGGCGGTGAAGCGCGGCGTCGATGTGGACGGCACGAACTGTCTGATCGTGGGCAACTCCTTCGGCGGGCTGCTGACCGGCGGGAGCTACACCTACTCGTTCGCGGCCGGCAATCGCTACGGCCCGATCGTCGGCGCCGCGACGGGCCCGTCGATCGTGGTCTCGCCGAATCAGTCGATCGCGGGCTCGTTCTCGACGACCGACCCCAACGCGAACATCTCGTACTGACCAGCGGCTCGCGACCTGGTCTCCAGAGCGACGGCGGCCCCGGCGAATCGCCGGGGCCGCGGTGTTTTTGGCGGCGCCAACGGGGCCGGCGGCGGCCCTCCTGCCAACTCCGGATTGATGAGGCCGACGCCATGCGGTCGGACCGGTGGGTCGAGGACTCGCGTTGACCCCAGCTCCTGGTCAGGGGTAGAATAAGGACAAAAAAGTCCACAAATCATCCCGACCGTCCCTGAGCCTCTATTCGGAGGAGAACGACATGCACTCCATGCGTCAGTCCACGCTCGGACGCCTGCTCGCCGTCATTGGCGCTCTCGCCGCCGCGAGCGGGCCCGCCTCGTCCGAAACGATCCTCGCCTTTGCGGCGAAGGACAACACGCTCTACGAGGACTCCTTCGGCCTGCTAAGCAACGGCGCCGGCGAGCACTTCTTCGTCGGCGTGAACAACATGAACGCGATCCGGCGCGGCCTGATCGAGTTCGATCTCGGCGCCATCCCCCCGGGCTCGACGATCACAGGCGTCTCGCTCCAGCTGTACATGTCGCGCGCGAATCAGGCCGGGCCGGAGCCGGCCTCGCTGCATCGGGCGCTCGCGGAATGGGGCGAGGCGGAATCGGTCGCGGACGGAGAGGAGGGCGCCGGCGCCTTCCCCATGCAGGGCGACGCCACCTGGCTCAACACCTTCTACGACACGCAGACCTGGTCGACGCCCGGAGGCGACTTCTCGCCAGCCGCGAGCGCGACGGTCATCGTGGGCAGCAACGGCGTCTACACATGGTCCACCTCGGCGATGGTCGCCGAGGTGCAGGCATGGGTGAACGACCCGGCCAGCAACCACGGGTGGGTCGTCGTGGGCAACGAGTCGACATTCCCGACGGCGCTGCGCTTCGACACGCACGAGGTGTCGCAGGCGAACCGGCGGCCTGTCCTGACCATCCAGTTCACCTCGCCGCTGCCCACCGGCGCCTGCTGCCTCGACGGGGGCGTGTGCGTCGAGACCGACGCGACCACATGCGCCAGCCTCGGCGGTTTCTACCAGGGCGACGGGACGGACTGCAGCCCGAACCCCTGTCCGCAACCGACCGGCGCGTGCTGCCTCGGCGACGGGACCTGCATCCTGGCGACGCACGACGACTGCATGGCCATGGGCGGCATGTTCGTCGGTCCGGGGACGGACTGCGACCCGAATCCGTGCCAGCTCGTGCTCACGCCGTATCTGGATCCGCTGCCGCTGCCCGCCGTCGCGCAGCCGATCTCCGGGCAGCCGGGCGGCGCGGCGCACTACGAGATCGCGATGATCGAGACCTTCCAGCAGTTGCACAGCGAGCTGCCGCCGACCCGCGTCTGGGGCTACGCGGGCTCCTATCCCGGCCCGACGATCGAGGCGCGGCGGGGCGAGCCCGTGACCGTCACATGGATCAACGACCTGCGGGACGAACAGGGCGTTCTGCGCACCACGCATGTGCTGCCCGTCGACGAATGCCTGCACGGCCCCGACATGACCGGGCAGGCGCCGGTGACGGTGGTGCACCTGCACGGCGGGCATGTGCCGCCGGAGAGCGACGGCTATCCCGAGGAGGCGTTCCCTCCGGGGATGCAGTCGCCGCTGTACACCTACCCGAATCATCAGCCCGCGGCGACGATCTGGTACCACGACCACGGGCTCGGCATCACCCGCCTGAATGTCCACATGGGGCTCGCCGGCTTCTACCTGATCCGCGACGACATCGAGGATGCGCTCGATCTCCCGCGCGGAGAGTTCGAGATCCCGCTCGCCATCCAGGATCGTTCCTTCAACGCCGACGGCTCGTTCGCGTACCCGGACGCCTGGCAGGAGCACTTCTTCGGCGACTTCGTGCTCGTGAACGGCAAGGTCTGGCCGTACCTGGAGGTCAAGCCGGGCAAGTACCGCTTCCGCATGCTCAACGGCTCGAACTCGCGGTTCTACTCGCTGTCGCTCTCGAACGGGCGCAGCTTCGTGCAGATCGGCAGCGACGGCGGCCTGCTGCCGGCGCCCGTGACGCGCTCCATCGTCACCTTCGGCCCCGGAGAGCGGATCGACACCATCGTCGATTTCGAAGGACTCGCCCCCGGGACTGAGGTCCTTCTGACGAACAGCGCTCCGGCGCCTTTCCCGGGCGTGCCCGGCGAGGGCGTGATCCCCGATGTGATGAAGTTCGTGGTGGTCGCCGGCGCGGCCGACACGGACGCCGTGCCCGCGACGCTGGCGGAGGTGCCCGTGATCCCCGAGGCCGAGTCGGAGGCGGATCGGGACTTCATCCTCCGCCGGATGAACGCCGGCGGCGCCGGTCACGAGGGCTGTCCGACGAGTCTCTGGGCGATCAACGACCTGCTGTGGGACGACATCACCGAGTTCCCGCGGCTCGGCGGGGTCGAGATCTGGTCGTTCGTCAACGCGTCGGGCATCACGCACCCGATGCACATGCACCTTGTCCAGTTCCAGGCGCTCGACCGGCAGCCGTTCGAGCTGGTCAGCGGCGAGCCCGTGCCCACGGGCCCGCGTGTCCCGCTGCCGCCCGAAGAGCGCGGCTGGAAGGACACGGTCCTGGTTCCGCCGAACGAGATCGTGCGCGTCATCGCCCGGTTCGAGGACTACACGGGTCTGTTCCCCTACCACTGCCACATCCTCGAGCACGAGGACCACGAGATGATGCGGCAGTTCCAGGTTGTGTGCGTTGCGCCGAATATCGGTTCCGGCCCGGCTGTCCAGAACTTCGTCGTCGGCGGCGACGCGATGTTCAGCGTCAGCGCCACACTGGGGCCGCTGACCTACCAGTGGCGGCGCGACGGCCAGCCGATCGCCGACGGACCCGGCGGCGCGTCGCCGGGGGGCGGAACGGTGTCGGGCGCACACGAGGCGACGCTGCTGATCGAGGGGCTGACCGGCTCCGACGCCGGCGACTACGACTGCGTCGTGAGCAATCAGTGCGATGCCTCCACCACGGCGCCCGCGATCCTCACGGTGCGCTGCGTCGGCGACGCCGACGGCGACGGGCAGATCAACTTCGTCGACCTCAACGCGCTCCTGGGCGACTACCAGACGCAGGTCGCGCCGTTCACCTTGACGGATTTCAGCGGCGACGGCGTCGTCAATTTCCAGGACTTGAATCTGCTGCTGGGCGTATACAACCTGAGCTGCCCGCCGTCACGGTGAGAGCTCGGCGCCGGCAGGAACGACCGCGGCCCCGGCGAATCGCCGGGGCCGCGGTCCATCTGAGTGGATCGTTCAAGGCGTAGAGGGCTTCAGCGGCGGCGGCGGCCAAGGACAAGGGCGGACGCAGCGAAGAGGGCGAGCGTCCCGGGCGTCGGCACCCGCCGCACGACCAGGTTGTCGTACTGCATGACGCCGATCGGACCGTCGCCGGTGAAGCCGGCGAACTCGAAACCGATGATGAACAGGCCGATGGAGGCGTCGTCGAGGATCTCGACGTCATCGGCGAGCTGCGCGCCGTTCGCCCAGATATCGACGGTGTCGGCGTCGAGATCGAAGACGGCGCGGTAGTTGATCAGTTCGCCGGCTGCGTAGGAAAAGGGCGTGAAGATGGAGTCGCCCGACCCGTGGGCGAGGGTCTCGATCGCCCCGCTCCCGTCGGTGGCGGTGACCAGATCGAACACCCTCTCCGCCGCTCCGCCGACGGCGCTTCCTTCGCGAAGATAGATGTGGTACTGGCCGAGCGATTCGAAGAGGACATCGACGCTCATCTCCACCAGTCCGCTGCTCCAGCTCACGCCGCGGTCGAAGCCCATGTCGGGAGCCTCGCCGGCGTCGCCGTCGAGCCGGCAGAACTGCCCGGTCAGCAGGGTCGGCGCCGTCACGGTGCTCGAGTCCTCAACGGTCGCGGTGAGATTCAGGTCGATCCAGGCCGGGTGGGTTTGGTTGGCGAGCTGCGGCGGCGGGGCGCCGAGCGTCATTCCTTCGAAGTCGGCGTGGAACAGCGTCTGTCCCTGGGCAAGAGGCGACAACATCGCGGCGCCCACAGCGCCGACCAGGATCCGGTTGACCATTCTGACTCTCCTTCTGTTGATGGGCGTCGGCCGTGTGCAACGGACGACAGGGTTCCATGCGGCTGCGCTCGTTCCAGTCGACAACCGCAGAGGAATCATCCGATTGCAGGAGGGTCGCGCCAACCCTCATGTCGGCCGATTGGCACATTTTCCGGGCCTTCTTGTCGAGAACGGCGCACGCATGGCCCCGGCGGCAGAGATCCATCCCCCCGGATGCGCGAACAACCCACGAACAAGGATTCACGCGCACGGCGTGATGGTGCGCGTCGCGCCGATGGTCTCCCACAAACGAACGCGGCCCCGGCGAATCGCCGGGGCCGCGGTGGTTTCGGGATGGAGTCGGGGGCTGGCTTACTTCTTCTTGGACTGGAAGTAGTTGCCGCCGAACTTGCGGGTGAACTTCTCGACGCGGCCCGCGGAGTCGACGAAGGTCGACTTGCCGGTGAAGAACGGGTGCGAGCCGGACCAGACATCGACATGCATCTCGGGCACGGTGGCGCCGACGGTCATGACGACCTCGCCGTTGTAGTAGACCTTGCAGTTGGGGTAGTACTTGGGGTGGATCTTGTCCTTCATGGCGTCGCTCCAACTGGCAGATGGGGCCCGGGGAACTCCAGGAAATGGGTCTCGACCGGGGGCCCGGACAATATCAGGGCGCCGGGGGGCGGACAACCGTTCTCGGATGTTGGTTCTGGCCTGGACCCGCCCGCGTGAGCCCCGGCAGCAGGATTGCCCGCGGCCCGGGCGAAATCGGGGTGCCGGGGCGCGCTGGGGCCGAACTGGCAGAAAATCTGCTTGCTTGGATTGACATAGACAGACTGGTCTGTATATTCTCGTTCATGGGCCCGTGAACGGCCCGCGGCGGACAGATCGGGCGTCGGATGTTCCGGCGTTGGCGAATCCCACCGCGGGAAGCAGAGAAGCCCGGAAGGAGATCCCACATGGCTCGCATCAACCTGATCGACCCCGTGAACGCCACCGGCAAGGCCGCGGAGCAGCTGGCCGCCGTCAAGAGCAAGCTCGGCCTGGTCCCGAACATGACCAAGGCGATGGCGAACAACCCGGCGACGCTGGGCGCCTACCTGGCGTTCAGCGGCGAGCTGGGCAAGGGCGTCCTGCCCGCGAAGGTGCGGGAGCAGATCTCGATCCTGATCGCGGAGCTGAACGCCTGCACCTACTGCCTGTCGGCGCACAGCGCGATCGGCAAGGCGCTGGGGCTGAGCCCGGCGGAGCTGGCGGCGGCGCGGGGCGGAGACTCCGAGAACGCCAAGAGCGCCGCGGCCCTGCGGTTCGCGCAGGAGACGCTGCACGGCAAGGGCGAGGTCTCGGACGAGGCGTTCGAGCGCGTCCGCGCCGCGGGCTGGTCGGACGGTGAGATCGCCGAGATCGTGGCGAATGTGGCGCTGAATGTGTTCACGAACTTCGTGAACAAGGCGTTCGAGGTCGAGGTGGACTTCCCCAAGGTCGTGCCGCAGACGGCCGGGGCGGTCTGACCGCACGGCGATCGGACGAACCGAGGACACCAGACGCCGGGTCGGCCTGCCTCCTGCGAGCGGCCGGCCCGGCGTTGACGGATGGCGAGGGATCGCGACGATGGACGGCATGACCACGGCACGGAAGGACTCGGCGAGGGAGCGGATCTTGGAGGCCGCGCTCAAGCTGTTCTACGAGCGCGGGGTGAACGCCGTAGGGATCGACACGGTCATCGAGCAGGCCGGTGTCGCGAAGATGTCGCTGTACAAGCACTTCAAGTCGAAGGACGAGCTGATCGCGGCGTTCCTTCGGGAGCGCGACCAGCGCTGGCGGGCGAGCTTCGTGGAAGCGGTCGAGGCGCTGGCGAGCGATCCGCGCGGGCGGCTGCTCGCGGCGTTCGACGCGCTGGCGGCGAAGATCGAGGCGGAGGACTACCGCGGCTGCGCGTTCATCAACGCGGTCGGGGAGCTGGCCGACCCCGCGCACCCGGGACGGCGCGTCTGCGACGAGCATGTCGCCTGGCTGCGCGGGTACTTCCTGAACCTGCTGCGCGAGGCGGGCGCGGCGAACCCGGAGGCCAAGGCGGGCATGTTCGTCACGCTCATGCAGGGCGCCCTGTCCGTGTGCGCCACCGAGCGATCGACGCGCGCGGCGATCGAGGCCCGGGGCGCGGCGGAGGCGATCCTGAGCGGCGCCTAGGGCGCG
>CALKYH010000069.1 GCA_938003595.1 uncultured bacterium
TGGGCAAGGTCGCCCAACCCCTGCGCGTCGCCCTCACCGGCTCGACCGTCAGCCCGCCGATCGACGCGACCCTCGCGGTGCTGGGCAAGCCCAGCGTCTTGGCGCGCATCGATCGGTGCCTGGCGACGAACGGCGCCTGAGATCCATCCCCTCCCCGCTGTCAGAACCCGGAGCGCAAGCGACGGGCCTCATGCACGCGCCTGCGCAACTGCTTCGAAACACCGACAGGGCCCGTCACTCCCGCTCCGGGCTCCGCAGGGCTCCGAGCCCGCGCACCTCACTTCACATCCTTCCCCCCCGCCCGATCCCGCGCCGCCACCGCCAACCGATCACACCGCTCGTTCTCCGGATGCTCGTTGTGGCCCCGGATCCAGTGGAAGTCCAGCTCGTGCGTCCCCCGCATCTCGTCCAGGATCCGCCACAGGTCCTCATTCTTCACTGGCTTCTTCGCCGCCGTCCGCCACCCGCGGCCCTTCCACTGGTCCAGCCACTCCTTCAGCCCGTTCAGCACATACTGGCTGTCGGAGTAGATCGCGACCGCGCTCGGGCGCGTCAGCGCCCGCAGGCCCTCGATCACCGCCTGCAGCTCCATCCGGTTGTTCGTCGTCTGGGCCTCGCCCCCGCTGTCCTCCACCTCGGCGCCGCTGGCCCGGTGCCGCAGGATGTACGCCCAGCCCCCCGGCCCCGGGTTCCCGGAGCACGCGCCGTCGGTGTACAGCTCGACCCGTGCCTTTGTCGTCGTCATGGGGGCCGAGTGTAGCCCCCCGCCCATATGATCCGCCCCATGCCGACCCAGTCGCCCCCCGCTTCTGCTCCCGCCCCCGCCGTCCACCGCATCGAGGTCGCCGCCAAGCCCGGCGCGCCCGACCCCCGCGCCGACGCCGTCGCCCGCGACGCCGCGGCCATCGGCCTCAAGCCCCGCAGCGTCCGCTCCGCGCGCCTCTACCTCGTCCGCGCCGCGCTCGATCGCGCCGCGCTGGACCGCGTCCGCGACGCGCTGCTGGTCAACCCCGTCATTGAAGATTCGCTCGTCGGCGCCGCGCCCCTCGCCGAGGGCGCCGCGCTCATCGAGGTCCACCCCCTGCCCGGCGTCATGGACCCCGCCGCCCAGACCGTCCGCAACGCCATCCGCGAACTGACCGGCCTGGACGATGTCGAGGTCACCACCGGCGCCCGCTACGACTTCGACGGCCTCACCCCCGAGCAGGCCCGCACCCTCGCCGACCGCCTGCTGGCCAACCCCGTCGTGCAGGCCGTCCACACCGCGCCCTACCAGCCCGCCGACTTCCCCCACGGCCACCGCTACTCCCTCAAACTCGCCCACATCCCGATCCGGGGCCTCTCCGACGCCGCGCTCGAGAAACTCAGCCGCGAGGCGCACCTGTTCCTCTCCCTCGAGGAGATGAAGGCCATCCAGGCCGAGTACGACCGCCGCGGCGCCGAGCCCACCGACATCGAACTCGAGACCCTCGCCCAGACCTGGTCCGAGCACTGCGTCCACAAGACGCTCAAGTCCAACATCAAGCTCACCGGCGACCTGAAGGACGATGTCCTCGAATGGCGCGGCCGCCCCGGCCACACCGTCCACGACGACGGCTCCGTCAGCATCGACAACCTGCTCAAGTCCACCGTCGCCGCGGCCACCTTCGAACTCATCGCCGAGGGCGTCGACTGGACCCTCAGCGTCTTCAAGGACAACGCCGGCGTCGTGGCCTTCGACGACGACCACGCCGTCTGCATCAAGGTCGAGACGCACAACCATCCCTCCGCGCTGGAGCCCTACGGCGGCGCGGCGACCGGCGTCGGCGGCTGCATCCGCGATGTCATCGGCACCGGCCTGGGCGCCAAGCCCATCGCCAACACCGATGTCTTCTGCGTCGCCCCGCCCGACACGAAGAACATCCCCGCCGGCTGCCTGAACCCCAGGCGCGTGCTCACGCAGGTCGTCGCCGGCGTCCGTGACTACGGCAACCGCATGGGCATCCCCACCATCAACGGCGCCGTGTGGTTCGACGAGCGCTACATCGGCAACCCCCTGGTCTACTGCGGCTGCGTCGGCGTCATGCCCATCGACCGCATCAAGGGCGCCGCCCGCGCCGGCGACCTCATCGTCGCCCTCGGCGGCCGCACCGGGCGCGACGGCATCCACGGCGCGACCTTCTCGAGCGCCGAGCTGACCGACTCCCACGCCGACGAGTTCGCCCACGCCGTCCAGATCGGCAACGCCATCGAGGAAAAGCGCCTCCTCGACGCCATCCTCCGCGCCCGCGACGAGCAGCGCGAACCCCTCTACTCCGCCATCACCGACTGCGGCGCCGGCGGGTTCTCCTCCGCCGTCGGCGAGATGGGCGCGGAACTCGGCGCCGAGGTCCACCTCGAACGCGCCCCCCTCAAGTACGACGGCCTCTCCTACACCGAGATCTGGATCAGCGAGGCCCAGGAGCGCATGGTCCTGGCCGTCCACCCGAACAACCTCAAGGACCTCCAGCGCATCTGCGACGAGGAGTCCGTCGAGCTCTGCGTCCTGGGAACCTTCGGCACACCCAACGCCGAACTCGTCCTCCGCTACCACAACACCGAGGTCGGCCGCCTCTCCATGCACTTCATGCACGAGGGCATCCCGACTCCGCGCCGCGAAGCCCACTGGACACGCCCCGCGCCGAACGCGCCCAAGCACAAGTCCGCGCCCGTCGACGCCGACGCCTCGCGCTGCCTCCTCGACCTGCTCGCCCACCCCAACATCGCCAGCAAGCGCTGGATCGTCCGCCAGTACGACCACGAGGTGCAGGGCAACACCGTCCTCAAGCCCCTCGTCGGCCCCGTCGGCGAAGGCCCCGGCGACGCCTCCGTCATCCAGCCCGTCCCCGGCTCGCCCCGCGCCCTCGCGATCGGCTGCGGCCTCGCCACCGGCGTCGGTGATCCGCTTCCGGGGGTGGGCGGCGACGCCTACCTCATGGCCCTCGCCGCCATCGACGAAGCCGTCCGCAACCTCGTCTGCTCCGGCGCCGACCCCGAGCGCATCGCCATCCTCGACAACTTCTGCTGGCCCACCTGCAAGAAGCCCGCCAACCTCGCCTCGCTCGTCCGCGCCGCCGAGGGCTGCTACGACGGCGCCAAGGCCTACCGCACGCCCTTCGTCAGCGGCAAGGACTCGCTCAACAACCAGTTCACCACCGAGGACGGGCGCACCATCGAGATCCCCCCCACCCTGCTCATCACCGGCATGGGCGTGGTGAACGATGTCGCCCGCTGCGTCACCAGCGACCTCAAGCGCGCCGGCAGCGTCATCGGCATCGTCGGACGCACGACGCACGAGCTCGGCGGCTCGCACCTGCAGCGCCTGCACCCGAGCATCAGCGCCCCCGTGCCGCGCACCGACCTGGACCTCGGCCCGCGCCTCGCCCGCGCCGTCGCCTCGCTCATCGCCGACGGCCTGGTCCTCTCCGCCCACGATGTCTCAGACGGCGGCCTGCTCGTCGCCGTCGCCGAGATGCTCATCGGCGCCTACGACCCCACATCCGACGAGACCCTCGGCGCCGAGATCGACCTGCCCTCCGTCCCCATGGCCGGCGCCGCGCACGGCGATGTTGTCGCCACCGCGTTCTCCGAGTCGCCCTCGCGCTACCTCCTCGAAATCCCGCACGCGAACATCGAGGAAGTCGCGCGCCGGCTCATCGGCATGCCCTGCGCGGTCATCGGAAAGACAACCGACGCCGCGCGCCTCAAGGCGCCCGCGGCGTCGGTGGATGTCTCGGTCAAAGACCTCGTGAAGGCCTGGACGGCCCCGCTGGACTGGTGATCAGGGCAGCCCGCTCAGGGCAGAAGCTGGTCGGGCTCGGCCGAGGCCAGCCCCGTCACCGGGGCGCCGCTCCGATCCAGGCCCGAGACCGTGCCCATCCGCCCGGCCGAGGCGGTCACCACCGCCAGCAACGCGACCAGGCCGACAAACACGCCCAGAGCCCCCCAGACGGCCGCCTCGCGGCGATCCGGGAACGCACAACCGATGGCATTGCACGCAGCCAACATGGGAAACTCCTTTCCAGCTACCAATCCTGAACCCTGCTTGCTACCATAGCGAACAGCGTTCACTATCATCGTACGATCAACCGATAGAGAATCAAGTTCACGATCGCGAATTTCTTATGGATGTCGGCGAGTACATCAAGGCCCGCAGAACCGCCCGGAACCTGACACTTGCCGAACTTTCTGCAAAGTCCGGCGTGTCCCGGGGCATGCTCTGCGATGTCGAGGCCAACAAGAAGAACCCCACCATCCGCATCCTGTCCCAGATCGCCCACGGGCTGGACTGCTCCCTCTCGGACCTCCTTGAGTCCGAGCCCTCCGCCCTCTTCGAGCCCCTCAAGCGCGAGCGCCAGCAGTGCCTCGTCGAGCCGGACTCCGGCATCGAGCGGCGCATGGTCGCCCCCGCCCTCGTCCGCCGCGGCATCACCGTCGCCCACTATGTCGTGCCCCCGGGCGCCGCGATCGACTTCCCGCCCGAACAGCCCGGCGTCATCGAGCATGTCACGATCACCACCGGCGTCCTGCAGATGACCTCCGACCACCAGGAGATCGTGCTCCACAAGGGCGACTCGGTCACCTACGAAGCCGACCACTACCACACCATCGCCAACCCCACCGACGAGGTCACCGAGTTCATCCTCGTGATGGACGGCACGCA
>CALKYH010000070.1 GCA_938003595.1 uncultured bacterium
TCTCGAAGGTCCGGTTCGCCGGCAGCATGGAGCCGACCTGCTCGACCTGCGGCTCCGCGCCGATGGTCTTGGCGCCGGCCTGCGCAGCGCCGAGCGCCTTGGTCATCAGGGCCTGGTCCGGCGCGGTCGTCATGTACACGCCCCGGCCGCCGGCCGCGACATGGCCCGAGGGGCCGCCCGGAGGCCCGTAGTACATCATCATCGGCGTGCCCTGCCGACCGCCGGCGAAGCCGATCTTGATGTTGTACGCGTCGGCGCTGACGCCGTTGATCGTCGCGGCGTTGGTCGTGTACGACGAGGTCAGCGAGACCGCGCCGTCGTCCGCGCCGTTCACCGAGGTCACGAACCGCTCCAGCGACTGCTTGAAGCCGTTGGCGTCCGGCGCCTCATAATAGAAGACCCCGCGCGAGATCACGCCCGCGAGCAACCCGCCCGGGTTCGGGTAGATCGCCCCCGCCTGCGCGTTCACCACATCGATCAGCCCCAGCAGGATGTTCTGCGTCGCGGGCTGCTCCGCCTCGTTCATCTGCGGCGCCATGACCTTGCGCACCAGGTTCCGCATGCCGCCCGCGTTCACATCGATCCCGTACGCCACAATGAACGGATCCGCCGGCAACGAGTTCAGCAGCCCGGCGCTGCTCCCCCCCGCCGCCGTCGCCTCCGCCAGTTCGCTGCCGTCCTTGAACTGCACCGCGGCGTCGATCGTCGCCGCCAACGAGCTGGCCCGCAGGCCCACCACGCCGAAGGACGCGTCGCGCTTGATCATGTCCATCAGCGGCGAGACCTTGTTCGCCGGGTTCTGGATCAGCCCGGGCCCGGAGAACATCTGCTGGAACACCCCGCCCAGCGGGTTGATGCCCTCGCCGAAGGTCGCCAGGAACGCCGGCATATCGGCGACGACCACGATGTCCGCGTCGTCCAGCACCGCGCGACCCGTGGCGCCCAGGCGCGCCGCGTGCGCCTCGCCCTTGCCCGGCGCCGCGTCGAAGTTCTCCACCAGCGCCTGCGTCATGCCCACCGCCGCGTACCCGCCGCCGGCGTCCTTGGCGTAGAGCTTCTCGCCCGCCGCCATGATCTCGGTCACGCCCGCGCCCGGCGTGGCGCCGAAGCTCTTGAGCAGGCCCGCGTAGTCCTTCGTCGGCAGCAGCATCACCACCGGCGGCACCTCGCCGCCCATGTCGCCGGGCATCAGCGCCAGCGCCACCGAGCCGGACATGTCCAGCCCGTCCTTGAGGCCCAGGATCGCGAGCATCTGCGCGGGCGTCGAGAACTGCGGCATCTCCGCCGCCGTGATGAGGTTGGACGCGTTCTTGTCCAGCCGCTCCAGGCTCGGCGCCGCGACCACCACGATGGCGTCGGTCGGCACCCGGTCCAGCGCCGCCGGGGGCGCGCCCCAGGCATGGCCCGCGAGGGTCAGAAGTGCGCCGATCGTCGCCGTGAGCCGCATCGCGGGCGCCGCGGGGCGCCGGGTGAACTGCATGGAAGGCATCGCGTGGTCCTCGCTTGTGAGCATTCTGAAAGGGGGGTCCGGATGATACTCATGGCGGCGCGAGGGGTTCCCGCCGAAGCCGGAACACGCGGTCTCGACCGAGGCAACGCCCCCTCCGGTACCCTACCCCCATGCTCGTCGAGACCCTCGCCCAGCTCGTCGCGGGCCGACCCCTCTCCGAGGCCGAGGCCCAGACCGCCTTCGCCCACATCCTCGAGGGCGAGGCCGACGACGCCCAGATCGGCGCCCTCCTCGCCCTCATCGCCCGGCGCGGCCCCACCATCGACGAACTCGTCGGCGCCGCACGCGCCATGCGCGCCGTCCTCACCCCCATCCCCTACGACGCCCCCGCCGGCGAGGCCCTCATCGACACCTGCGGCACCGGCGGCGCGCCCAAGACCTTCAACATCTCCACCGCCGCGGCGCTCGTCGTCGCAGGCGCCAAGGGCTCGCGCCGCGTCCGCGTCGCCAAGCACGGCAACCGCTCGCGCACCGGGCGCGGCTCGGCCGAGGTTCTGCAGGCCCTTGGCGTGAACATCGACGCCGACCCCCAGGCCCAGGCCCGCTGCCTCGACCGCGCCGGCGTGTGCTTCTGCTTCGCCATCCATCACCACCCCGCCACGCGCCACGCCTCCGGCGCGCGCAAGTCCCTCGCGTTCCCGACCATCTTCAACCTGCTCGGCCCGCTCACCAACCCCGCCCGGGCGCCGCGCCAGCTGGTGGGCATCTACGACCGCGTGTATGTCGAGCCCATGGCCAAGGCCCTGCTGCGCCTCGGCGCCGACCGCGCCATGGTGGTCACCGGCCTGGACAAGATGGACGAGATCTCCACCACCGACCGCACCTACATCGCGCACCTCAAGGACGGCGTGGTCTCGACGGAGCTGTTCGACCCCGCCTCCCTCATGATCCAGCGTGCCCGCCACGAAGACCTCCGCGCCGACAGCGTGGACGCCGCCGCCAGGATCATCCGCTCCGTCCTCGAGGGCCAGACCGGGCACACGCGCGAGATCGTGGTCCTCAACGCCGGCGCGGCGCTGTTCGTCGCCGACGCCGCGGAATCCATCCGCGAGGGCGTGGACCTGGCCCGCAAGTCCATCGACTCCGGCGCGGCGAACGAGGCGCTGCGCGCTCTCGCCGCCGCGAGCCGAGACTGACCGCACCACACGCTCAACCGACATCAGGAGCTCCTCGATGCCCGCCTCCGCCGCCTCCGGCCCCCTCGCCGACGCCGTGCTCGCCAGCGTTCCGCTGGTCACCCGCTTCCTCAAGGGCTTCGACGACGCCAACCGCACACGCCAGGCGCCGGGCCTGCCGAACCACGCGGCCTGGTGCCTGGGGCACCTGTCGCTGACGATGCACCGCGTCGCGGAGATGCTCGACGGCCGCCCCCTCCCGGCGGGCGAGATCGCCCCCGGCGCCGGCGAGTCGCGCGACCGCAAGGCCTCGCCCGGCGTCTACTTCGCGGAGACCATCGCCCTGGGGTCTCGCCCGACGGACGACCCTTCGCTCTATCCCCCGCTGGCCCGAGGCGCCGCGATCTTCGAGACCGCCGCCGCACGCCTGGCCGCCGCCATCCGCGCCGCGGACGACGCCGCGCTCGACCGCGAGACGCCCTGGGGCGCCGGCGCCACCACCATGCGCGCCTTGATCCCGCGGATGATCTTCCACAACGGCTGCCACGCCGGGCAGCTCGTGGACCTGCGCCGCGCGCTGGGCATGGCCGGCGTCATCGGCTGAGCGTCGCCCGTCGAGCGCACTGCGCAAAGAAACGGGCCGCGCCTTCCGGAGGAAGACGCGGCCCGAGCAGGAGTCAACCGTACGCGTGAGCCCGGATCAGCGGGCCTGCTGCACGCCCATGGGGGCGCGCGGCATGGAGATGTTCACGCGGATGTCGTCGAGGTTGTAGATGTACTCGGCGTCCAGGGCCTTGCCGATGCGCCCGCTGGCCTCGCTGAGGTGGGCGACGGTGTAGGGATCCAGCCGGGAGGCGCTGCCGCCGTCCAGCAGGCCGTCGATCTTGCCCTTGATCTCCTTGAGCTTGTAGACCGCCAGGTTGGACACCGGGCGGGACGCGGCGCCGAGCATCGAGGAGGGCATGGTCAGGTCGATCATGCGCTCCAGGTGCGCCGCCTGCAGGTTGCGCCGGAGGCTGGAGACCATCGGCTCGCGAGCGGTGAAGGACTTGCCGGGCTTGCTGTCCAGCTCCGTCCAGATCGAGTCGGAGACCGCGTTGAGCAGCTCCGGCAGGGTCACGGTGTCCTCCGACGAGGCGACGCGCATCTCGTTGTCGTACACGCGGCGCAGCGTCGTCGGGTTCAGCAGCATCGTCATCGCCGAGACCTGCACGCCCATCACATTGTCGTGCACATTCCAGGTCTCGTCGCTCATCGCGGCGGAGAAGCCGCCCGCGTCCATCCACTTGTCCACCGTCATCTTCGACAGCAGATCCGGCGTCAGGCCGTACGCGCTGTCCTTGAAGGCGTTGTTGATGACGAAGTTCATCGCCCGGCGCTGCGTCGCGGCGGGGATGGTCTCGATCGGGGGACGAGCGCCGGGATCGCCCTTGCGATCACGGTTCACGAACGAGCCGCCGACCCAGCGGCCGGCGATGCTGAGCGCGCCCATCTGCTCGCCCAGCAGGATGTTGTACGCGCGACGCGCCTTCCACCAGCCGTCGCCGTCCTTGACCATCTTCTCCGTGATCTTCGGACGCAGGCTCTGGATCAGCTTCATCCGCGACTCGGCGAACTGCAGCGGGTCGGCGCCCATGTCCCACACGCGGACGCGCGGGTCCGGGCCCCACGAATCCTCGTCCGTGCCGAAGGCCAGCTCCGGCTCCGCGACGCGGGCCAGCACATTCTTGAGGTCCTTCTCGTCGCCGTAGCCGTAGGAGATCACCCACAGGTCGTACGGGCCGACGCGCGAGGTGGTGTAGGGGCCCTGCACGGGGCCGAGCTCGTAGTTGATGTTGGCCGCGGCGTAGTCCATGACCGAGCCGAACATCGGCTGATCGCCGAAGTTGCCCGAGTTCATCTCGTCGAGCGTGTGGATCGTGGAGGACTTGAAGTTGTGACGCAGGCCCAGGCAGTGCCCGACCTCGTGCGCCGAGACATAGCGGATGAAGCCGCCGAGGAACTCCTCGGAGACGTTGTCGAGCAGGTCGATCTCGTCCTCGGTCTCGCCGCTCTCGCTGCCTTCATTGGCCTCCGGCTTCCCGGTCGGCGCCAGGCGCGCCAGGCCGAGGGTCTCGCCGGCGATGCGGGCCAGAGCGATGTTCATGCCGGCGTACACGCCGACCTTGCACATGCCGTTGACCTGGCTCGTGCGCCCCAGCAGGCCGTCGAACTCGCCGGAGCCGAGCATCTTGCCCGAGCCGGGCGCCATGTGCTCCTCATGCTCGCAGGCCAGCCCGTTGAACGACCTGTTCGCCGCGGACAGCTCCGCGATCTTCGCGGCGCGCTGCGCCGGGGGCTGCAGCATCACCCGCGCGTCCCACTTGGGGTTCTCGGCCAGCCACGCCATGGTCTCGGGGCTGAAGCCCTCGACCGACAGCGGGGCGATGGTGTCCATCCAGTCGCTCGTCCACGCGCGGAGCAGGCCGTCGTGGAAGACGACATCCGCGTCGAGGATCTGCCCCGTCCGCGGATCCACCCGGCTCGGGCCGATCGCGTACGGCACGCTGTTGGTGTTCCAGCGGAAGAAGTTGTAGCGCACATCCTCGGGGTCCTTGTCCATGTGGGCGCCGCTCGCGGCGTCCTGCTGGTAGACCTCGACGGCGTTGATGATGCCGATCTGCGCGAACGCCTCGTTCCACATCTCGATGCCCTCACGCACGAACCGGCGGTACCGGACCGGCGTGGTGGACTCGATGTACCACACGATGGGCTGCTTCGGGGGGCTGAGCTTCAGGCTCGGGTCCGCCTTCTGCAGGTTCCAGCGGTTCACCACCCGCTTCCACGGCTCGATGTCCGAGGGATCGCCCAGCGACTGCTGCGAGGTGGTGAAGAAGCCCAGACGCGGATCGGCCGCGCGCGGCTTGTAGCCCGTGTTCTCGGGCAGAACGCTCCAGGAATAGTGCAGCGTGGTCAGGCGGCCGCCCTGCAGCGGCATCTCGAACGCCAGCTCCACATTCTCGGGGAACGCCTTGGCCTTGACGATGCGCGCCAGATTGGTGTTGGCGCCGCGCGTCAGGCCCTCGCCGAAGAACTTGCCCGCGCCGTTCACGAGCAGCGCATCCAGGTCGATGATCGGACCGCCCTGCGGGCTCATGCCCACGATCGGCACATCCACCACCACGCGGTCCGTGAACAGCGTCTTGCGCGAGGCCTCCTCGTTCACATCGCCGTCGGTCTTCACCGACACATTCGGCTCGATCAGCGCCAGACGCTTGTCGAAGCGCTTCCAGTACGCGTACTGGTCGCTCCACTGCACGCCCGCCTCCGGGTCGCCGCCGGCGATGGTCATCGCGATGAACAGGCGCTGGCGCTCGAACTCGCGGGGAAGCTCCGCGAGCATCTGGTTGTCCTTGTTGCGGCGCCAGATCGTGTACATGCTCTGGCCGTCCGCCGTCGAGATCACCTTCTCGTAGTCCTTGATGACCTCGGCGTAGTCGGGGAAGTCCTTGTCCTTCTCCTTGTCCTTGCCGCCCGCCTGGGCCGCGGCCATCGCCGCCGCCGCCTCGGGGGGCATGCCCCGTTGTTCGATCGGATTCGTGTCCTGCGCCGAGACGATCCCCGCGCAGCACAGCGCCCCCGCCGCCAACGCCACAAGGGCGCCGCGGGCCGCGATTTTCAGCGTCTGCTCTTGCATGTCGATCTCCTGCTGTCGCGGGGCTCGCCCTGTATCACCGACGCCGAGTCCGCCCCGCGCGAACCCAGGCCTGTTCCGAGAACGGTCCTCCCCGTGCCGCAGCCCCGATCGCCGATCGAGCGCCGGGAAATCCCGACGCGCCCACGACGACACCGGCCTCAGGGAGGTTCAACCGGTCACACCTTATAGGTACCGGCCCGCCGGCGGTGGCGCCTGCCCGGGACTCCGCCCGGCCTCCATCGGACTTGGCCCCGCTACCGGCCGCCCGAATAGCTCTTGGCCCACGCCAGGTCGGGATCGAACCGCCGCAGCGAGCCCGGCGCGTCGAACAGCTTCAACGCCCGGCGCCCCTCCCATTCGTCGGGGGCCACCAGGTAGAAGACCACATCGCCCTTCCGCCACAGGTACACCGGGGGAAGTTCCTCATTCCCGGAGCGCAACACCGAGACCCACTTCTCGGGGACCGGGCTCGCCGCCTCCGCCACCGGGACGCGATTCATGATCAGGGTCAGCCACCCCGTGCCCTCGTCCGCGTGGTAGATCAGCTGGCCCGACTGCCCCGGCCAACTCAGCGAGCACGGCGCCAGCCCCGCCACCTGATAGTGCAGGCTGCTCAGGTCGTACACCGGAACGGCCTCGCCCAGCACCGTCTCCATCGCCCCCTCGGCCGCCGCCCGACCCTTGTAGGGCACCTGCTTCTCGAACCTCTCCCCGAATGCGGTGAACCGCTCGCCCTCCTTGATCAGCGACTGGGCCATGACATCCATCGCGATCCGCTCCGACGCCGTCGGCTGACCCTGCCGCCAGAACATGAACAGCCCCAGCGACACCGCGATCGCCAGCAGGGCCGCGAGCGACCGGTTGGCGTTCAACCACCCGATCACCCCGCCGGCTCGACGGGCCGAACCGCCACGAGGCGCCTCCGGCATCGGGATCGGCAGCGCCTCAGGCTCGGCCCGCAACGCGGCCTCGATCCGCGCCCGCAGCTCCGCCGGCGCCCCGTTCCCCTGCATGGACCGTCCCACCGCGTCCCGCAGCGACCTCTCGAACGCGATCCTCGCCGCGCCGTCCGCGTCGGCGCCGGCCTCCGCCGCCCGCGCGGCCGACAACTCCCCGTCCGCCGCGGCGCGCAGCAGCGCCTCCCGGCCCAGGGCCGCGTCGTCGATCGGGTTGTGGCGGCGTTCGGTCATTGGTCTTCGGTCTTGTCGTTGCGATCCACGATGCCCATCTCACGCCGCATGGGCTCCAGCGCCGCGGCGAGCGCCCGCCGCGCCCGGTGCAATCGGCTCATGACGGTCCCGATGGGCGTCTCCAGAACATCGGCGATCTCCCGGTACTTCATGCCCTCCACGCCCCAGAGCAGCAGCGCCTCCCGGTGCTCCGGGGAAAGATCGTCGATCGCCCTCTTCAGCCGCTCGTCCACATGCTCCCAATCCAGCGAACTCAGGTCCCAGGCCGGCGGCGGCTCGTCCGGCCCGGCGCTCCGGGGGTCGGCGTCGAAGAACTCCCCCACCGCCGACGGCGCCCGCGCCTCCCGCTTCCGCCGCGTGATGAACAGGTTGTGCGCGATCGTGAACAGCCACGGACGAATCCCTCCCCCGCGCTCCTCGAACGACTCGGCCGATCGCAGGGCACGGAGGTATGTCTCCTGCACAAGGTCCGCGGCCTCGTCGGGCCGGCGCGTCAGCTGCAGCGCGAGCCGATGGACGGCGTCCAGGTGCTCCAGCGCGCGAAGCTCAAACTCGGCCCTCTGCACGCAGCGAACCTCTCGCCAGAGACCAGAACCTCAGGGATCCGCGGAGTATTCCGCGACGACTCCCCCCATTTGTAGCGGCTGGCCTCAGGATCCGCCCGTTTCGGCCCCGGGGCCGCCGGTCTGGTCGTCGTCCGAATAACGGCCCTGCGCCCGGCGCTTGGCCGCCAGCAGACTCGAGGTCCGCTCCGCATCCTCCCCAGCCGGCGCCGCGTCCGATTCCCGGGCCCGCCGGGTCGCGTCGCGCATCGCCGCGCGGATCGCGCGCCGGCGCTCCGCCTCCGTCGGCCCCGGCGCCACGGGGATCGGCCCCTTGCTCCGCCCCGGCCCGCCTGCCGTCTTCTCGCGCTCGGCCGCGCCCTCCCGCGCCTTCCGCAGCGCGCCGACCGAAGACGCCGCGCCCTCTCCGCGCCCGCGCAGCCCGCCCGCCAGGCGCGCCAGCTCCGCCGCGGCCTCGCGCGTGATCAACCGATCCCACGCCACGCGCCTCGTGCCCACATCGAGCAGCGCCACCACCAGCGTCCACACCAGCAGCAGCCGCCACAACGGGCTCGACGCCCGGCTCGGACGCACGCCCTCTCGATCGAACAACCCCGACCGCTCCGGCTCCGCAAGGTCCAGCACGCGCCCGCCCGTCGCGTCCGCGATCCGCTGCAGCGCGCCCACGTCCGAGCGCAGCCGCCGCAACTCCGGCCCCGTCGTCTTCGACACCCCGCCCACCACCGGCGCCAGCGCCTGGTCGCCCAGCCGCGGCGTCAGCGCCACCACATAGTTCCCCGTGGCCCCCGCCGGCGCCCGCGCCTCGTACTCGCCCGGCCCCACCTGGCTCAGCTGCACCTGCTGGCGCGAGCCGTCCGGCCCGAACACCGTCCCCGGGATCCGCAGCAGATCGATCGGCCGCCCGTCGCGATCGCGCGCATCCAGGCGCACGCGCAGCTCGTCGCCGTCCACCTCCGCCGCCAGGTCGTACCCCTGCCCGCCCGAGGGCCTCGACAACGACCGCGCAATCTGCGTCCACATCTGCCGATAGCCCGGCCAGCCGAGCCAATCCGCCGCCCACCGGTGCGCATCGCTGGTGAACGCCCCCACCTGCCCGAGCCCGACATTCCAGTGCGCCAGCACCGGCTCGCCCCCCGGCGCCGCGAGCGCATTGACGATCCCCGGATCATCACGCCGCTGCGTGAGCACCAGCCCCCGCAGCTGCGGCATGCCCTCATCCAGCCCCAGCACGAGCGGCGAGCCCGAAGCCAGATCCACCGGCGTGAACGGCGCCTCGCGGATCAGCGGCCGACGCACCACGCGCGTCTCCTTCAGGAAGATCCGCGGCAGCACATTCGGGTCCACCACCCGGTAGAACTCGCCCCCGCCCTCGAACGCGATCGCGCTCAGCGTCCCCGTGTCCGCGCCGTCGCCGACCGCGATCGTCGAGACCGTGATCCCGCTCGCGCGCATCGCCTCCGCGATCGCCGGCCCGCTCATCGGATCGCCCTGCGCCACGCCGTCCGACAGCAGGATCACATGCTTGACCTGCGCCTCGACCTCCTGCAGCCGCCGCCCGGCCTCCGCCAGCGCGGGGTACATGTTCGTCCCCCCGTTGGGCGAGATGCCCAGCACGCGCTGCGCCGCGCCGTCCGGATCGTCGTTGCGCCCCAGCGGCACGATGTCGTACGCGCTGTTCGAGAAAGCGATGACGCCCACCAGGTCCTGCTTGTCCAGCGAACGGATCGCCAGCGCCGCGCCCTCGTTGGCGATCTGCTGCTGCGTCCGCGCCCCGCCCAGCACCCGCTGACCCATCGAGCCCGAGGCGTCCAGCACAAGGATGATCGCCGCCGACGGCGTGATGAGCTGCTCCGGCAGATCCAGCTTCACCGGCAGGATCGGCTCCAGCGCCGAGCCCTTCCAGCCGCCCGCCCCGAACGAATCCGGCCCGCCCACCATCACCAGGCCGCCGCCGAGTTCCTCCACATAGTCCGCCAGCAGCTCCCTCGTCTGCGGCGTCAGATCATCCGCCGCCACATTCTCCAGAATGATCAGGTCGAACGCCTGCATCGCCAGCAGGTCCGCCGGCGCCAGCCCCGGACCCACGGTCCGCACATCGATCCCTGCGCGCTCCAGCGTCCTGGCCAGGACCGCGCCCGCGCCGTCCGGATCGCCGTCGCTCACGCCGTCGATCACCAGCGCCGCGCCCTTGCCCGGCGTCACGGTGAACGCCTCCGCCCGGTTGTTCGCCACCAGCGTGTCGCCCGAGAGCGAGCCCTGCGTGTCGGCGTCGGGCTCGTACACCGCCTCGAACCGGTGCACGCGGCCATCATCCAGCCGCGCCTGGAACAGCTCGATCTGCCGCCCCGGCCCGAACTCCACGCGCCGCCCCAGCCCCTCCGCGTCACCGTTGACATCCAGCTCCCGCCCCTCGCGCAGCAGGCGGAGCGTCCCGCGCGTCGGCGACTCCGCCCGCAGCGTCACGCGCACCGTCACCGTCGCCCCCTCCGAGGCGCTCGGCGGCGCATCCACGCTCTCGACCATCGCCTCGCGCTGCACACTGTACGACAGCGGCAGCACATCGATCGGCGTCGGCGACGAGCCCCCCGCCATCGCCTCCGCCGCGCGCATCGCGTCGCCCGTCGTCTCCACGCCGTCGCTCACCAGCACGATCCGCCCCGACGCCCCCGGCGGCACGAGCGCCCGCGCGTACCGGATCGCCCCCTCCAGGTCCGTGCCCTCGCCCATCGACACATCGAACGCCACCTCGCCCGGCGTCCGCGCCGCCGGCGCCGCCAGCGCGATCGCCCGCCCGTCGAACGACACCACCCCCAGCAGATCATCCGGCCCGCGCCGCTCCGAGGCCCGCTCGATCCAGTCGCGCACCGCCTCCAGCGCCGGTCGCGAGCCGCCACGCCCGTCCGCAGCCGTCGCGAACCGGCGCACCGACTCCGACGCGTCCACCAGCACGATCACCCCCAGCCGATCCGTCCGCCGCACCGACGCCGCACCCGCCAGCATCAGCGCGATCAGCGCCAGCAGCGCCGCGCGCAGGATCACCGCCGAACTCGCCCGAACCCGCGTCATCGCGTGCAGCCAGCGCAGCCCGATCCACACCGTCGGCGCGGCCAGCAGCAGGATCAACAGCCACCACGGATCGCTCAGTCGCAGGCTCACGGCTTGCGCTCGACATCCTGCGCCGGCTCAGGAGCAGGCAGGGGCTTGTTCTCCGCCGCCTCCAGGCGACGACGGAAGAACTCCCGCACCACCCGGTTGTACCGCGGCGAGACCGACTGCTCCTCCATCGCCCGCTCCGCGCTCCTGGCCGCCTCGCGCACGCGCTCGGCCGAACGCGGGCCCTCCACCCCCGAGCCCTGCGGCGCCGGCGCGTTCGGGTCCACCCACTCCGCGGCGACGCGCCCCTGCTCGCTCGATCCACGGCGCACATCGACGATCTCCGTCCCCGACTCGCGCGTGCCCATCGTCGGTCCGGTGCGCACGCCCGTTCCCCCGTCGCTCGAGCCCCCGCCCGCCTCGCCCTCGGACGACTCTTCACCCCGGTGCTTCGCCCAGCGCTCCGCCTGCTCGCGCTGCTCGGGGCTCGCTTCCTCCATCAACCGCTGCGCTTCGCGCCGCAGACTCTCCGCGTCGCCGCGCCGTCCCTCCGCCTCCTCGCGCTGACGCTGCATCTGCTCCATCGCGCGGCGGGCGCGCTCCGCCCCCGGCGGCGGCGTCCCGCCCTGCGGCGGCTGCGCCGGCGCCGAGCGCTGCTCATCGCCTGTCGGCTGCTGCCCGCCCTCGCCCGGAGGCGCCTGCTCCTCGCTCACGCCGCCCTCGGGCCCGCGCTGCGCCTCGCCCGCCTCCGGCGGCGCCGATGGCTCATTCTCGGCGCCCTGCTGCTGCTGGCCCGACTCTGTTCCCTCCGGCGCGTTCGGCTGCTCGCCCCCGGGCTGCTGCTGCTGCTGACTCTCCTGCTCCGCGCCGCCCTCACGCTGTCCAGCGTCTTCCGGAGACTCGCGCGGCTGCTCACCGCCCCGCTCGCCCGACTGCTCGCCCGACTTCTCGCCGGGCTGCTCTCGCTGCTGCTCGCC
>CALKYH010000071.1 GCA_938003595.1 uncultured bacterium
CATGGCGATGATCCTGCTGATGTTCGGGATCGGGCTGCACATGGACATGTCCATGGTGCGGTCGGGCGCCGCGTCGATGGTGGCGGCGGGCCTGCTGAGCTTCGCGCTGACGACGCTGGCGGGCTGGGCGCTGGCGCTGGCGTTCGGCCTGACCGTGCCGGGGGCGCTGGCGGTGTCGCTGGCGCTGTCGATGTCGAGCACGGCGGTGGTGCTGCGCGTGATGACGCAGCGGCGCGAACTGCGCCGGCCGGTCGGGCGGCTGTCGTTCGCGGTGCTGCTGCTGCAGGACCTGCTGGTGGTCGCGGTCCTGGCGACGCTGCCCGCGCTGGCGCGATGGGGCGGGACGGGCGGCGCCGAGGTGGGGATCGCGCAGGGCTTGAAGGATGATCCCTTCCGTTGGTTCGAGTTCCTGCAGGACGCCTCGATGAAGGTCGGCGGCGTGGCGGGGCTGATCGTCGTGGGGCGATATGTGCTGCCGCGCGTGCTGCGCGAGGCGGCCAAGGGGCACTCGCGCGAGGTCATGCTGGTGCTGAGCGTGGCGGCGGCGATCGGCGCGGCGCTGGCGACGGCGTGGCTGGGGTTCAGCCCGGAGCTGGGCGCGTTCCTGGCGGGGCTGATCCTGGCGTCCACGCCGTTCAAGCATCAACTCGCGGGGCAGATCGGGCCGCTGCGCGACCTGCTCATCGCGGTGTTCTTCACCACGGTCGGGATGAAGGTGGACCTGGCGCTGCTGATGGACTGGTGGTGGCTGGCGCTCCTCGCGACGCTGGCGACGCTGACGCTCAAGGCGCTGGGGGTGACGATCGCGTGCTGGGCGGCGGGCGCGGCGGCGGCGACGAGCGTGGCGACGGGCTTTGCGCTGTGCCAGGCGGGTGAGTTCTCGCTCATCCTGCTCGACATGTCGAACTCGCTGGGCATCATCGGGCCAACGACGGTGGCGAACACCACGGCGGTCGTGGCGCTGTCGCTGATCGTGACGCCCTCGCTGATGCGACTGGGGTCGAAGATCTCCGGGCGGTTCGCGAGCGTTCCGGCGCCGCCGTGGATCAAGGTGACCAGGTTCGTGGACGAGCCGGAGGCGAAGGCGCCGACGCCCTCCGAGCGTGCGGCGCTGCAGCTGCGGAATGTGGTGGTGGCGGGGTTCGGCGTGGTCGGGCGGGCGGTGTGCGAGCGGTTCGACACGCTGGGCGTGCCGTACACCATCATCGACTTCAACCCGAACACGATCAGCACGCAGGGCGCGCTGGGCCGACCGGTGGTGTACGGCGATGTGTCGAACCCGGAGGTGCTGGAATCCGCCGGGGTGCGCTCGGCGGACGCGGTGATCCTGACGATCCCCGACGAGGACGCCGTGCTGCGGGCGTGCGAGGCGGTGCGGGCGATGAACCAGAGCACCTTCATCTCGGCGCGGACGAACTTCCTGAGCAAGGGGATGATGGCCTCGCGCCTGGGCGCCGACCATGTGACCGTGGAGGAGCTGGCGACGGCCGAGTCCATGGCGCACGAGGTCATCACGCAGCTGACGGAGCGCGTGCTGAAGAAGCACGAGCGCGAGGCGGCGGCCGCGGCCAGGGCGGAGGAGGCGAAGGCCGCGCCGGAGCCGACGGGCTGAGGTTCAGCGGGCGGCGCCGGCTTCCGCGGCGATCTCACGGAGCGCGCTGGCCGCGGCGCGGGCGTGCTCGAGGGTGTTGAACGCGCCGAAGGAGACGCGGACGGCGCCGTCGGGGCTCGTGCCGAAGGTCCGGTGCGCGAGCGGGGCGCAGTGCAGGCCGGCGCGGGTGAGGAGGTTGAACTCGGATTCGAGGATGGCCGCGGCGTCGTGGGGCGAGAGCCCCCCCACCGTCAGCGCGAAGACGGGCACGCGCTCGTCGGCGCCGGCGGGGCCGAGCAGGCGAACAGCGGCGCCGTCCAGCGCTTCGAGGAAGGCGCGGGACAGCTCGAGGCCGTGGGCGCGGAGCGAAGCGATGGTGCGGTCGAGGACCCAGTCCACGCCGGCGCCCAGCCCCGCGAGGCCGATGGCGTTGTGGCTGCCGGGCTCGAAGCGGTCGGGCAGTTCCTCGGGCTGGGTGTCGAGTTCGGAGCGCGAGCCGGTGCCGCCCTCGCGGAGCGGGTCGATGCGCGGGGCGATGGCCTGCGACAGGTAGAGCCCGCCCGTGCCGAGCGGGCCGAGCAGGCCCTTGTGGCCGGGGAAGGCGACCAGGTCCACGCCCAGGGCGCGGACATCCAGCGGCAGGTGGCCGAGGGTCTGCGCGGCGTCGAGCAGCAGCGGGACGGCGCGCTCGCGGCAGATCGCGGCGATGGCCTCGATCGGCTGGATCGTGCCGCTGACATTGGAGGCGTGGTGTGTGGCGACGAGGACGGTGTCGGCGTCGATCGCGCGGCGGAGATCGTCGGGGTCGACGCGCCCGGTGTCGGGCGCGCAGGGCAGGCGCGTGACGGCGCACTCGCCGGCGTTCTCCAGGGCGCGGAGGGGGCGGAGGATGGAGTTGTGGTCGAGGTCGGTGGTGATCACGCGGGGCGTGCGGCGGCGCTCGCGCGCGTCGTGGCGGACGAGGCCCTTGATGGCGAGGTTGAGCGCGTCGGTGCAGTTGAGGGTGAAGACGATGCGCTCGGGGGCGTCGGCGTTGAGGAGGCGGGCGATGGAGCGGCGGGCGGAGTTCAGGAGGCCGGCGGCCTGGAGGGCTTCGGCGTAGGCGCCGCGGCCGGGGGAGGCGCCGATGGCGGAGGCGTAGCGCGCCATGGCCTCGCCCACGCTCGGGGGCTTGGGGAAGGAGGTTGCGGCGTTGTCGAGGTAGACGCGCGCGGGGGTTGTGGGGGCCTGCGGGAACATGGGTGGGATGGTACGCGTCCGAGGGGGTCGCTAGATTGGCGGTTGGCTTCTCGGCATCGCGGCCGAAAGGGGGCTCCGGTTGTTCATCGCATTGCTTGTGCTGATGGGTGCGGCGCTGCTGGGCGGCGTTGTGATGCTCGCGGTCGGCCTGCGCGGGCGGCGGATCGACGATCACCCGGTGTGCAGGCGGTGCCGGTTCGACCTGTCGGGCGCGCCCGAGCCGCGGGAGCGGTGCCCGGAGTGCGGGGCGGATGTGTCGGGGGCGCGGGGTGTACGGATCGGTCAGCGACGAAGGCGCATACATATGGCGGCGATCGGCGCGATTGCCGCGGCGCTGGCGCTGATCGTCGGCGGCGTGGTGGGCTGGGGATTGATCAAGGGAACGAACTGGAACACCTACAAGCCCGCGGCGCTGCTGCTGTTCGAGGCGCGGGCGGGGACGGCGGAGGCGGAGGCGGCGATCTCGGAGTTGGCGGACCGGGTGAACTCGGAGCGGCCGCCTCGACCTGAACAGGTGCGGCGATTCGTGGATGTGACGCTCGCGCACCAGGCAGACCAGTCCAGACCGTGGGGTCCGGGTTGGGCGGATGCGCTGGATGTGGTGATGGATCATGGACTCATCACCGAGCAGCAGATCGATGAAGTTCTGGATCGTGCGTACTCGTTCGAGATGGACATGAGGCCCACCGCCCGAGTCAACGAGCGTGTGATGTTCAGGCTGAAGATCACCGCCAGAGCCGGTTCGCTCCGGACGCCCCGCTCGATCTGGATCGAGTCCACCGGGGCCACAGTGAACGGCGTCGAATGCGACGCTTCGCTCGGTCGCAGCTACACGGGAGGTCGGTCGTCCATGCTGGGGGGCGTCGTGATGCCGGCTCCCGGGCCCGCAGAGGTTGTCGTGCAGTGGCGATATGCATTCGCAGAGAGCCCGAAGGACCAGCCGGAAGAGAACGAGTGGAGGCCGTTTCAACGATCCGCCGCGACGAGGGTCGTCGACGCGGGGCGGTCGGACGGCATCGGGCTGCGAGCGGACGAGTCCGCGCGAGAGGGCATTCGAGACTCCATCCAGGTCACGCGGCTCGAGGCCCATCCACGGGGCGACTCGGTGAGTCTGCAGGTCGGTCTGACGGCGGTGCAACCGCCGGCGAACCTCGCCTTCGACCTCATTCTTCGGCAGAACGGTCGCGAGTGGAGACTGGGCACGCTCTCCGGCCCCGCCAATACCTCGTTCTCCACGGGGCTCGGCCCCAATGTGGAAGGTCTTCAGCCGGGGCCGGTCGACCTCGTCTTACGCGGCAGCGAGGCCGCGATCCGGCGGACGATCGAGATGAACACCGCCTGGGATGGGGAGATTGTGATCGAGGGTCTGCCGGTG
>CALKYH010000072.1 GCA_938003595.1 uncultured bacterium
CCGTCATGGCGTCGGTCGTCATGCGCTCCCGCATGCGCAAGGCCATGAGCGCCGACTGCGCGCACCGGCGTTCGGGATACTCGATCGATTCGGCCAGCCGTTGTTCGAGCTGCTCCCGTGTCGCGAAGCACGAGTCCGCCAGCCCGGCGTAGAGCCAGTGGGCGAGGTTCTCGGGGCGGAGCGGACCCAGCCGGCGCAGCGCGGCCTCGGCCCAGTCCTGCAGATCGGGGCCGGCCTCGATGGGCAGGCCCAGCCGGCCGCAGAGCGAGGCGTACTCCATGAGCGGCGCGTGGTTCCAGGTCCACCAGCGGGGACGCCTGTTCGCGGTGTCGGAACAGTCCGGCGCCGCCTGCGCCGCGACCCTCGACAGCATCCAGTAGCGCGTGGAGTGCACCTCGTCGATGTTGAACCGCACCAGCGGCAGCCCGCCGGACAGGGCGCACTCGACCGGGCGCTGGTGCACGGGGCTGAGCATCGCGGCGTGCAGGTGGACGGTCGCGGCCTGGTAGCAGGCGCGGAGGTCCTCGCCGTGGGCGACCTCCCCCTGCGCGAAGCGGGCCAGCGTGGGGTGCCGATCCCAGCCCCGCCCGTGGATGCGCAGCCGCCAGCCTCGCCGTTCGGCGATGGCCGCGGCCCATTCGAGGGTCTCGTGCCGGTACGCACGGTCTGCGAGCGGGAGGGCGTACTGATTCAGCAGCACCGCGAAGATGCGCGGATCGGGCTTGGCGCCCGAGACCTCGCGGATGGCGGACCGGACAGCGTCGTCGAGCCGGGCGTGGATGACGCCGGTCATGGGGTCGGCCACGACGGCCAGGACGCGCTCGCGAACCAGGTCCATGACGCGCCGGGCGCCGGGCGCCTGGCCGAGCATCGCGGCCTGACGATCGTGGAACGCATCCACCGTCTCGCTCTGATGACCGACATACGCGACCTCGCACTCAAAGCGTGCCCGCTGCCCCGGGCTCACCGGCGCAGGGTGGAACTTCCGCGGGCAGACGCCGATCGCGGTGTGGAAGGCGCGCTCGCGCGGGTGGCCGAACTCGCTGAACAACCGCTCGACGGTGTAGCCGGCGAGGAAGTCCAGCGGGCCGCTCGCGGCGCCCGCGGCCTTGTCGAACAGCTGGGGCATCGCGTCCTGCACCCAGCAGACGAAGGGCACACGGGGCGAGCCTGCGGCGCCGAGCGAGGCGCGGGTGTAGTTGATGAGCAGGACCAGATCCGGATCGAACTCCGCGAACGCGCGGGTGTACGCCACGCTGGATAGACGGCTGCAGGCGTCGGGCTCGATGACGATCCGCGCCTCGTGCCCGATCGCACGCACGGCGTCGGCCAGGTCCTCGGCGGAGTGGCGGACGAAGGTGCTGTAGCGGCAGGTCGGGATCAGCACACGCAGCGGCGCACCGGCGCCGCACAGCGCCTCGGTGAAGCGGCGTCGCCACCAGGCAGGGTCTCGTTGGCCGTACGCCGCGGCGACTCGGCGCGTGAGGCGGTCCAGTTCGGCGCCCTGCGCCTGGGCCGCGGCGGCGATGGCCTGCTCGACTGGCGGCGTGGCCGGCGCACGGAGCGAGGGATTACGAAGCAGCGGCCCCGCGATGATGGTGTCGAAGCGCGACTCCAGGAAGGCACGAAGCTGGGCGCTCGCCTCGGCACCGACGAAGCACCGGACGCGCTCGTCGGCGAGCACGGCCGTCATGTCGGCGCAGGCCAGGCCGTCGAGGAACTCGAGAGGGTCCGCCTGGACGATCTGCAGGCGCGGCCGGTGGCCGTTCAGGCTCGGGGGCGTGGCCTCGGCCAGGCGCAGGAACAGCCACGGCGGGTTGATGCCGTCGATGGTGATCGGCCGGGCGCGCTGGAGGTCGCCGCAGGTGATGTCGGGGGGAATGGGGACGGCGTTCGCCGCGGCGCGGCTGGTGGGAGGCGGCGGGCGGTCGTCGAGTCGGCGGGTCCAGGCGTCCAGCGCGGCGGACAGGTCGGGCGCGCGGTCGGCGAGGGCGTCGAGGTTGGCCCGGACGGTGCGCAGGCGCAGCTCGGGCGTGGGGGGGGCGCCGAGGTCGGGGGGATGAAGGGCCGGCGTGCTCGTCGGGGGCGGCGGCATCGGGAGATGTATCGACGAACCGGAATCCCGGGGGGGAGAATCCGGGGCCGTTGGGAGGGCGATATCGGGGGCGGGAGAGGGGTGGAACTTTGCCGCGGGGGCGGGAATCTTCCTAGACTTGCGTTCGCCCGACCTTTCAGGCCGAACCTCTTCCGTGAGACCCGACCCCGCATCACCCGACGGCCCCCGGCCGGACCGCGCGCCCGGCGGCCGGAAGGGCGTTCCCGACACCGAAAAACCGCCTATGACCCCCGCCACAGCCCCTGCCTCCCGAGCACCGAAGTCCGGGGCGAACGCCTCGGGGGCCCGCCGCCCGTCGGCGTCGCTGACCGACGAGCGGCTCGTCGAGCTGCTGCGGCAGATGCAGCTGATCCGGGAGTTCGAGAACCGGACGATGCAGGCCTACCAGCAGGCCAAGATCGGCGGCTTCTGCCATGTCTACACGGGGCAGGAGGCGCTGGCGGTCGGCACCATCGGCGCGGTGGAGCACGATGACCCGATCGTCACCGCGTACCGCGACCACGGGCACGCCCTGGCGCGGGGCATGAGCCCGCGGGCCTGCATGGCGGAGATGTTCGGACGCATCACCGGCTGCGCCAAGGGCAAGGGCGGGTCGATGCACATGTTCGACAAGCCGAACCATCTCTACGGCGGGCACGGCATCGTCGGCGCGCAGACGGCGCTCGGCGCCGGCCTGGCGTTCGCCGCGAAGTATGAGCTGGAGGTGCTGGGCAAATCGCTCAACGGCGGCAAGGCCAAGAAGCGCGTGGCGCTGTGCTATTTGGGCGACGGGGCGCTGAATCAGGGCTGCCTGCACGAGGCGCTGAACCTGGCCGGGCTCTACTCGCTGCCGCTGATCACCATCGTGGAGAACAACAAGTACTCCATGGGCACCTCGATCGAGCGCGGCACGACGATGGCCGAGGACCTGACGGTCAAGGGCAAGGCCTACGGCATGATCTCGGAGTCCTTCGACGGGATGGACATCCTCGAGCTGTACGACAAGTTCAAGCCGATCGTGGACCAGTGCCGCGAGGAGCAGCGCCCGGCGTTCGTGGACATCCACACCTACCGCTACA